>NZ_CP038213.1:2400000-2728228 GCF_004526345.1 Ornithinimicrobium flavum | reverse complement strand
GAGGTCGTCGGTGGCCTCGCAGGACTCGTAGAGCGAGTCCTCGCCGAAGCCGAAGTCGTTGCCGTAGTAGTAGGCGCCGGACGGGCTCTGGCCCGCCTCGTTCTGGTCGGCCCAGCGCTCGAAGTTGGCGCACACGGCCTCGGCGTCCATGGGGGTGCCGTCGTGGAAGGTGACGCCCTCCTGGAGCTCGAAGGTCCAGGTCAGGCCGTCCTCGCTCTCCCAGCTGGTGGCGAGCTCGGGGACGGCCTCGGTGCCGCCCTCCTCGATGCCGATGAGGTTCTGGAAGATCTGGCGGGTGACGCGGAAGGTCTCACCGTCACTGGCGTAGAACGGGTCGAACGTCGTCGGGGCGCCCGCGGCGCCGAAGACGAAGGTGGCGTCGCCGGCGGGTGCCTCGTCACCGGCACCCTCGGTCTGGGTGGCGTCGCCGCCGTTGTCGGCCTCAGCCGGGTCGTCCGTGTCACGCGCCGAGTTGGCGCAGGACGTGAGGACCAGGGCGAGCGCGGCGGCGGTCGCCAGCGCTCCGACCTTGCGGTTCTTCATCGTGCCTCCTACAGGTGGTCGCCGGACGGCAGGTCGGTCCGGCACGGAGGAAGCCCACCACACGGCGGGCCGGATGGGAAGAGGGCGCGCCAAGTCGTGACGGGACCGTGATCTGCGACGACAGGGAGGTCCACGCGTCTCTCCGGGCAGGATGGGGGCATGCAGCACCCGCAGCCTCCCGCACCGGTGGTCGTCGCCGCCGTGGCCCTCGTCGACGACCTCGACCGCCCCACCAGGGTCCTGTCCGCCCGCCGCACCGAGCCGCCGTCGGTGGCCGGGGGCTGGGAGTTCCCCGGGGGCAAGGTCGAGCCGGGGGAGGAGCCGGCGGCGGCGGCCGTGCGCGAGGTCCGCGAGGAGCTGGGGGTCGAGGTCGAGCTGGGGGAGCGGGTCGGGGGGCCCTGGCCGTTGTCCGGCGCCGCCGTCATGCACCTGTGGTGGGCGGTCGCCCTGCCCGGGCAGCCGGAGCCGAAGCCCCTGGAGGACCACGACCTGCTGCGCTGGCTGGCGGCACCGGAGCTGTCCGAGGTCCCCTGGCTGAGCGCCGACCTCCCGATCGTGGAGCACCTGCGCGGGCTGCTGCATACCTGAGCATCGCCCCGCACCTGCGACACTGGAGGTTATGCCTTCGAACGACACCGCCTCCGGCGTGCCCACCGCCCGCCGCGAGGACATCCGTAACGTGGCGATCGTCGCCCACGTCGACCACGGCAAGACCACCCTCGTCGACGCCATGCTCACCCAGGGCGGCGCCTTTGCCGGCCACCAGAAGGAGGGCACCGAGGTCGAGCGCGTCATGGACTCCGGCGACCTGGAGCGTGAGAAGGGGATCACGATCCTCGCCAAGAACACGGCCATCCACTACGCCGGCGCGCACGCCCCGGCCGACGGGATGACGATCAACATCATCGACACCCCCGGTCACGCCGACTTCGGCGGCGAGGTCGAGCGAGGCCTGTCCATGGTCGACGGGGTGGTCCTGCTCGTGGACGCCTCCGAGGGTCCGCTCCCGCAGACCCGCTTCGTCCTGCGCAAGGCGCTGGCCGCGCACAAGCCCGTCGTGCTCTGCATCAACAAGGTGGACCGTCCCGACAGCCGGATCGCCGAGGTCGTGGACGAGGTCTACGCGCTGTTCATGGACCTGCTGGACGACCACGACCCCGAGCGGGTCGAGGAGGCCCTGGACTTCCCGGTCGTCTACGCCTCGGCCAAGGCCGGCCGCGCCAGCCTGACCCCCCCGACCGACGGGGGGATGCCTGACCACCCCGACCTCGAGCCGCTCTTCGCCACGATCCTGCAGACGGTGCCCGCACCCGTCTACACCCCGGGCGCACCCCTGCAGGCTCACGTCACGAACCTCGACTCCAGCCCCTTCCTCGGGCGGCTGGCCCTGTGCCGGGTGCACGAGGGCGAGATCCGCAAGGGCCAGCAGGTGGCGTGGTGCCGACGTGACGGCTCGGTGCAGCGGGTCAAGATCACCGAGCTGCTGCTGACCGAGGCGCTGGAGCGCCAGCCGGCCGAGGTGGCCGGGCCCGGTGACATCATCGCGATCGCCGGCATCCCCGAGATCACCATCGGCGAGACCCTCGCCGACCCCGAGACCCCCGTGCCGCTGCCCCTCATCACCGTCGACGAGCCCGCCATCTCGATGACCATCGGGACCAACACCAGCCCGCTCGCGGGGCGGGCGAAGGGCACCAAGGTCACGGCCCGGCTGGTCAAGGACCGGCTGGACAAGGAGCTGGTCGGCAACGTCTCGTTGCGGGTCCTGCCGACCGAGCGTCCCGACGCCTGGGAGGTCCAGGGTCGTGGCGAGCTGGCGCTGGCCATCCTCGTGGAGCAGATGCGGCGCGAGGGCTTTGAGCTCACCGTCGGCAAGCCCCAGGTCGTCACCAAGGAGGTCGACGGCAAGGTCCAGGAGCCGGTCGAGCGGCTGACGATCGACGCGCCCGAGGAGCACCTCGGCACGATCACCCAGCTCATGGCCGCCCGCAAGGGCCGCATGGAGCAGATGACCAACCACGGCACGGGCTGGGTGCGGATGGAGTATGTCGTGCCCTCCCGCGGGCTCATCGGCTTCCGGACCGAGTTCCTCACCGAGACCCGGGGCACCGGCATCGCCCACCACGTCTTCGACGGCTACGCCCCGTGGTTCGGGGAGATCCGCACCCGGCAGTCCGGATCGCTGGTCTCCGACCGCACCGGGGTGGCGACGTCCTACGCCATGTTCAATCTGCAGGAGCGGGGCACCCTCTTCGTGGAGCCCGCGACCGAGGTCTACGAGGGCATGATCGTCGGCGAGAACTCCCGGGCCGACGACATGGACGTCAACATCACCCGGGAGCGCAAGCTCACGAACGTCCGGTCCGCCGGGGCCGACGTCCTGGAGCGGCTCGTGCCGCCGCGCCTGCTCTCCCTCGAGCAGAGCCTGGAGTTCTGCCGCGAGGACGAGTGCGTCGAGGTCACCCCCGAGGCGGTGCGTGTGCGCAAGGTGATCCTGGACCAGAACCTGCGGGCGAGGGCGGCGTCGCGGGCCAAGAACCAGGGGTAGGCGGCGTGGTCGGGACGAGCGCGCGCGGGCGCGACGTGACCGGGTCCGCCGGGGGCAGGTCCAGTGGGACCGGGTCGCGCCCGGCGCGGCCCGGCCTGCGCGACGGCCTGACGATCCCGGACCGGCGGCCGCTGCGTCTGGTCGCCGTCCACGCCCACCCCGACGACGAGACGCTGGCCACCGGGGTCGCGCTGGCCCACCACGTCGAGGCCGGCGACGAGGTGCACGTCGTCACCTGCACGCTGGGGGAGGAGGGCGAGGTGATCACGCCCGGGCTCGCCCACCTGGAGGGGACCGAGGCCCTGGCAGGCCACCGCCGCGGTGAGCTGGCCGCGGCGACCGCCGCGCTCGGCGTGCACCACCACTTCCTCGGCGGGACGGTGCCGCGCTGGCGGGACAGCGGCATGGCCGGGTCACGGGCCGCCGGCCACCCCCGCGCGTTCGCCGCGGCGCCGGTGGCGGAGGCCGCGGCCGTCCTGGCCGGGCTGCTCGCGGACCTCGACCCCGACGTGGTGATCACCTACGACCCGTGGGGTGGTTACGGGCATCCCGACCACGTGCAGGCCCACCGGGTCACCGCCGCCGCCGTGGAGCTGCTGGGAGGCGGCACGGCCCTCTTCGTCGCCCTCACCCCGCGTTCCTGGGCGGAGGAGGACCGGAGCTGGCTGCGTCAGCACGTGGCCCCCGGCACGGTCGGCCCGGCCGGCGGCGTGGCCACGGTCCCTGCGCCGGACGCGCCCTACCCCCCGAGCGTGGTCGACGACGCACTGGTCACCCACGCGGTGCTGGACCCGGCCGCCCGGGACCGGCAGGTGCGGGCGCTGCGGGAGCACCCCACCCAGGTGACCGTGCACGACGGCTGGTACGCCCTGTCCAACGACGTCGCTGCCCGGCTGTCCGGTCGGGAGGGCTACGCCCGGTGGCCCGACGTCCGCGAGCAGCTCGTCCACGCCCAGGGGGTGCCCGCACCGTGAGCACCGGCAGCGAGCGGGCGGACGACCCGCCCGAGGTGGACCCCGCGGCCTACCGGCAGGCGATGGGTCGGTTCGCCTCCGGCGTCGCCGTCGCCTCGTCCCGCCTCCGCGGCCAGGACGTCGCCATGACGGTCGACTCGCTGACCAGCATCTCCCTCGACCCGCTCCTGCTGCTGGTGAGCCTGCACGCCGAGGCCCGGGTGCTGGAGGGGGTCCAGGAGGGTGGGCCGCTGGGCATCAGCGTGCTGACCGCCCGGCAGCGGGGGGGTCGCGACCTGGCTGGCCGAGCACGGCCGCCCCCTCCACGGGCAGCTGGCCAACGTCCCGCACGCCCCGGGCCCCGTCACGGGCGTCGCCCTCGTCGACGGGGCCCTGGCCACCTTCGAGTGCCGACCCTGGTCGCTGCAGGAGGCGGGCGACCACGTCCTGGTGCTCGGTGAGGTCGTCGGGCTGCGGGCGTTTCCCACGGAGGAACCCGCCCTCGTGCACTACCGTGGGCGGTTCGAGGAGCTGCGCTGACGGGCCGGCAGGGACGCTCGGGTCCGGGTGCCGTCGAGGCCGCGCCCCAGCACCGGAAGGACGAGGAAGGACTGCCGATGACCGATGCCGCGGGTCGCTCGTCCGGGCTGCCGGAGGAGCCGCGCGCCGGCACCGGCTGGGGGTCGGCCCTGCTCCGGATGGTGGTCGCCGTCCTCGTCCTGGGCGCCGCCTACGTGCTCGTCGCGTTCTACTTCCAGGACCGCCCGCCCGCCGGTCTGAGCGTCGCCGGGGTCGACGTCGGGGGACTCACCCGGGAGGCCGCCACCGCGGAGCTGGCCCGCGAGCTCGCTGGGCGCACGAGCGATCCCCTTCTCGTGGTGGTCGCCCCGACCCCCGCCGACGACCGGGAGCAGCAGGAGGAGGAGGCCGCACCGTCCCGCCTGGAGCTCGTGCCGGAGCAGGCCGGTCTGGGTCTGGACCTGGAGGCCACGCTCGACGGCACCACCGGGCTGTCCTTCGACCCGCGGGTGCTCTGGTCGCACGTCGCCGGGACGCCGCGCGAGCTGCCCGTCATCGGGTCCGTGGACCGTCCGGGCCTGGAGGCTGCGCTCGCGGCGCTCGCCGAGGACTACGACACCGATCCGGTCGAGGGGGAGGTCAGCCTCACCGACGAGGGGGTGCAGGTCGTCGACTCGCTCGAGGGTCGCCGGCTGGACGTCGCGACGACGGCCGAGGAGGTGGCCGGGGCCTGGGCCGACCAGGTCTGGGACGAGCAGGAGTCCGCACCCCGGGAGCGGGAGGTGACCGGCGCCGCCACGAGCGTGCCGCCGCTGCTGACGGCCGCGGAGATCGACCGGTTCACGGGCGAGGAGCTGGAGCCTGCGCTGGCGGAGCCGGTCCTGGTGACCGCGACGCGGGGCGAGGGGGAGGACGAGCGGAGCGCCACCGCGGAGCTGGGGGAGCGTGACCTGCGCGAGCTGCTCGACGTCGAGGTGGGGCCGGACCACACCCTGTCCCTGACCCTGGACGGGGAGGCGCTCGTCAGCCGGGTCCGCCAGGACCTGGGGCAGCTGGAGGCCGGTCCCCGCGACGCCACCGTCCGGCTCGACGGCGACCGGGTGGAGATCGTGCCCTCGCGCGTCGGGCACGCCGTGGAGACCGACGGGCTCGCCGAGGCGGTGGAGGCGGCGCTCGCGGCCGAGGGGGAGGGGCGCACGGTCGAGGTCGAGGTCACCACCGTGGAGCCGGAGATCCCCACGTCCGTGGCGCAGGGCTGGTCCTTCAGCCCCATGGCCACCTTCTCCTCCGTCTTCCCCACCTACCCCGGCAACGAGGCCAGGACCGCCAACCTCACGGCCGGCGCCGCCAACATCGACGGCACGGTGGTCATGCCGGGCGAGCAGTTCAGCCTGGCCGCCGCCCTCGGCGAGATCAGCGAGGAGAGCGGGTATGTCGAGGCGCCGGTCATCATCGACGGCCGCCTCGTGCAGGGCCTCGGCGGGGGCCTGTCGCAGATCTCCACGGTGGTCTTTAATGCCGCCTGGTTCTCCGGGGTGCAGCTGGACGCCCACACCCCGCACTCCTTCTACATCCCCCGCTACCCCGCCGGGCGGGAGGCGACGATCGCGGTCCCGGTCATCGACAACCTGTGGACCAACGACACGAGCACGCCCATCGTGGTGCGCTCGTGGGTGGAGGGCGACACCCTGAACGCGACCTTCCTCGGGCAGCGGCAGTACGACGTGCAGACCTACGACGGGGAGCGCCGGGACGTCACGACCGAGGAGGCGGCCGAGGACGACAGCCCCGACTGCGTGCCGCAGACCCCCCAGGACGGCTTCACCATCACCAACGTGCGCATCCTGCTCCAGGGCGGCGTCGAGGTGGGGCGGGACGAGTTCACCACCACCTACAAGCCGTCGGACGAGATCACCTGCACGCACCCCGAGGCCCAGGGTCCCTGACCGGGCCGACCTGCGCGGGCGGCCGGACGGGCCGGTCCGCCCGCCCCACCCGGTGCGGACGATCGCCCCGCTGGCGCATACTCTGTGCTCATGACGTACGTGATCGCCCAGCCCTGTGTGGACCTCAAGGACAAGGCCTGCATCGAGGAGTGTCCGGTCGACTGCATCTACGAGGGTGAGCGCTCGCTCTACATCCACCCCGACGAGTGCGTCGACTGCGGTGCCTGCGAGCCGGTGTGCCCGGTGGAGGCGATCTACTACGAGGACGACGTCCCGGAGGAGTGGGCGGAGTACTACAAGGCGAACGTCGAGTTCTTCGATGACCTCGGCAGCCCCGGTGGCGCCGCCAAGATGGGCATGATCCCCAAGGACCACCCCATCGTGGCCGCGCTGCCACCGCAGTCGCACGACGAGTGATCCGCCCGCCCGCCCCCCACATCCCCGGAGGACCCAGCTGATGACAGACACGAACCAGACCGCCGCTGCCACCCTCACGCACAAGGACACCGAGCTGTCCCTGCCGGTGGTCCCTGCCGTCGAGGGCAACGACGGCCTGGACATCAGCTCCCTGCTGAAGTCCACGGGGGACGTCACCCTCGATGTGGGCTTCGTCAACACCGCCTCCTGCTCCTCGGAGATCACCTACATCGACGGCGACGCCGGGATCCTGCGCTACCGCGGCTACCCCATCGAGCAGCTGGCCGAGCACTCGACCTTCCTGGAGACCAGCTACCTGCTCATCCACGGGGAGCTGCCCTCGGCGACCGAGCTCGAGGAGTTCGACCAGACGTTGCGGCGGCACACCCTGCTCGTGGAGGACATGAAGCAGTTCTTCGACGGCTTCCACCGCGACGCCCACCCGATGTCCGTCCTGGCCTCCGCGGTCTCCGCGCTCGGCACCTTCTACCAGGACAACCTCAACCCGCATGACGCCGCGGCGCGCGACCTGAGCACGGTCCGGCTCATGGCCAAGCTGCCCACCATCGCCTCCTACGCCTTCCGCAAGAGCCAGGGCAAGTCGCTGCTCTACCCCAACAACGACTACAACCTGGTCGAGAACTTCCTGTGGATGACCTTCGGTCAGCCCACGGAGGACTTCGAGCTCGACCCGGCCGTGGCCCGCGCCCTGGACCAGCTGTTCATCCTGCACGCCGACCACGAGCAGAACTGCTCGACCTCGACCGTGCGCCTCGTGGGCTCCTCCGAGGCCAACATGTTCGCGGCCATCTCGGCCGGGATCCACGCGCTCTCCGGCCCGCTGCACGGCGGCGCCAACAGCGCCGTCCTGGCCATGCTGGAGAAGATCCGGGCCGAGGGCGGTGACGTCAAGGAGTTCGTCCGCAAGGTCAAGGACAAGGAGGACGGCGTCAAGCTCATGGGCTTCGGCCACCGGGTCTACAAGAACTACGACCCGCGTGCGGCCATCGTCAAGAAGACGGCCCACGAGATGTTCGAGAAGGCCGGCTCCAACGAGCTGCTCGAGCTGGCGATGCAGCTCGAGGAGCACGCCCTCGAGGACGACTACTTCGTGGAGCGCAAGCTCTACCCCAACGTCGACTTCTACACCGGCCTCATCTACGAGTCGCTGGGCTTCCCCTCCGACATGTTCACGGTGCTCTTCGCGCTGGGCCGGCTGCCGGGATGGATCGCGCAGTACCGCGAGATGATCACCGACCCCGTGACCAAGATCGGCCGGCCGCGTCAGATCTACACCGGCTCCGAGGCCCGCGACTACACCCCCGTCGCCCAGCGCGCCTGAGACCGGGCGGCAGGGCCGGACACCCGGGACGGCCAGGGGTCCCGGCCCCTGGCCGTTCGGCGTTCCCGGCACCCTCACGTAAGGTCGCCCCGTGAGCCGACCCACCCACCACCAGGGCCCCGTCACCCTCCGCGGGGCGCAGGTCCCGCGCACCACGACCGACCAGCGGCTCCTGGACCGGCGCGGTCCGAGCGACTGGGTGCACTCCGACCCCTGGCGGGTCATGCGCATCCAGGCCGAGTTCGTCGAGGGCTTCGGCGCGCTGGCCGAGCTCGGTCCGGCCGTCTCGGTCTTCGGCTCGGCACGCACGGCGCCCGGCCACCCGGTCTACGCCCAGGCCGAGGCGGTGGGCCGCGCCCTGGTGGAGAGTGGGTACGCCGTGATCACCGGCGGCGGGCCGGGTGTGATGGAGGCCGCCAACAAGGGCGCCGCCGAGGCGGGCGGGGTGTCGGTGGGCCTGGGGATCGAGCTGCCCTTCGAGAGCGGGCTGAACCCGCACGTCACGCTCGGGATCGACTTCCGCTACTTCTTCGTGCGCAAGACGATGTTCGTCAAGTACGCCGAGGGATTCGTGGTGCTGCCCGGTGGGGTCGGCACCCTGGACGAGCTCTTCGAGGCGGTCACCCTCATCCAGACCGGGAAGATCACCCACTTCCCCATCGCCCTGCTCGGACGGGACTTCTGGGGCCCGTTGCTCGGCTGGGTGAGGGAGACGCTGGTGGCCGAGGGGATGATCGGACCCGACGACGTCGACCTGCTGCGGGTCACCGACGACGTGGAGGAGGCGGTCGCCTGGATCCGCGCGCACCGCGAGGCGAGGGCGGGGGAGGGTCCAGGCCCGGTGGGTCGGGCTTCGTCCGGCGAGGACCACGTGCGAGGATCGGAGCCGTGATCATCCTCGGTGTGGCGCTCGCCGTGCTGCTGCTCGGTGCCGTCGCGGCCTGGGCCGTGGCGCGCCTCGACGTGCCCGGTGTGGCCGCCCCGGTCGGCACCCAGTCGGCGCAGCCGCTGGCCGAGGGCCCCGTCGGTGCCGACCAGGTGCACGACCTCCGGTTCGACCAGGCCGTCCGCGGCTACCGGATGGAGCAGGTCGACCTGGCCCTGGCCCGGCTCGCCGACGAGCTGTCCGCACGGGACGCGGAGATCGCGCGCCTGCGGCAGGAGCCGGGGCCGGACGTCCCCCCGGGGACCGCTCCCTCCCCGCGCGTCGGGAGCGTGGGAGGAGGCGGTCGATGACGAGCACCACCCCGCACCACCCCGACCTGGTGGTGGGCCCGGACGGTGTCGCCCGGTGCGCCTGGCCCGGCCTGGCCCACGCCGACTACCGCGACTACCACGACCGCGAGTGGGGCAAGCCGGTGCACGGCGAGGCGGCCCTGTTCGAGCGGCTGTGCCTGGAGGGGTTCCAGGCGGGCCTGTCCTGGCTCGTCATCCTGCGCAAGCGGCCGGCCTTCCGGCAGGCCTTCGCCGGCTTCGACCCCGAGTCGGTGGCCGAGTTCACGCTCGCCGACGTCGAGCGCCTCGTGGAGGACGAGTCCATCGTCCGCAACCGTCGCAAGATCGAGGCGACGATCCAGAACGCCCGGGCCACCCTGGCGCTGCGCGACGCGGGCGGCCTGGAGGAGCTCCTCTGGACGCACGCGCCCGACCCCACCCCCCGTCCGCACCGTTTCACCGACGTCCCGAGCCAGACCCCGGAGTCCGAGCTGCTCTCCAAGCGGCTGCGCAAGGCAGGCTTCGTGCAGGTCGGACCCACCACCATGTATGCCGCGATGCAGGCGTGCGGTCTGGTCGACGACCACCTGGTCGGCTGCTTCCGCGCGGGGGCCTCGCGGTCCGGCGCGAGGGTGGCCGGCGTCCGCCTCACCTCATGACGGCCCCCGCCGTCACCGCTCGCCCCCGCCCGTCCGCCCCCGCCGCCCGTCGGGTGCTCGACGGTCGGTTCGTGCTCGCGGTCCTGCTGCTGTGGACCCTCCTGCGTGCCGTGAGCGCGGTCATCCTGCAGCAGCTGGCCTCCCACCACCAGGACCCGGTGGTCTACGACGAGCCCGACGTGCCCGTGTACTTCCAGTTCGCGACGCTCTGGGACGGGCAGTGGTACGAGCGGATCGCGACGCAGGGGTACCCCCAGGAGCTCCCCACCGGCCCCGACGGGCAGGTCCGGCAGAACCCCTGGGCCTTCTACCCGATCTTCCCGATGCTCGCCCGGGGGGTCATGGCCCTCACGGGGTGGCCGTTCTCGGTCGCCGGCACCCTGGTCGCCGTCGTCCTGGGGTATGCCGCCGCGGTGCTGGTCGCCGGCCTGCTGCGGGAGAAGGTCGGCACCGCGGCGGCCCTCGGCGGCGTCGCGCTGCTGGGGAGCTTCCCCAGCTCGCCGACCTTCCAGGTCGCCTACACCGAGTCGCTGGCCCTGCTGCTCCTGGCCGCCGTGCTGTGGCTGCTCGTGCGTGAGCGATGGTTCGCCGCGGGCGCGGTGGCGCTGCTGACGGGGCTCGCGCGTCCGGTCGCGCTCCCGCTCGGGCTGGTGGCGCTGGTGTGCGTGGTCGCGCGCTGGCGTCGGCGGCGGAGCGACCCGCTCCGGCCCGCAGAGACGGCCGGCATGCTCGCCTCCCTGGTCGGCTGCGGCCTGGCCGGGCTGGTGTGGCCGGCCATCGCCTGGTGGCGCACCGGCGTGCCCGACGCCTACACCCTCACCATGTCGGCGTGGCGGAACGGCGAGGAGGTCCGGCCCTTCCTGCCCTCGATCGAGCGGGCCCAGTGGCTGTGGGGGGACGTCACCGGCCCCGTCGTGCTGGCCCTGTCGTTGCTGCTGCTGGTCGCCGCCGTGGTCGGACCGTGGGCAGCCGGTCTGGGCACCGCGATGCGCACCTGGTGCCTGGGCTACGCCCTCTACCTCTTCGCGGCCCTCGACCCGTGGACGAGCATCTACCGCTACCTCATGCTGCTGTTCCCGCTCTACGTGCTCATGGTCGGGGGCGGCTGGCGGCCCGGCACCAGGCCCGGCGGTGACCAGCCCGGATGGCTGCTCACGACGCGCACGGTGGTGCTCGCCGCCCTGATGATCGCCTGGCAGGTGTGGTGGAGCTGGTACCTCTTCATGTTCGTGCCCCCGAGCGACTACCCGCCGTGACCGGGAGGGGGCACACGCCCCCTGTCCCGGCCTGACCGAGGTCACCGACCGGTGAACCTCGGGCGCTCCTTGGCGAGGAAGGCGTCGACCGCGATGCGGTGGTCCTGGCTGGTCCCCGTCCGGGTCATCAGCTCCTCCTCCAGGTCCAGGGCGTCGGCCAGACCGTGCCCGGCCGCGAAGGCCACGGCGCGCCGGACCGACCCGTAGGCGGCGGTGGGACCCTCGGCCAGCGACCGGGCCACCTCCGCGACCCGGTCGGCGAGCTGGTCCGCCGGCACGACCTCCGTGGCCAGGCCCAGCTCCAGGCACTCCTGCGCGCGGACGGTGCGGGGGAAGAGCAGCAGCTCCTTGGCCTTGGCCGTCCCAACCAGCCGGGGGAGGGACCAGGACGTCCCGGAGTCGCAGGACAGGGCGATCCCGGTGAAGGCGAGGTTGACCCCGGCCGTGTCGGCCAGGTAGCGCAGGTCGGCGGCGAAGGCGAACGCGGCCCCCGCCCCCGCCGCCACGCCGTTGAGCGCGGCCACGACGGGCTTGTCCATCGTCGCGATGAGCTCGACGACCGGGTTGTAGTGCTCGGCCACCGTCCGCCACAGGGCCTCGGCGTCCTCGGCGAGCAGCCCGATGTGCTCCTTGAGGTCCTGACCGACGCAGAAGGCACGACCGGTGCCGGTGAGCACCACGCACCGCACCTCGGGGTCGGCGGCGACGTCGCGCAGGGCGGCGAGCAGCGCCTCCTTGGTCGCCACGTCGAGGGCGTTCATGGCCTCGGGACGGTTGAACGTCACGGTGGCCACACCCGCGGCACGGTCGACGAGGACGGGGTCGGTCTCAGGGCTCATGGGGCGAATCTAGTCCAGCCGCGCAGAGGTGGCGGAGGAGCTCCGCCCTGGCGCCGGGGCGGAGGCGGCGAGGGTGAGCTCGACGAAGCGGTCCGCGGCCGGCGCGAGGGTCGCCGCCGTGGCGAGGAAGACCTGGCGGGCCCGGTGCCCGGCCCAGTCGGAGGGCAGGACCGCGGCCGGCAGGTCAGGGTCCAGGAAGAGGAACCGGCGCCACTCGTGCACCAGGCGGGTGCGGGCCGCGTAGGCGCTCCTCGCGTCGGCGGCACCCTCGTCCGCCGCCCGGACCCCCAGGTCCTCGAAGCGGGCGTAGGCGGAACCCAGCGAGGACAGGTCCCACACCTGGGCCGCCAGGGCGGGAGCCTCGGACGGGGCGTCCAGGGCGCCGTGGACGGCGGTCCACCGGGCCCCGAGCCGGTCCAGCGAGGCCGCGAGCTCCGGGCTGGGCCGGGGACTCACCCACGTGCCACCACCCAGCCGGCCGTACCCCAGGTAGGACAGGGTGGTGCCCACCTGGTCCCGCCGCCGGCGCTCCCCGCCCGCGTCGACGTGGACGACGTGCCACCGGCCGTCCCAGGGGCCCGGACCGGCCGCGTAGACGCGGGCGTGGGCCAGGTCCCAGCGGTCCTGCGCCGCCGCGCTCGCGGCATACCCGCGCCCGGCGGCCCGGGGGTCGGCCGTCAGCCAGCCCTGGGCCACCAGGCGGCTGATCGCGGTCCGTGCCGCGGGCGGACGGACGCCCACGGTGGCCGACAGCGCCACCACCGCCGACACCGGGGCCCACCACCCGCGTCGGCGCAGGTGGTCGCCGTAGAGGTCGACGACGGCGGAGCGGGCGTGCACGTGCCCAGTCTGCCCGAGCCGGCTCTACCCGATTGTGCGAGCACCCCCCGGGTGGGGGATAATTGCGGGAGTTACGCCTGCCACGACCGTGGCAGGAAGCGGTCTTGGCCGCGCCACACGGAAGGGCAACCCATGGCAGCAATGAAGCCTCGCACCGGTGACGGTCCGCTGGAAGTCACCAAGGAAGGGCGCGGCATCGTCCTGCGCATGCCGCTCGAGGGTGGTGGACGTCTCGTCGTCGAGATGAACGCCGAGGAGGCGGGCGCCCTGGGCGACGCTATCAAGGAGTGCCTCGGCTGAGCGAGGTGCCTCCCTCGTGCGCGAAGCCCCCCTGGCCGTCGGCCCGGGGGGCTTCTCGCGTCCCGGGTCAGCGACGGACGGCGAGGAGCAGCCCGTCACCGGTCGGCAGCAGCGCCGGGACGAGGCGGTCGTCGTCGCGCAGCTCCTTGCCCAGGTCGCGCAGCAGCGTCGTCGTCTCGTCGCGGGCCGCGGGGTCGGCGACGCGGTCGTGCCACAGCATGTTGTCCAGCGCCAGGACGCCACCGGGACGCAGGAGACGCACGGCCTCGCGGACGTAGACGGGGTAGGACTCCTTGTCCGCGTCCACGACGACCATGTCGTAGGCGCCGTCGGTGAGCCGCCCCAGCACCGACGCGGCGTCCCCGCTGATCACCCTGGTCCGCTGGGTGGGGATGCCCGCCGCGGCGTAGGCCTCCCGCGCCGCGCGCTGGTGCTCGGGGTCCGCGTCGATCGTGGTGAGGATGCCGTCGCGGGGCATCCCCTGCAACAGCCAGAGGCCCGAGCTGCCCGCCCCCGTGCCCACCTCGACCACGTGCCGGGCCGAGATGGCGGCGGCGAGCATCCGCAGCACCGCGCCGGCGCCGTTGCCCACCGGCGAGGCGCCCAGCTCCTCGCCGCGGCGCTGGGCCTGCTCGATGACGGGGTGCGGGGTGATGAAGTCCTCGGCGTAGGACAGCGAGGAGGCCTTGGGTGCTGGCATGTCGTCAGCCTATCGCCCTGCCGCGGCCCAGCCTGCTCCCAGTCAGACCTGCCAGGGTGGTCGCCATGACCGAGCAGGAGTGGGTCCCGCCCACGTGGGAGGAGATCGTCCGGGAGCACTCGCCGCGCGTCTACCGGCTCGCCTACCGGCTCACCGGGGACCCGCACGAGGCCGAGGACCTCACCCAGGACGTCTTCGTGCGCGTCTTCCGCTCGATCGACAGCTACCGTCCCGGCACGTTCGAGGGGTGGCTGCACCGCATCACCACCAACCTCTTCCTGGACAAGATGCGCCGCCGCCAGCGGATCCGGTTCGACGCCCTCACCGACGAGCTCGCCGCCCGGCTCCCGCTGCGGGCCCCCTGGAGCGATCCCGAGGCGGTCTACGCGATGACGCACCTGGACCAGGACGTCCAGGACGCGCTCGCAGCCCTGCCGCCGCAGTTCCGCGCCGCCGTCGTGCTGGCCGACATCGAGGGCTACTCCTACCAGGAGGTCGCGCAGACCCTCGGGGTGAAGATGGGGACCGTCCGCTCCCGGATCCACCGTGGCCGGGCCATGCTGCGCTCCTCGCTCGAGCACCGGCGCCCGCAGCCCCGGCCCACCGGGGCCTCCGCCCCGATGCGCCGGCCCTCGCCCGTCCTCGGGTGACCGGTGGCACCCCACCTGCCCCGGCTTGGCAGAATCTGACCCCATGACCGATCCCACCCAGGGCCTGCCCCTCGACCGCACCGAGCCCGTGCCGTGGTCGTCCCCCGCGCCCCCGCCGACCACGACGCGGGCCGGCCGCCGACCGCGGATGCTGCCGGTCGTCGCCGCCGCCGGGCTGGCCGGCCTGCTGGGTGGCCTGGGGGGCGGGGTGCTGGCCCAGCAGCTCACCGCCGAGGAGCCGCAGGCCCCGGTGGTGCGGGAGGCGACCCCCGTGGTCGCGCCGGCGGCCGCGGAGGGTCAGGCGTCCATCCCGGCGTTGTCCCGCGCGGTCCTGCCCAGCGTCGCGCTGATCTCGGTCGGCGAGGACGGGGCCACCGGGCAGGGTTCGGGGTTCGTCATCCGCGCCGACGGCTACGTCCTCACCAACCACCACGTCATCGACGCGGCCGGCGAGGGGGAGCAGGTCACCGTCCAGCTGCCGGGCCACGAGCCGCTGCCTGCCGAGGTCGTCGGCTCCGACGCCGCCTACGACATCGCGGTCCTCAAGGTGGACCGCACCGACCTGGTCCCCCTGACCTTCGCGGACTCCGACCAGGTGCAGGTGGGCCAGAGCGTCATCGCGGTCGGGGCCCCCCTCGGTCTGGACAACACGGTGACCAGCGGGATCGTCTCCGCGCTGGACCGTCCGGTCGTGGCCGGCAACGACCCGGCGAGCCTGAGCTACATCAACGCCATCCAGACCGACGCGGCCATCAACCCCGGCAACTCCGGCGGGCCGCTGCTGGACCTGGCGGGTCAGGTGGTGGGGGTCAACTCCGCCATCGCCCAGCTGCCCTCGGGCACCTTCGGGGGGCCGGCGGGGAGCATCGGCCTGGGGTTCGCGATCCCGGCGGAGCAGGCCGAGCGCACGGCGACCCAGCTCATCGAGACCGGCGCGAGCCAGCACCCCGTCATGGGGGTGCACATCGACCTCGAGTACACCGGGGACGGCGCCCGCGTCCTGACGGACGCCCGCAACGGCGCCTCGCCGGTCATCCCGGGCGGGCCCGCGGAGCAGGCCGGGGTGCGGCCGGGCGACGTCATCGTGTCCGTCGACGACACCCGGATCCGCGACTCGAGGCAGCTGCTCGTCGTCCTGCGGTCCTACGCCGTCGGGGACACCGTGGAGATGGTCCTGCGCGATCGTTCCGGCGCGGAGCGCACGGTGAGCATCACCCTGGCCGGGTCCGGCGACTAGGTAGGCTGGGCCCGAACGGCCCGCCACGGGTCGACCGGGCCGACAGGAGCAGGATGATCGGGACGCTGCACGGGTGGGAGATCGTCCTACTCGTCCTCGCCGCGGTCGTCATCCTCGGTCCCTCGAGGTTGCCCGAGTACGCCGCCCGGCTGGCGCACGGCGTGCGCTGGCTCCGGGACCTCGCCGAGGGCGCCAAGGGGCAGATCAAGGAGGAGCTCGGCCCGGGCTTCGAGGACGTCGACTGGCGTCAGCTCGACCCGCGGCAGTACGACCCGCGCCGGATCGTGCGGGAGGCCCTCGCGACGCCACCCTCCTCCACCTCGTCCTCGCCGGGCGGAGGGGCAGGTGGCCCGGCCGCCCGGCAGGACGCCCGCGGCGGTCGGGTGGACCGGGGGCCGGTGGGCAGCCGGGTGCGCTGGCACGACCCCGACCTGCCGACGCCCTTCGACGTCGACGCCACCTGACCGGTCAGCGCTGCAGGGTAGGGGTGATGCCGAGCTTGCGTCCGGCCAGGCCGCGGCCGCGCCGCGCGAGCTGACGGGCGACCCCTCGCAACGCCGTCGCCGCGGGGGAGTCTGGTGCGGCCACGACCACGGGACGGCCGGTGTCGCCCCCCTCGCGCAGCTGCATGTCCAGCGGCACCTGACCCAGCAGGGTCACGGGGGCGCCGGTCGCCCGCGACAGGGAGTCGACAACGGTCTGACCGCCGCCGGCGCCGAAGAGCTCCTGCCGGCTGCCGTCCGGCAGCTCCAGCCAGGACATGTTCTCGATGACCCCGGCGATCCGCTGATGGGTCTGCAGCGCGATCGACCCGGCCCGCTCGGCCACCTCGGCCGCGGCCTGCTGGGGCGTGGTCACGACGATCAGCTCGCTGCTGGGGAGCAGCTGGGCGACGCTGATCGCGATGTCGCCCGTGCCGGGCGGCAGGTCCAGCAGCAGCACGTCCAGGTCACCCCAGTAGACGTCCCCGAGGAACTGCTGGATGGCCCGGTGCAGCATGGGGCCCCGCCAGACGACCGGCTGGTTGCCGGGGACGAACATCCCGATGGAGATGACCTTCACCCCGCTCGGCTCGGCGATCGGCGGCAGGATCATGTCGTCGACCTGGGTCGGGGGCTGGGTCACCCCGAGCATCCGCGGGACGGAGAAGCCGTAGATGTCCGCGTCCACGACGCCGACCCGCAGGCCCTCCTCGGCGAGCGCCACCGCGAGGTTGACGGTGACCGAGGACTTGCCGACACCGCCCTTGCCGGAGGCCACGGCATACACCGTGGTCAGGGAGTCCGGCCGCGCGAAGGGGATCTCGCGCTCGGCCTGGCCCCCGCGCAGCTGGTTGCGCAGGGCGCCTCGCTGCTCGTCGCTCATCACGCCGAGCCGGACGTCGACCCCCGTCACCCCGGGGACGCCCGAGACGGCCGCCGTGACGTCGCGGGTGATGGTGTCCTTCATGGGACAGCCGGCGACCGTGAGCAGGACCGTCACCTGGACGTGTCCGTCCTGCGTCGTGTCGACGGCCTCGACCATCCCGAGCTCGGTGATCGGCTTGCGGATTTCCGGGTCGTTGACGGTGGCGAGGGCAGCGTGCAGGGACTCGGTGCTGGGGGCGGGCATGAGGTCCATCGTAGGTCGGCCCGGCGGGTGCTTCGCCCGCCCCCGGCTGACCGGGTCGGCGGGACGCGAGACCTACGGGGTGCGCGGGCCGCCCTCGCCCGGGCGCTCCCGCTGCGCGGGCTCCCGTCCGTCCCGCTCCTCCAGCTCCTGCAGCAGGTCCCGCAGCTCGGAGCGCAGGAAGTCACGGGTGGCGACCTCGCGCATCGCGATCCTCAGGGCTGCCACCTCCCGGGTGAGGAACTCGGTGTCGGCGAGGTTCTGCTCGTCGCGGGCCCGGTCCTGCTCCATCTGGACCTTGTCGCGGTCGTCCTGCCGGTTGGTCGCGAGCAGGATGAGCGGCGCGGCGTAGGAGGCCTGCAGGCTCAGCATGAGCGTCAGGAAGATGTAGGGGAAGGGGTCGAAGGCGAGGGCGTCGGTCGTCAGGGCGTTCCAGAGGATCCACACCAGCACGAACACCGTCATCCAGACCAGGAAGCGTGCGGTGCCCATGAACCGGGCGAAGCGCTCGGCGAAGGCGCCGAAGCTCTCCGGGTCCATCCTCGTCTGGGGCATCAGCCGGGTGCGCTTGGCCATCGGCTGGTCCAGGCCCTGCTGCCCGGCCGGCGGGTCGGTGCGGCGCGCCCCGCGCCGACGGGCCGGTCCTGCGTGCTCAGACATGGGTGGCCTCTCCCTCGCGTCCCCGCTCCTCGCGCCAGTCGTCCGGGAGGATGTGGTCCAGGACGTCGTCCACCGTGACGGCCCCCAGGAGCCGGCCGGCCTCGTCGGTGACCGGGAGCGCGACCAGGTTGTAGGTGGCCAGGGCCCGGGTGACCTCGCCGAGCAGGGCCTGCGGGCGGACGGGGTCGACGTCGGCGTCCAGGACGGAGCCCAGCGGCTGGTGGGGGGGCTCGCGCAGCAGCCGCTGGAGGTGGACGCTGCCGAGCAGGCGACCGGTCGGGGTCTCGTGCGGAGGCCGGGTGACGTAGACCATGGAGGCGGTCGCGGGGTGCAGCTCCTCCCGGCGGACCATGGCCAGCGCCTCGGCGATGCTGGCCTCCGGGCCGAGGATCACCGGCTCGGTCGTCATCAGGCCGCCGGCGGTGTCCTCGTCGTAGGTGAGGAGCCGGCGGATGTCGGCGGCCTCGTCCGGCTCCATGAGCTGCAGGAGCCGCTCCTGCGCCTCCTCGGGCAGGTCCGAGATGAGGTCGGTGGCGTCGTCGGGCTGCATCGCCTCCAGGATGTCGGCGGCGCGCTCGGAGGGGAGCCGGGTGAGGATCCCGAGCCGGTCGTCGTCGGGCAGCTCCTCCAGGACGTCGGCCAGCGTCTCGTCGTCGAGGGCGTCGGCCACCTCGGAGCGCCGCTTGGGGGACAGGTCCTGGATCGCCTCCGCCAGGTCCTGGGGCTTGAGGTTCTCGTAGGCCTCGAGCAGGGCGGTCGCCGCCTGCGCCGGCCCGGCCTCGTGGAGGCCCTGCACGTCGTGGACGTCGACCAGGACGGTCTCGCCGCGGCGACGCCCCAGGAGGGCCTGCCGGCGCGGCGGGGCACCGTCCCGGCCCTTGCGCACGAAGACGCTGCTGAGCCGCCAGTCGCCGCTGCGCTGCAGCTCCATGGCGACGTCCTCCACGACGGCGAGGAAGCCGTCCTCACCGTCGCGCACCGAGACCTGCCGGTCGAAGAGCTCGCCGACGACCAGCGTCTCTCCGGGACGCTGCTCGAAGCGGCGCATGTTGACCAGACCCGTGGTGATCACCTGTCCGGCGTCGATGGAGGTCACCCGGGTGATCGGGACGAAGACGCGGCGTCGACCGGGCACCTCCACGACGATCCCGATGACCGGGGGCCCGCGCCGGGCCCTCCGGTGCGTGCGGAGAGGGTGACGACCACGTCGCGGACCCGCCCCACCTCGTCACCGAGGGGGTCGAAGACGCTCAGCCCGTTGAGGCGAGCGACGAAGACACGGCGGGAGCTCACCCCGGCAGGATAGCGAGGGCCGCGACCGGCTCCGCCCCGCCGTGCCGCCCCGGGGGAATACCGGGCGTCACCAGGGCGTATCATGAAGGTGAAGAGTCATCTATCTTCACCCCGCAAGGCCGCGGGCCCCGTTTCCACCCAGGCCAGAAAGGACCACCCCACCACCATGGGCCCCACGATCGTCTACGTCCCCTCCGCCGGACGTGCCTTCCGCCACACCCTCGCCGAGGACGTCGCGAAGCGCCCCGTGCGCGCACGCCGTCGTTTCCTGCGTCGCTGACCCGACGCAGCACCGCCTCAGACCCCCGCGCCGATCCGGCCCGGGGGTCTCTTGCTGCAGCGGGGCGCGTGAGGTCGCGGCCCGGGGGCCGGCTGGCACAATGGGGCGCGTGAGCCAACCTGCCTCTCGCCGCGGGCCGTTCGGTCCCTCCCTCACCCTCGACTACCCCATGAGCCTGGGCGTCTTCGACCGGTACGAGGATGCCCAGGCGGCCGTCGACCACCTGTCGGACCGCCAGTTCCCCGTGGAGCACTGCCTCATCGTGGGGACCGAGCTCAAGGCGCTGGAGCGGGTCACCGGTCGCTTGACCACGGGCCGTGCGGCCCTGGGCGGGGCGCTGTCGGGCGTGTGGCTCGGTCTGTTCGTGGGCCTGGTCTTCGCCCTCTTCGCCCGGCCGAGCGACGCCCTCATGACGGTGCTCTGGTCCTCGCTGTTCGGCGCCTTCTTCGGCCTGGTCTGGGCGCTCATCGGGTATGCCTTCACCCGGGGCCGGCGCGACTTCACCTCGGTGCGGCAGGTGGTGGCGACCCGGTTCGAGGTGCTCACCGAGCACAAGTACGCGGAGCAGGCGCGAGAGCTGCTCGACCAGCGCTGAGGAGCGGGGTCAGCCCCGGCGCCCGGCGGCGCGGACCCACGCCCCACGTCGTCGGCGGTCCGCGGCAGCATGTCCGAGAGGTTGCGCGCGCCGTCGGCCGTGATGACGACGTCGTCCTCGATCCTCACGCCGATCCCGCGCAGCTCCTCGGGGACGCGGAGGTCGTCGGACTTGAAGTACAGGCCCGGCTCGACCGTCAGGACCATCCCCTCGCGCAGCTCCGCGTCGAGGTAGTCCTCCCGCAGGGCCAGGGCGCAGTCGTGGACGTCGATGCGAGGTGGTGGCTCGTGCCGTGCACCATCCACGGCGGTGGAACTGCCCCTCCTCCGCGTCCAGGGTCTGCTCGAGCGTGACCCCCTCGGGCAGCAGGCCCCACTCCAGCAGGCGACGGGCGATGACCTCGATCGCGGCGGCGTGGATGTCCTTGAACCGCTGACCCGGCCGGGCCGCCGCGATCCCGGCCTCCTGGGCCTCGAGCACGACGTCGTAGACCCGCCGCTGGGCGGGGGAGAAGGTCCCGGAGACGGGGATCGTCCGGGTCACGTCGGCCGTGTAGAGCGAGTCGGTCTCGACGCCGGCGTCGAGCAGCAGCAGCTCGCCCTCCCGGATCTCACCCGTGTTGCGGATCCAGTGCAGCGTCGTCGCGTGCTCGCCGGAGGCGCAGATCGAGTCGTAGCCGACGCCGTTGCCGGCGTGGCGGGCGTGGAGCCCGAAGACCCCCTCGACCCAGCGCTCGCCGCGACCGCGGCGGACCGCCTCGGGGAGCTGCTCGACGACGGCGTCGAAGGCGGTGGCGGTCGCCGCGACCGCCTCCTCCATCTGACGCACCTCCCACTCGTCCTTGACCAACCGGCTGGTGGACAGGGTGCGGGCCAGGGCCAGGTCCTGCTCCTCGGCGGTCCGCACCGCCTCCTGCCCGGTGAGACCGCCCTGCTCGCGCACACGGTCCACGAGCTGGGTGGTCTCCCGGTCCGCGTCGCGCACGACCCGCAGCGACAGCCCGCCCGGTCCGACGTCCTTGGCCAGGGCCCCCTCCAGCTCGGACAGGTGACGCGTGCTCACCCCCAGCTCGGCCGCGGCGGAGGCCAGGGTGGGACGGGTGCCGACCCAGAACTCACCCACCCGGGAGTCGGCGAAGAACTCCTCGCTGTCGCGGTCGGCGAGGGGCAGGAAGTACAGGACGGACTCGTGGCCCGGGCCCTCCTGCGCCGGCTCGAGGACCAGCACGGCGTCCGGCTCCCGGTCGGCACCCAGTCCCGTCAGGTGGGCGAACGCGCTGTGGGGACGGAAGACGTAGTCGGTGTCGTTGGAACGGATCTTCAGGCCACCGGCCGGCACCACCAGACGCTCGCCGGGGAAGGCGGCGGAGAGCGCCTCCCGCCGGGCTGCGGCATACCGGGCCGCCTCCGTGAGCTCGGGCAACGCCGGGTCGCGGGGGGCCCAGTCCTCGCGCATGAAGGCCATGAAGGCGGCTCCGGCGGGTCGGCTGCGGTGCTCGGCCTTGTGCTGCTTCTCGCTCATCCGGCCCATGGTAGGCGGTGCCGCGCCGGCCCCCGCACCCCGATCACGGACACCTGGGACCGGCCGCCCAGGTTTCGCCCTACCCTGGTGGGGATGACCGAGCACCCACCCCGGACGCCTCCGCGCAGCGAGGTCACCGGCCCCCAGCGCATCTCCCGTCGGCAGCTCGCTCCGGCCTCCGGTCTCGGGCGGCACCTGCGGGACGCGGCCATCCACGTGGTCCGCACCGACTCACCGCCCACGGTGGCCCTCGGCGTGCGCTCGGAGGGGGACGTCGACGTCTCCCAGCAGCATGCCCGCGCCGTCATCGACCTCGCCCTGCGGGTCGGCGAGGCGATGCTCTCCACCGGCGCCTCGGCCGCCGACAGCGTCGCGACCGTGCTGCGGCTCGCTGGTGCCTACGGGATCGGCTCGGTCCACGTCGACGTCACCTACACCTCCATCTCGGTCTCCATCCACCGCGGGCTGGAGGAGGACTCGCTCACGGTCATGCGGGTCATCCCGACCCGGTCCCCCGACTACACCCGGCTGGAGGGCGTCCAGAAGCTCATCGACGACATCGTCGGCTCCGCCGGGGCCGGAGGCGCGACGCTGGACGTCCTCACCGCCCGGGAGCGCCTGCTGGCCGTCCTGGCCTCGCCGCACCCCTACCGGCGCTGGGTGGTCACCCTGGGCTCGGCCGTCATGTCGGTGGGCGTGGTGCTGCTCTTCGGCGCCGGCCCGGTCATGTGCCTGGTGGCCGCGCTGTCGGCGGCCACCGTGGACCGGGTGCAGCGCCTTCTCTACGGGCTCGGGGTCGCCGCGTTCTTCACCCAGGCCGCCAGCGCGGCCATCCCGGCCACCCTGGCGCTGGTGCTCTTCGCGGTCGAGGGCGACTTCGTGCCCTCGGTCGTGGTCATCTCGGGGATCGTCGTGCTGCTCGCCGGGCTGGGCGTCCTGGGTGCCGCCCAGGACGCGCTGGACGGGTACTACGTCACGGCGGGGGCCCGGGGGCTGGAGGTCGTGCTCATGACCCTGGGCATCGCCGTGGGCGTCGCCGTCGTCATCGGCATCGGCAACGCCTTCGGGGTCCCCATGCAGGCCAGCGCCGTGGTGGCGCTGGGTGGGTCCCCCCTCGTCAGCACCGTGGGGGCGGTCCTCATCGCCCTCGGTTTCTGCCTGTCCACCTACTCCGGGCTGCGGACCACGGTCGTCAGCATGATCACCTCGGCCCTGGCGTGGCTCCTCTTCGAGGTCGGGCTGCAGCTGGGTCTGTCCTCCCCGGGAGCCGTCGCGGCGGCCGCCGCCCTGGTCGGGGCCCTGGCCTACGCCGCCTACCGGCGGCTGCGGGTCCCGGAGTCGGCGGTGGCCACGGCGAGCATCGTGGCCCTGCTGCCCGGGCTCGCCGTCTACCGCGCCCTCTACCAGATCATGCAGAACACGGCCGCCACCGTGCCCCAGGCGGTCGTCTACTTCGTCGGTGCCGTCTCGACGGGCATCGCCCTGGCCGCCGGACTGGCGATCGGGAGCTTCTTCGCCCGTCGCCGGATGGGGCTGGACCTCGCGGGGCAGCGGGCCCGCCGACGGTCCGGGGGCAACCTGGTGGCCGGGTGAGGATCCGGTCCGTGCCGCCGGGTCAGTCCAGCCAGCGCCAGGTGGAGAGCATCTCGTCCAGGAGGTCTGCGGTGTCCCCGACCTGGCTGTCGACCACCGACAGGGTCACCGAGTAGAGGGTCCCGTCGTGGGAGATCCAGCGCTGGGTCTGGTGGATGGTCGTGTCGTTGACCTCCCGGACCACCGTGTAGCCCGGTGCCTGGTTCCCGTCCACCTCCACCGGGTCCAGGAGCTCGTACTCCCCGTCCTCGCCGGCCAGCTGCTCGGCGGTGTCCTCCACGGCGGAGGTGAGGCTGCCGACGTACTCCTCGCGCGTGACCACCACGTTGGTGAAGAACTCGTCGCGCCGCTCGCGGTCCTTGGCGGCCAGCACGATCGCCTCGCGCTGCTCCTCCGCGACGTTCTGCCGGGCCAGGTCGAGCGCCTGTTCCCAGCCCTCCGGGATCTCCACCTCGAAGGTGCCGTCCGAGGCCTCGACCGTCTCCACGCGGGGAGCCTCGGAGGTCTGGCTCGCCTCCTCGGGCGCGCTGGTGGCCTCCTGCTCGTCCGGGGCGGGCGAGGTGACGGACACCGCGTCAGGGGTCGTCGTGCGTGCCTCGTCGTCGGGGACGGTGGGGGAGACCGGGGTGCTCGGGGGAGCGCTGTCCAACGGCTCCTCGTTCGCGCACCCCGTCAGCACGACGGCGGCCAGCAGGGCGGTCGCCCCCAGGGTGCGCAGGGTTCGACGGGTGGAGGTCATGGTGCTCCTCGGGTGGGGTGCGCGACGCACCGGGGCGCCGCAGGGCAACCCCCAGTATGACGCGTGAAAGCACCGCATACGGTGTCCGTATGCCGTCGCTGCCGCCCCACGCCCGGATCGACCTGCACACCCACTCCTGGTTGCGACGGCAGCGAGAGCCCGGCGGTGGTGGTGCAGGAGGCGGCACGCGCCGGTCTGGACGTGGTCGCCCTGACCGACCACGACGTGGTCACCGGGTGGGCGGAGGCGGACACCGCCGGGCAGGAGTCCGGGATCACGGTCGTCCCCGGCATCGAGGTCTCGTGCAGCTGGCGGCGCGCCTCCGTGCACCTGCTGGCCTACCTGCCCGACCCCGGGGACCGCGCCCTGGGGGAGGAGCTGGAGCGGGTCCGGCTCAGCCGGGTCACCCGGATCGCGCGGATGGTCGAGCTGCTCGAGGCGGACGGCTTCCCGGTGTCCTATGAGGAGGTGGTCGCCGGCGCGGGGGACGAGGCCACGCTGGGGCGACCCCACGTCGCGGACGTGCTCGTCGCACGCGGGCGCTACCGCTCGCGCGAGGAGGCCTTCGCGGACGCCCTGTCCAGCTCCGGCCCCTACTACGTCACCCACCACGCCCCGGACCCGGTGCAGGCGGTGGAGCTGGTCGTGGCCGCGGGCGGGGCCGCCGTCCTGGCCCACCCGTTCGCGAGCGGCCGGGGGCTGGTGGTGGGCGAGGACGTCGTCGCGCAGATGGCCGAGGCCGGGATGGTGGGCCTGGAGGTGGACCACCGCGACCACGACCGGGCGGCGCGGGACCGCGCGGACGCCCTGGCCCGACGGCTCGGGCTCCTGGCGACCGGGTCCAGCGACTACCACGGGTCCGGCAAGCCCAACCGGCTGGGGGAGTTCACCACCCCGCCCGCCGTGCTGGAGCAGCTGCTCCGGCACGCGAGCGGTCACCGGCTGCTGGGAGCCTCTCCCTGACCGGTGCGGGTGGTGCGCCGCCGGCGGCGGGGGCGCGCGTCGGCACCCTGCTCGGAGCTGCCCTCCCGACGGGGCTCGGCGGCGCCGCCCTGGCGCCCCCGGCCGTCGGACCCGCCCGAACGGTCCCGGCCACCGGACCGGCCCTGGCGGTCCCGGCCACCACCTGAGCGGCCCCGACCCGATCCGCCCCGCCCGCCGGCGGACCGCCGGTCCGCCGGGTCACCGAGGTCCTCGAGCGTCTCCCCGGAGAGCCCCTCCCGGGTGCGGGCCGACTTCGGCAGCGTGCCGCGGGTGCCCTCCGGGATCCCCAGCTGCTCGAAGAAGTGGGGGCTGGAGGAGTAGGTCTCCTCCGGCTCCGGGTAGCCCAGGTCGAGCGCCTTGTTGATCATCGCCCAGCGGTGCAGGTCGTCCCAGTCCACGAAGGTCACGGCCACGCCCGTGGCCGGCCCGACCGGTGCGGCCGATGCGGTGCAGGTAGGTCTTCTCGTCCTCGGGGCACTGGTAGTTGATGACGTGGGTGACGTCCTCGACGTCGATGCCGCGGGCGGCCACGTCGGTGGCGACCAGCACGTCCACCTTGCCGGAGCGGAAGGCCCGCAGGGCCTGCTCGCGGGCGCCCTGACCCAGGTCGCCGTGGATCGCGGCCGCGGCGAAACCGCGGTCGGAGAGCTCGTCGGCGACCTTGGCCGCGGTGCGCTTGGTCCGCGTGAAGACGATGGTGAGCCCCCGACCCTCCGCCTGGAGCATCCGGGCGAGCATCTCGACCTTGTCCATGGCGTGCGCCCGGTAGGCGAACTGCTCGACGGCGGCCACGGTCTGGCGGTCGTCGCCGTCCTCGCTCATCGCCCGGATGTGGGTCGGCTGCATCATGTAGGAGCGGGCCATCGCGACCACCGCGCCCGGCATGGTGGCGGAGAAGAGCATGGTGTGACGGCCCGCGGGGGTGAGCGAGAGCAGCTTCTCGACGTCCGGCAGGAAGCCCGGTCCAGCATCTCGTCGGCCTCGTCGAGGACGACGGTCCGGGCGTGGGCCAGGGTCAGGTGGCCGCGGCCGGCCAGGTCGATCAACCGGCCGGGGTCCCCACGACGACCTCCACGCCTCGCTCCAGCGCCTCGATCTGGGGCTCGTAGGCCCGCCCGCCGTAGACCGTCAGCACCCGGATCCCGCGCCGGGCGCCGGCCTTGGCGAGGTCGCCGGCGACCTGGACGGCCAGCTCACGGGTGGGGGCGACGACGAGGGCCTGCGGGGCGCCCGGGCGCTCCAGCGCGGCATACCCCTCGTCCGAGGGGGCGACGACGTTGTGCAGCAGCGGCAGCCCGAAGCCGAGGGTCTTGCCGGTCCCCGTCTTGGCCTGGCCGATGATGTCGTGCGGGACATGGCGACCGGAAGGGTCATCGACTGGATGGGGAACGGGTGGGTGATGCCGCCGTCCGCCAGGGCGGCGACGAGGTCGGGGTGCAGGCCGAAGTCGGCGAAGGAACGGGTCTCGTGCATGGGGGAACTTCCTCGATCGTGGGACGACGCCGGGACACGTGGCTCGGCGACGGTCCGGGCCGATCGGGGACTTCCTGGGGGTGGGTCGGGCGACACGCCCGACCCTCAGCAACCGCTGCCAGACGTGGCAGACGGCCGACCGGGCACCGGTGAACCCCTCCAGCGTACCCGAGGGCCCGACGGGCCCGCCGGGAACGAGCGACGGCGCGCCCTCCGAGGAGGACGCGCCGTCGGCACGTGAGGGTGGGACTCGGTCAGCGGGTGACTGCGCGGTTCCCGCCACGGCGGGTGATCGCGATGTAGGCCGCCACGGCGACGATCGCGAAGATCGTGCCGAGGATCAGACCCCAGAAGCTGAACTGGTCGCCGGAGGTGCCGAGGAACTCGCTACCGACCCAGGCGCCGACCAGGGATCCGACGGCACCCAGCAGGATGGTCATCGGGATCGAGAGGTTCTGGTCGCCGGGGAGGATCAGGCGAGCCAGGGGGCCGACGATGCAGCCCACGATGAGGGCGACAATGATGGTCCAGAGCATGTGCGTGACCTTTCACGTATGTGGTGACGGAGGGACACCCCTCCGCCCGGCACCCGTCCAGAACGTCCGGGCACCCTCGTACAACACCTGTCACGCTAGTCGCACGGGGGCCCGGACGCCAACCAGGACGGCCTGCAACGGCGTGTCCGGGGCTGCGGGCAGGCTCCTGCCGGTGTCGTCAGTGCGAGCCGAAGCCGACGCGTCCCTTCTCCTGGGCGCCGATCTCGATGTAGCCGAGCGCGGAGGTGGGGACCAGCACGGTACGACCCTTGTCGTCCTCGAGCTCGAGCATCGCCGTGCCCGACGCGAGGGCGTCGGCCACGGCCGAGCGGACCTGCGAGGGGGTCTGGGCGGACTCGAAGGCCACCTCTCGGGCGACGTCCCGGATGCCGATGCGGACCTCCACGGGTTACCTCCTGCAGATTGACGTGGTTCCGGGCGGAGCGCCCGGGGGGAAGGACCACAGCCTAGCCCGCGGCCGCTCCGCCCCTCGCGGGCACGCCCCCCAGCCCGCGCCATACCAGCCGGGTCGTGAGCTCGATGGCGTGCTCACGCGTGAGCTCGTCCTGGTGGTCGAACCAGTGCTGCGCCGCGGTCTGGGCCAGGCCGGCCACCGTGGTGCCGACGAGCACGCACTCCTGCCAGCTCAGGTCGGTGTCGGCCGCCAGCACCCGTCCGATCGCCTCGCCGCAGGCGCGCCGGGTGTCGTCCAGCAGCTCGGCCACCGTGGGCTCGTGGATCAGGTCCGAGCGCAGGAGCAGGGGGTAGCCGGAACCGGGCTGGTCGATGGAGGAGAAGAAGCTGGTGAGACACGCCACGATCCGGGCGGCGTTGTCGTCGGTGGAGGCCAGAGCGCTCTCGACCGTGCTGACGATCTCGCCCGCGACGTCCCGGGTGATGGCCAGGTAGAGGTCGAGCTTGCTGTCGAAGTGTTGGTAGAGCACGGGCTTGCTCACCCCGGCGCGTTCGGCGATGTCGTCCATCGCCGTCGCGTGGTAGCCGCCCTCGGTGAAGGCGGCCCGGGCGGCGTCGATCAGCAGGACCCGGCGCTGCGCGCGGGGCAGCCGGGTGGGGGGACCTGACGGGGCGGACAGGGTGACCGGACCTCCTCGGTGGACGAGCGTCCTCATCCTAGGGCTGCGGGTCGGTGCCGGCGGGTGTGTCGCCGTCGGATGATGTGATGGGCGTATGCAGCCTCTCCCGCACCACGGGTCCGTGGACGGCGCCCCGGACCCCGCCCAGCGTGCCGTGCTCGGGCACGGTGGGGGCGCCCTCCTGGTGCTCGGGGCCCCGGGGACGGGCAAGACGCGGACGGCGGTGCGGCTGGTGAGGTCCCGGATCGCCGACGGCGTGCCGCCGGACGCCTGCCTGGTCCTGGCACCCACGCGGACGGCCGCAGCCCGGCTGCGCGTCAGCATCGGGGCCGGCCTCGGGCACACGCACACCGAGCCGCTGGCCCGGACCCCCGCCTCCCTAGCCTTCGCGGTGCTGCGTCTGGCGGCCTCCCGCGACGGGGAGCCGATGCCGCGCCTCATCTCGGGGGCGGAGCAGGACGCCGTGCTCCGCGAGCTCCTCGCCGGGCACGAGGAGAACGGCACCGGCCCCGCCTGGCCCGAGCACCTCACCCCTGCGCGCGCCACCCGGGGTTTCCGCGCCCAGCTGCGGGACCTCCTCATGCGCGCCGTCGAGCGGGGTCTGGAGCCGGACGACCTGCGCGGCCTCGCCGCCCGGCACGAACGCCCCGAGTGGGCCTGCGCGGCCGACGTCCTGGAGGAGTACGACCAGGTGACCGCCCTGTCCGATCCGGGCAGCTACGACCCCGCCTGGATCTGCACCGCTGCGGCCGACGCCCTCGAGGACGACGACGCGCTGCGGGCGCAGGTGCACCGCAGGGTGCGCCTGGTCGTCATGGACGACGCGCACGAGCTCACCGCCTCGGCGGCCCGTCTGCTCGACGCGGCCCGGCCACCGGGATGTCCAGCCGTGCTGCTGGGCGACCCGGACGGCACCGTCCAGGGCTTCCGCGGAGCGGTGCCCGACCTCTTCGTCGACCTCGCCCGCAGCTGGAGGCGGGCCGAGACCGCCCACCTGACGGAAGAGCCGGAAGGGGGGACCGTGGTGCTGGGGCACCGGCACGGCACCAGCGTCGAGGTCTCCGGCGTGTCGGCCACCGTCGCCTCGAGGATCGGGGTGGCGGGCTCCCAGGCGCACCGCACGGCGGTGGCGGCCGGTCCGGGTGGCCGGGCCTCGGTGGCGCTCGCGCGCAGCGCTGCCCAGGAGACGAGCCTGGTCGCCGGGTGGCTGCGGCGGTCCCACCTCCTGGACGGGATCCCCTGGGGGGAGCTGGCGGTGATCGCCCGCAGCGGTCGGCAGCAGGACCTCGTGCGCCGTGCGCTGGCGATGGGCGGGGTGCCGGTGCACGTCGACCGCGCCGGGGTCGTGCTGGGCCAGGACCCGGCCGTCGTGCCGTTGCTGCTGGCCTTCGACGTGGTGACGCGCCCGGTCGACGGTCCCGGGTGGGTCCTCACCCCCGCCGAGGCGGTCGAGCTGCTGACCGGGCCCCTGGGCGGGGTCGACCCCGTCGGCCTGCGACGTCTGCGGCGGCGGCTGCGGGTGGAGGAGCTTGGCCGGGGCGGTGCACGTGGTGCCGACGAGCTGCTCGCCGGGGCGGTGACCGACCCGGGCCTGCGTCTGGCGTCCCCCGCCGACGTCCCCGTCGACCTGGCGCCCCTGGTCCGTGTCGGTCGCGTCCTCGACGCCGGCTTGACGGCCCACGAGGGCACGGCCGGGACTCGCGGGTCCGCCGAGGAGATCCTGTGGGCGCTGTGGGACGCCAGCGGCCTGGCCCAGGAGTGGTCGGACCAGGCCTGGGCCGGGGGAGCGGTGGGCGGCCGGGCGGACCGGGACCTGGACGCCGTCCTGGTCCTCTTCGGGGCGGCCGAGTCCTTCGTCGAGCGCCTGCCCGGCGCCCGCCCCCGAGCTTCCTGGAGCACGTCCGCAGCGAGGAGATCGCGGCCGACACCCTCGTGGTCGGGGCACGGGCGCAGGAGGCCGTCGAGGTGCTCACGCCGCCGCCGCCGCCGGCCGTCGGTGGGAGCGCGTCGCCGTCGTCGGTGTGCAGGACGGCGTGTGGCCGGACCTGCGGCTGCGGGACACCCTCCTCGGGGCGGAGGCGCTGGTGGCCGCCTGCCAGGGGCGCGCGGTGGGTGGGCCCGAGGCCTGGCGCGCCGCACAGGCCCAGGTGCGCGACGACGAGCTGCGCCAGTTCCACGTCGCGGTCACCAGGGCCCGCGACCGGCTGCTGGTGACGGCCGTCTCCAGCACCGACGAGCAACCCTCCGCCGTGCTGGACCTGGTGGACCCCGGCTTCCGCGACCGTCCACCGGCCGACGCCGAGCCCCCGCTGACGCTGCGCGGTCTCGTGGGCGAGCTGCGGCGTGCCGCCGTGGGTGCGCACCGGGCGGGGGACCGGCCCGCACGGGACCGTGCGGTCCAGCTCCTGCGGCGGCTCGCCCAGGAGGAGGTGCCCGGCGCCGACCCGTCGTCCTGGTGGGACGCCCGCGAGGTCTCCTCCGACCGACCGGTCACCGCCGACCGGCCGGTCCGGGTCTCGCCGTCCCGGGTGCAGACGTTCCTCGAGTGCCCGCTCCGGTGGTTCCTCACCTCGCGCGGAGCCGATCCGGGCGGAGGAGCGGGGGCGGCCGAGCTCGGCACCCTGGTGCACGACATCGTCGCCGACCACCCCTCGGCCTCGCTGGCCGAGCTGACCGCCCAGCTGGACCTGCGCTGGCCGGACCTCGGGCTGCCCGCGGGGTGGGTCGCCGACGGGGAGCGGCGCCGCGCGCAGGAGATGCTGACCCGCTACGTCGCCTACAGCGAGCAGGCCCGGCTCGAGGGTCGGGAGCTCGTCGGGACCGAGCTCGACCTGGCGGTGTCGGTCCCCCCGGAGACGCCCGAGCACGGGCACGGCGTCCGCCTCGTCGGCACCGTCGACCGGCTGGAGCGGGACGGCGACGGCCGACTGGTCGTGGTCGACCTGAAGACCGGTAAGACCAAGCCGTCCGCGGACGAGGTGCGGGACCACCCGCAGCTGGCGGCCTACCAGGTGGCCGTGGAGGCGGGGGCCTTCGGGGCCGCCGGCAGCGGGGGCGCGCTCCTGGCCCAGCTCGGGGGGAGGGGGTCGGTCGTGCAGGCCCAGGCGCCGCTCGCCGAGGCGCCGGACCCCGCGTGGGCCCGCACCGTGCTGCTGGAGGCCGGCGCGGGTATGGGGGCGGGCCGGTTCGTCGCGCGGGACATGGGGCGGTCGTGCCGCACCTGTCCCGCGCGGTTCAGCTGCCCCGTCGCCGCCGAGGGGGGCCAGCGGTGAGCGCCGTGCCGGCGCGGTGGCCAGAGCCCCGTCACTCCGCGGTCGAGCTGTCGGCGCTCCTGGGCACCCCCACCCCCACCGAGGAGCAACGACTCGTCATCGAGGCCGCGCCGATGCCAGCCGTCGTCGTGGCGGGGGCCGGTTCGGGCAAGACCGAGACGATGGCCGCACGGGTGATCTGGCTGGTGGCCAACGGCTTCGTCGAGCCGCAGGACGTGCTCGGGCTGACCTTCACCCGCAAGGCCGCGCTGGAGCTGGGGGCCCGGTTGACGGGCAAGCTGCGCCAGCTGCGGGACGCGGGCGTGGTGTCGGCAGGCCGCGAGGAGGGCGACGCCGGCCGCTCCGACGCCTTCGACCTCCCGACGATCTCGACCTACCACGCCTACGCCGGGCGGCTGGTGGCCGAGCACGGCCTGCGCCTCGGGGTGGAGCCGGACGCCGTGCTGCTCTCCGAGGCGGCCTGCTGGCAGATCGCCCACGACGTGGTGCACTCCTACGAGGGGGAGATGCCAGGGATGACGGCGGCCGCCAGCACGGTGGTCAGGGCGGTGCTGGCGTTGTCCGGTGAGCTGGGGGAGCACCTGGTCGAGCCGTCCGAGGCCGTCGCCTACCTCTCCCGCCTGGCTGACCGCCTGGAGGACCTTCCCCACGAGGGGCGCCCGTTGAAGGTGGGGGCCGCGACGGCGGAGGACCTGCGGGTCCAGACCCTGGTCTACCCCCTCGTCGAGCGCTACCGGCAGGCCAAGGCCGCCCGCGGAGCCCTCGACTTCGGCGACCAGATGGCGCTCGCCGCCCGACTGGCCCGCGACGTCCCGGACGTGGGGACAGGGGAGCGCACGCGTTTCCGGGCGGTGCTCCTGGACGAGTTCCAGGACACCTCCGAGGCTCAGATGGTGCTGCTGACGTCGCTGTTCGGCGGCCACCCGCTGCCGGTGACGGCCGTCGGGGACCCGCACCAGTCCATCTACGGCTGGCGCGGTGCCAGCGCCACCACGCTCACCAGGTTCCCCCAGGAGTTCGCCGTCGACGGCGCCACCGCACCGGTGCTGCAGCTGAGCACCTCCTGGCGCAACACTCAGCGGGTCCTCGAGGCGGCCAACGCCGTGGCCGCACCGCTGCGGGAGGCGACGCTGGTGCCGGTGTCCACCCTGCGCCCCCGACCGGACGCCGGGCAGGGATCGGTGGAGGCGGCGAGGTTGCTCGACACCGGCGAGGAGGCCGAGCACGTCGCCGAGTGGGTGCACCACCAGTGGCAGGACCCTCGGGTCCGGACGGCCGCCGTCCTGTGCCGGGCCCGCGCGCAGTTCCCGGTGATCGTGGAGGCGTTGCGCAGGCGGGGCCTGCCCGTGGAGGTCGTCGGCCTCGGGGGGCTGCTCGACACCCCGGAGATCCTCGACCTCGTGGCGGTGATGTGGGTCGCCCAGGAGCCCACCCGCGGTGACCAGGTGATGCGGTTGCTCACCGGCCCCGTCTGCCGGCTGGGCGCCGCCGACGTGGACGCCCTCTGGGCCTGGGCCCGTGAGCAGGCGCGGGACCCGCGGGACGGCACCCCCACCGAGCACGAGCATGCCGCGGTCCTGGCCGAGGTGCTCGACCACCTCCCGCCCCGTGGCTGGGTCGGTCGCGAGGGGCAGGTCGTGTCCCCGGTCGTCGCAAACCGGGTGGCCTGGCTGGCCCGGGTCGTGCGCCGCGTCCGGTCCCTGACCGGGCTTCCGCTCGCCGACCTGGTCGTCGAGACCGAGCGCATGCTCGGCCTCGACATCGAGGTCGCGTCCGACCCGGACCTGCACCCCGCCTGGGGTCGGGCACCCCTCGACGCGCTGGCGGAGGTCGCCGCCGGGTTCTCCTCCGGCGCCGACCGTCCCACGCTGGGCGGCTTCCTGAGCTGGCTGGACGCGGCGCGGGAGCACGAGCGCGGGTTGGAGGACGCCCCCCACGAGGTCCCCGAGCTCGCGGCCGTCGACGTCGACCGCGGTGCCGTCCAGGTGCTCACCGTGCACGCGGCCAAGGGCCTGGAGTGGGACGCCGTCGCGGTGCCGGGGCTCGCCGAGGGGACCTTTCCCTCCGTGCGTGCGGTGGCCAAGGCGGTGGAGGGCGGGTGGCAGGTCCCCGAACCGGCCGAGAGGGGCTGGCTGGCCGGGGTGGGGAAGCTGCCCACCGAGCTGCGCGGCGACCGTCTGGGACGTCCCGACGTGGCGTGGTGGACCGTGCCGGACACCCGTCGGCTGCGCAGCGAGCTGGAGGAGGTCGCTCTCGAACGGGGGCGGTTCTCGGTGCAGGAGGAGCGCCGGTTGGCCTACGTCGCCTTCACCCGCGCCCGCGACCGGGTGCTGCTGACCGTCCCGGTGTGGTCCACGGGCCTCAGGCCCCGGGTGACGTCGAGGTTCCTCCTGGAGGCGCTCGGGTCCGGAGCCGTCGACGAGGGCGTCTGGGTGCCGATGCCCGACCCTGACGAGCCCGACCAGTGCGTCAACCCGCGCGCTGCGGACGCGGCGAGCGCGGACTGGCCCCTGGAGCCGGGGGCCCGGCGTGAGGCCGTGCGCGGTGTGGCCGCGGCACTCCTGACGTCGGGGGTGGCGGCGCCGGAGGGTCAGGTCGCGCTGCCCCTCGCGCTCGATCCCTGGGACCGGACCCTCGAGCTCCTGCTCGCCGAGCGGGAGGAGCGACGCCGGGTCCCTCGGGACCCTGACATCCCGGAGCACCTGTCGACCTCGGCGCTCGTCGAGCTCGCGGCCGACCCGGTGTCCTTCCGGCGACGGTTGCGCCGTCCCCTGCCCTCCGCCCCGGCGCCGCACGCCCGCACCGGCACGGCGTTCCACGCCTGGGTCGAGGCCCACTACTCCTCCGCGAGCCTCGTCGACCTGCACGAGGTGGACGGCGCCGACGGGTGGGAGGCCACCGCGGACATGGAGCGGCTGCAGCAGGCCTTCCTCGACAGCGAGTGGGCGGACCGGACCCCGCTCGAGGTCGAGGTCGCCCTCGAGACGACGCTCGCCGGGCGGACCGTGCGGGGGCGGATCGACGCCGTCTTCCCCGACCCCGACGGCGGTGTCACCGTGGTCGACTGGAAGACGGGTGCGCCGGGCACTCCCCAGCAGCAACGGACCAGGTCCTGGCAGCTGGCGGTCTACCGGCTCGCCTACGCCCGGCTGACCGGGCGCGATCCCGCCCTGGTACGCGCCGCCTTCTTCTACGCGCGCACCGGGCAGACGGTCCGACCCGACCTGCCGGACGACGAGGAGCTCGAGGCGCTGGTGACTGAGGTCGTCGGGGGCCACGACGAGGAGGGCTGACGCGTCCGGGGCACGCCCGGACGCGTCAGCGGGCGCGCGGGTGGGTGGGGGTTGGTCGCCGGCCCGATCTGGACCATGGGCAGCCCGGCCCCGGGCCGCGCCGGGTCAGCGGTCGTCGGGTTCCGGGGTCGGCATGCCGTAGAGCTCCTGGAGCCTCTCCTGCTGGTCCCCGGCGAGGTCGTCGCCGGACGCGCCGGACACCTGCTGCGTCGCGGCCTCGTCGGCCGGGCGGTCCTCCCCATCGCCGCTGTGAGGTCGGTCCTCCGCTTCTGCCGGCACCGCGAGGTCCGGGGACGGGGAAAGGTCCGGGGAGTGCACGAGGTCCGGGGACTGCGCAGGGTCCGAGGGGTGCGGGAGGTCCGAGGACTGCGCAGGGTCCGAGGGGTCGTCGACCACCTCCGCCGACGTCGTGCCCGTGCCATCCTCCACGGGCTCGCCGAGATCAGGGACGGCGTCCTCGGTCATCCCGGTCGGGCGGTCCGGAAGGTCGGTCAGGGCACCGACCACGGGCACCTCGGCCGTCCGGTCCTCGTCCACCGCCACCTCGGGACGGTCGGTCCCCTCGGGGGCGCCCCCGCCAACCTCGACAACCCCCTCGTCCTCGGCGGCTCCGACACGATCAGCCTGCTCGGCCTGCCCGTCACCCGCCCAGCCGGGCTCCCCACCTTCGTGCAGGGTGAGCCCGGCGCGTCACCCTGAGGGACCGGCCCGTCGACCACCCCGGCGTCCGGCAGGCCGGCGGAGGGCCTCGCGCCTCGCACGCTCCCGGCGCCGCGGGCGGTCACCGGCACGAGGGAGTCGTCGTCCTCCGTGAGCCGGTCCATCCGGCGGAGAGACTCCACGATCCGGCGGCTCAGGTGCTCGTCCTGCTCGGTGACCGCCCGAGCCAGCCCGCGGAGCCGGCTCGTCTCGGCCACCAGGCGGGCGCGGGCGTGCAGGTAGGCGTCGGGGCGCTGCGCCCGCGCGAGGGCGTAGGCGTCCAGCACCGACTCCCACGCAGCGGGTGAGGCGTTGGCGTAGAGCTCCGCGAGGTCGATCGCCGGATCGGCCACCATCGCGTCCTCCCAGTCGGTGACGGCCACCACCCGGCCGCTCGCGGCGTCCTCGTCCCCGAAGGCCACCAGGACCGTGGCCCCCCGGAAGGCCCCGTGCACGGGCACCGTCGCGAACTGCCAGAGCGGGGCGGCGTCGAAGGCCTCCTCCCAGCGGGCGAGCAGACCGGTGGGCACCCTCCCGGTCTCGGCAGCGCGGTCGACGTCCGCGATGAGGCGCTGCCGGCAGCCGGCGCTGTCGAAGACCGGGACGTCCTGCTCCTCGAACACCCCGCGGGGGATGTTGTGGATGGCGGCCACGGTCCGGCCCACGGCACTGGCCAGTCCGGTCCCGGCGGGCAGGTGGGTGAGGTCGAGCGGGAACCCCTCGACGTGGGGGTAGACGACGGCGTGGCCGTCCTGCCCGACCGAGGCGTACCCGACGGGGGCGGGCACCTTGAACGGGACGTGCCGGGACAGCTGACGCACCAGCTCGTCACCCCTGCGCAGCCGGGCCCCCGCGACAGGGGTCAGGGGGGAGCGGACCAGCCACCGCCGGCCGGTCGCATCCTCGACCACCGCCTGCTGGTGATCGGGGTCGTCGGTCCGGACGACCCCGGCGACGGCCACCGGTTTCATGCCCGGCACGGCGGCGCTCGCCAGGGCGGCCAGGGCCAGGTCGCTGCGCATCACGCGTCCACCGTAAGCGCTCGCCCCACCCGCACGCCGCAGGAGGCCCCGGGGACGGGCTTCGTGTCGGTGGGGCCGCCTACAGTGGCAGGGTGAGCCGCACCGACGAGACCTTCCTGGACCTGGCGCTGTCCCGGTCGACCGTGGACCGCTCGGCCGCGCTGCGTGCCGACGGTGGCGCGGTGGCCACCGCCCTGGCCGACGGATCCGCGCGCGTCCTGCCGCTGCGGGACGGTGCGGCCCCGGTCCGCCCGGGGCCGCCGCCCCGGCTGGACCTCCGCCCTCCCCGCCCCGGGGACGAGAGCCTCACGCCCTGGCTGCTGGGCGTGCGCGAGGGGGTCACCTACCTCGCGGTGGACCAGACGGCGTCCGAGGCGAGTCCCGACGAGTCGGGTCCGGCCGCGACCGGTGCGCACGGGACCACCGACGACGGGGTCCAGGTCACGTGGCAGTCGCTGCGCGAGGTCGGCGCCGAGCTGGACGACACGGACGCGGGTCTGCTCACCACCGCGACGGCGCTGGCCGAGTGGCACCGTCGGCACGGCCACTGCCCGCGGTGCGGGTCCCGGACGACCATCGAGCAGGGCGGATGGGTCCGTCGGTGTCCGGTCGACGGCTCCGAGCACCACCCTCGGACCGACCCGGCCGTCATCATGGCGGTCACCGACCCGGCCAACCGGCTGCTGCTCGCGACCGGTGTGCACTGGCCCGAGGGGAGGGTCTCCGTCCTCGCGGGCTTCGTGGAGGCGGGGGAGTCGCTGGAGGCGGCGGTCGCCCGCGAGGTCAAGGAGGAGGCTGGCCTGACCGTCTCCGCGGTCTCGTACCGCGGCAACCAGCCCTGGCCGTTCCCCGCCTCCCTGATGGTCGGCTACCGCGCCCGGGTCGAGCGCACCGAGCTGGTGCTCGACCCGGGAGAGCTGCGGTCGGCGGGCTGGTACACCCAGGCGGAGCTGGGGGAGGCCGTGACCGCCGGGCGCCTGACCCTGCCGACGAAGGTGTCCATCGCTCGTCGGCTCATCGAGGAGTGGTTCGGCGGTCCGGTCCCCGAGCCCGAGGTGCCCAACCGGTGACCGTGCCGGATCCCGGCCGCATCCTCGACTCCCTGGACCCCGAGCAGCGGGAGGTGGCGTCCGCCCCGCTGGGGCCGATGGCGGTGCTCGCGGGCGCGGGGACGGGAAAGACCCGCGCCATCACCTCCCGGATCGCCTACGGCGTCGCGAGCGGGGCCTACAGCGCCCGTCAGGTGCTTGCCGTCACCTTCACGGCCCGGGCGGCCGGGGAGATGCGGACGAGGCTGCGCGGCCTCGGAGTGCAGGGCGTCCAGGCCCGCACCTTCCACTCCGCCGCGCTGCGCCAGCTGCAGTACTTCTGGCCGCAGGCCGTGGGCGGCGCCCCGCCCTCCGTCGTGGCGCAGAAGGTGCCGGCCATCGCCGAGGCGGCCGGCCGGCTCCGCCTGGGCCTGGACCGGACGGCCCTGCGCGACGTCGCCGCGGAGGTCGAGTGGGCCAAGGTGTCCATGCTCACCCCCCAGACCTACGCCGCCCGCGCCAGGCGGGAGGGGCGGGCCGTGGCCGACCTGGACGCGACCGCGGTGTCGCGGTTGATGGAGACCTACCACGAGGTGTGCGCCGAGCGTCACGTCATCGACTTCGAGGACGTCCTGCTGCTGACGGTCGGTGTCCTGGCCGAGCACGAGGCCGTGGCGGCGCAGGTGCGCGAGCAGTACCGCCACTTCGTCGTCGACGAGTACCAGGACGTCAACCCCCTGCAGCAGAAGCTGCTCGACCTCTGGCTGGGCCCCCGCGCCGACCTGTGCGTGGTGGGGGACCCGGCGCAGTCGATCTACTCCTTCACCGGCGCCTCGGCCGAGCACCTGCTCACCTTCGCCACCCGTCATGAGGGGACCCGCACCGTCCGTCTCGTGCGCAACTACCGCAGCACCCCGCAGGTGGTCGGTCTGGCCAACCTCGTGCTGGGTGGTGCCGGGCAGGCGCCGTCGAGGCGGGGGGCAGGCACCCTGGTGGCCCAGAGACGAGACGGCCCGACGCCCGTGCTCACCTCGTACGCGGACGACGAGGCCGAGGCCGAGGGGGTCGCGGCGGGGGTGGCCGCCGCGCTCGCCGACGGTGTCGCGGCCAGTGAGATCGCGGTGCTGTTCCGCACCAACGGTCAGTCCCAGGTCCTGGAGTCGGCGCTGTCCCGGGCTGGGATCCCCTACCTCGTCCGCGGGGGGGAGCGCTTCTTCTCGCGTCCGGAGGTGCGGTCGGCGCTGGTCCTGCTGCGGGGCGCCGTGCGCGGTGACGACGGGAGCGCCCCCCTGGGTGAGCTGGTGAGGGACGTGCTCGCGGGTGCGGGCTGGTCGCCGTCCCCGCCGGACGGCGGTGCGGCCCGGGAACGCTGGGAGAGCCTGCAGGCGCTCGCGGTCCTGGCCGACCAGCTCGCGACCCAGTCACCGGCCGCGCGCCTGGGGGACCTGGTCGTGGAGCTGGACCGCCGCGCGCAGGAGCAGCACGCCCCGACGGTCGAGGGGATCACGCTCGCGTCCCTGCACGCCGCCAAGGGGCTGGAGTGGGACGCGGTCTTCCTCGTGGGGTGCAGCGAAGGGCTCCTGCCCATCACGCTCGCCGACACCCCGGAGCGGGTGGAGGAGGAACGCCGGCTGCTCTACGTCGGCGTCACCCGGGCCCGGGACCGGCTGACGATCAGCTGGGCCCAGGCCCGTTCCCCGGGGGCCAGGTCCACCCGCAGCGTGTCCCGGTTCCTCGCACCGGCGGCCGACGTCCTGGGCCCCGACGCGGGCGCGGGCGGGGTCACGGGGGGCCGGCGTACACGGCGCCGTCCCTCCCCGCGGGCACCCCGCCCGTGCCGCACCTGCGGGACAGCACTCAGCACCGCGCAGGAGCGCAAGATCGGACGATGCTCGAGCTGTCCCGCGACCTACGACGAGGAGACCTTCGAGGCCCTGCGGCAGTGGCGCAGCACGACCGCGATCGAGGCGTCCGTGCCCGCCTACGTCGTCTTTACCGACGCGACGCTCATCGCCATCGCCGAGACCGAGCCCCCCGACCTCGTTGCCCTGCAGCAGATCTCGGGGGTGGGGGCGCGCAAGCTGGAGAAGTACGGCCCGGACGTGCTGCGGATCCTGGACCGGCACCGGCCCTCGGGGGACTGACCAGGTCCGCGCACCCCGCCGCGGGGCTACCCGTCCCCGCCCTTCCTCGGTCGTCCCCGCCGAGGCAGCGGCCCGGCCTCGTGAGGCGCACGCCCCGCCGAGCGCAGGGCGTCCCGAAGAACGATCTCCATCTGCGCGTTGACGCTGCGGAGCTCGTCGGCGGCCCAGCGCTGCAGCGCGGCGTGGACGGCGGGGTCCAGGCGCAGCAGGACGGACTTGCGCTGTGCGGCCGTCCGCCGCCCGCGGGGCTCCTCGGAGGTCTCGTCCATCGCGATCAGGTGTAGAGGGACCCCGTGTTGACGACCGGGGTCGTCCCCCGCTCCGAGCAGAGCACCACGAGCAGGTTGGAGACCATCGCGGCCTTGCGCTCGTCGTCCAGCTCCACGATGTCCTGGCTCTCGAGCTGCCGCAGGGCGCTGTCCACCATCCCGACCGCCCCGTCGACGATCTTCTCCCGGGCGGCGATGATCGCGGAGGCCTGCTGGCGCTGCAGCATGGCCTGGGCGATCTCCGGGGCGTAGGCCAGGGCCGAGATCCTCACCTCGATCACCTCCAGGCCGGCCAGCACGATGCGCTCGGCGACCTCGGTGGCGAGCTCGGCGGAGATGACGTCGGTGTCGCCCCGCAGGGTCACCTCAGTAGCGTCGTTGTCGTAGGGGTGGCTCATCGCCACGTGACGGAGGGCGGACTCGGCCTGCACGGCCACAAAGTCCTCGTACTCCTCCACCGCGAACGTCGCCTTGGCGGTGTCGGCCACCTGCCAGACCACGATGGCGGCGATGTTGATGGGGTTGCCGTCGGCGTCGTTGACCTTAAGCTCGTTGGTCTCGAAGTTGTGCACCCGGACGGAGACGTTCCGGCGCGTGCTCAGCGGGACCACCATCCGTAGGCCCGGCCGACGCACGGTGCCGAAGTAGCGCCCGAAGAACTGGATGACCTTGGTCTGGCCCGGGGCGACGATGGTGAGCGAGGCCAGGAGCAGCAGGCCCGCCAGCCCCAGGACGCCGCCGCCCACGAGGGCCGACGCGCCCCCCTCGCCGGCGTCGGCGGCGATCCCCCCGACGACGAGGAGCCGTGCCGCCACCCCCAGGACGGCCAGGGAGACGACGAGCGCCAGGAAGCCGTCGATGGACCAGGCGGCCCGTTCGGTGATGTCGACCCGCGTCCCGGCCGCCCCGACGGGGCGCCCGGCGGGATCGCCACCGGTGGAACGGTCGACGTCTGGAGCGTCGGTGGTGCGGACGGTACTCATGAGAGACCCCTTCTCTAGTCTGAGATCAAGATGATCTCAGATTTACGGCTGGTTCCGGTGACGGAGGCGGCGCCGGATCACGATCCCGGAAAAAGGCGTTGCGGTGTCCTGCGGGGCGGGCATAGAGTGGCGACGTCCAGCTCACGGCTCCTGTCCGTGGGGTCGTACAGGCACGAGAGGAGGGTGGAAGACCATGGAGACGACGATCGTCATCGGCGGTGCCGCCCACGGGTACGACCGCTCGAGCCTGCCCACCCCCCTGGAGCCCTCGGTGGGCGCCTTCGGCGCCCCGACGGGAGACGGCCCCCGCCGTCGGGGTCGGTCAGGCCTCGACGCCGAAGCCCGGCCCGCACCCTTCTTCGACCCGACCCTGGACGGAACTCCCGCCGGGCGGCGGTAGACCTACCGCCCGCCCCAGGCCGCGAGTCCTCGTCCGAGGATCCGCGGCCGTTCTCGTTGCCCCTCCGGCGGCACCGGTCCGACCTGCGGATCCGCTTCCCCCAGGAGCCAGACCGCCCATGACGACCGTCCGTCACGACCATCCCACCGAGCGACGACCTCTTCCGGAAGGAGGCGCCGTGCAGCCCGTCGGCAGCCGGCCCGTCCCGACCCTCTCCGCCCTTCTCGGCGTGCTCCCGAGCGTGCGCGACACCCCCTGTCAGGAGCACCCCGCCGACCTGTGGTTCGCCGAGCTCCCCCAGGACGTGGAGACGGCCAAGAGCCTGTGCCTGGGCTGCCCCGTGCGCGAGTCCTGCCTGGCCGGTGCCCTCGAGCGGGGTGAGCCGTGGGGGGTATGGGGCGGGCAGCTGGTGCTGCAGGGCGTCGTCGTGCCGCGCAAGAGACCCCGCGGGAGACCTCGCAAGGACGAGGTCGCCGCGTAGGGCCCTCACCGTCCACCCGACCTGTGCCAGGGGCAGGCCGGGTGGACGGGCCACCTGCGGGTCACCAGGTGGGGGGACTGCGCGCCGACCTCGTAGGAGAGACCCGCAGCGAGCGGCACGTCGACGACCGCGGCAGACACCAGCAGCCGGGTGAGCGCGCAGGCCAGGTCCAGGACGACCGGGTCGTGCACCGGGGGTTCGTCGGTGCGACGGGGGTCCTCGAAGGCCGCGGCCAGGGCCGGCCAGGAGGCGTCGCGGTCGCGACGGTGCAGGTCGAGACAGTGCAGGCAGGGACCTGGGCCCGGCCCGGTCCACGGACCCACGACGATCCGGGCCGGCTGCACCACCACCGGCAGCACGGCCCGCCCGGCGAGGTCGGCACGGCGCAGGCTGCCCACCGGGACCAGGTAGTCGCTCACCAGCACCACCGGCGGAGGGTCCCCGGGTGCGACCGGGCCATGCTCCTCCGCCGGGGAGTCACCGCGGAGGCGACGGGCCAGCTCGCCGTCCCCCAGGACGGTCCAGGGAACTCGGGCGTCCGGGACCGGAGGTCGCACGACCAGGCCCCGGAGCAGGTCCGTGGCGGGGTCGTGGGGACCGCAGGTGTCCGGGTCCCACCCCTGGACCAGCCAGGCACCCGGCCCCAGCCCGAGCTGCACCAGGCCGTCGGGCCGGCGCAGCGGGCTCGGCCCACCGGGTCCGCGGCTGGGAGGAGTCATCCCCCGAGCCTGCCACCGCCACGGCGCCCGCCCGAGGGTTGTCCACAGGCCTCCGAGTGCGCCCGCCGGCGTCAGCCCTGACCGGTCCCGTCGCCGCTGAGCAGACGCTCGATCTCCTCGTCGGTCACGGTGGCGTCCGTCGACGCGGTGCCGTACCTCTCGACATACCCCAGCGGGTCGTCCAGGTCGGCGCCGGAGGGCGCCACGTCAGGGTGACCCCACGCCTCGTCGCGCGTGCTCCGTCCGTGCCGGTCCTCCAGCGCGGCCCAGAGGTTGGCGGCGTCGCGCATCCGACGCGGTCGCAGCTCCAGCCCGACCAGCGAGGCGAAGGTCTTCTCCGCCGGCCCGCCGCTGGCGCGGCGACGCCGGACCGCCTCGGAGAGGGCCTCCGCGTGGGGCAGGTGGTCGCTCGCGGCCTGGGCGCTGACGACGTCCACCCATCCCTCGACGAGGGCCAGCAGGGTCTCGAGGCGGGACAGGGCAGCCTGCTGGGCGGGGCTGGGGTCGGGGGAGAAGAGGTTGTCACCCAGCAGCTCCTGCATCGCCTCCGGGTCCTGGGGGTCGACCTGCCGGACGGCCTCCTCGATGCGCTCGGTGTTGATGCGGATGTCGCGGGCGTAGTCCTCGACGGCGGTGAGCAGCTGCGGACCCAGCCACGGCACCCCGGCGAAGAGGCGGACGCGGGCGGCCTCCCGCACGGCCAGGTAGAGGTGCACCTCGCCGGCGTCGACCTCCAGGCCCTCGGCGAAGGAGGCGACGTTGCTCGGGAGCAGCACCACGGACTCCCCGGCCAGGATGGGCAGACCGACCTCCGTGCCCGAGACGATCTCCCCGGCCAGGGCCCCGACGGCCTGACCCAGCTGACCGCCGAACATGCTGGCGGACATCCGGCGCACCATCGGCTCCATCTGCCCGATGAGCGCGGCGGGGTTCATCCCCGGCGGGAGACCGGGGATGGCCGGTGCACCCTCCTCGCCGAGCGCGGAGATCTGCTGCCCGATGGCCTGGCTCATGGCGGTCTGCAGGCCCTCGGCGACGGGGGTCGTCAGCCGCACCCACAGGGGCAGTGTGCGCTCCACCCACTCTGCCCGGCTCAGGGCCACCCCGGCCCCGTCCTGCCGGGGCAGGTCGGTCACCTGGTCGAGCCAGAGCGAGGCGACCTGGACCACCTGGTCGACGTCCCGGCGGGTCGACTCCCCGAGCGAGGTGTCCCCGGTGGCGGCCACGACCTGGCGGGCCACGTCGGACGCGAGCTCGGCGTTGACCGGCCCGTCGTCGCCCCCGCCGCCCATGAGCATCTCCATCTGTGCGCGCACCGCCGACAGCTGGGCGGGGTCGAGCGATCCCAGCCCCATGGCCTCCAGGGCCTCGCGCATCTGCGGTGGCACCGGGCCTCCGAAGAGGGCCTCCAGCGGGTCCGGCTCGTCGGGGCGCTCGGCGGGCTGCTGATCTGGCACGAGGTCTTCCTTCCAGGTCGGGCGGTGGGGTCCCAGCCTCCCACGAGGTGGGCACAGGGATCTTCCCCCGGGACAACAACGGCGGAGCCCCGTGCGTTCCGGGAGCCGTCGAGCGGGCCGGCGCCGGTGGAACGCACTCGGGCCTCAGGGGCCGGGGCCAAGGAGTGTCCCAGCCGGTTCCCAGCGGGGATGGGGCATGATGTCGCGGTGAGCGAGCCCCAGCCGATCGTCGTCGACGTCCGCGATCGTCCGCTGTCGGTGGACGAGGCCCTGGCCGCCGTGCAGCACCCCCGGGCCGGTGCGGTGGCGCTCTTCGTCGGCACCGTGCGGGAGCACGACGGCGAGCGGGAGGGCGTGACCCGGCTCACCTACTCCGCGCACCCCGAGGCCTCCGCGCAGCTGGAGCGGATCGCGCAGTCGGTCTCCCGCGAGGACGAGGTCCACGGGGTGTATGCCGTGCACCGCGTCGGGGACCTGGCCGTCGGTGATCTCGCCGTGGTCTGTGCGGTCTCGGCCGAGCACCGGGCCGAGGCCTTCGCGGCCGCCCGCCGGCTGATCGAGGAGCTCAAGGCGCAGGTGCCCATCTGGAAGCACCAGGCGTTCAGCGACGGCGAGGCCCAGTGGGTGGGCCTGTGACCGAGCGCCGCGTCAGGCCCCCGCACACGCGGATCGGCGTCCGTACCGGCGCGGTGCTGGCGACCGTGGCCGTCGCGCTGCTCGCGGGGTCCGCCCTGGAGCTGGTCTCCGTCGACCGGGTCGTCTACAAGCCGGGCCCGGTCTACGACACCCTGGGGGAGATCGGCGAGGAACGTCGCATCGTCAGCCTCGACGAGGAGCTGGAGACCTACCCGACGGAGGGCCACCTGTGGTTCACCACGATCAACCTGGACGGCGGTCCGGGTGACGACCTGAGCGCCTGGGAGTGGCTGCGTGCGGAGCTGGACCCCGCGTCCACCGTCGTCCCTCGCGAGGAGGTCTTCCCGGAGGACGTCACGGCCGAGCAGGTGCGCGAGCAGAACACCGAGCTCATGCAGCACTCCCAGCAGGACGCCGCGGTCGTCGCGCTCCGGGCCACCGGCATCGAGATCCCCGAGGACATCGTCGTGGCCCAGGTCATCGTGGACGCCCCGGCGGACGGGGTCCTGCACGTCGACGACCAGATCCTGCGGATCGACGGCGAGCCCATGGCGGACGCCCGGGCCGTCCAGGACCGCCTCCAGGAGGTGGAGCCGGGCGAGAGCGTGCCGATGACCCTCCTGCGCGAGGAGGAGGAGCTGACCATCGAGGTGCCGACGACCGAGGACGAGGACACCGGACGCACCATCGTCGGCGTCTACCTGGCCCCCCGCTACGACCTGCCCTACGAGGTCTCGATCGACGCCGGCAACGTCGGCGGGCCCAGCGCCGGCCTCATGTTCTCCCTGGCCGTCTACGACCAGGTGACCCCGGGGCCCCTCACCGGGGGGCTGTCCGTCGCCGGCACGGGCACCATCTCGGGCTCGGGCTCGGTGGGGGGCATCGGCGGCATCACGCAGAAGATGTATGCCGCCCACGAGGCCGGGGCCTCCCTCTTCCTCGCCCCGAGCGACAACTGCGGCGAGGTCGTGGACGCCGCTCCCCGGGGTCTGCCGGTCGCCGCGGTGAGCACCTTCGAGCAGGCCGTGGAGGTCCTGGAGCTGGCGGCGAGCACCGACGACCTCACGGGCGCGGACCTGCCGACCTGCGAGCAGGTCCTGGAGGACGGGGCGACCAGCACCGGCTGACGGCTCGGCGCAGGGCCTAGGAGCTAGTCCCCGACCAGCGTCAGGGCCAGCGCGTGCGTCAGGCCCGGGGCGATGTCCTGCCCCACGGCCACCGCGTCGTCGCTGTCGTGGTCACGCTGGCGCAGCAGGCACGTGCTCCGCCCGTCGCGCAGGCAGGCTGCCAGCAGGCGGACGTCCTTGCGCAGGGGGTGGGCCGCCAACCGGTCGGTCGCCTCGCGCGGGTCGTCCGGCAGCTCCCGCTCGGCCTCGGGCGGCACGACGATCCGTTCGACCGCGAGCGCCACGCCGTCCACCTCCTCCGGCCAGGCCATCCGGCCCAGGAGGGACTCCAGGTCGGAGGTCGGGGGCAGACCCTCCTGCTCGATCGCCGTGTAGCCGTCACCGGAGCCGAGGTCCCCGACCAGGCCGGGCTCGCGCTCGCGGAGCCGGGCGGTCCGGACCAGGGCGAAGAGTCGAGGGGGCTGGTCCCATCCGGCGCGAGCGACGTGCTGCTCGGTGTCGACGGCCGCCCGCAGGAACGGGTCGTCGGCGGAGGGTGCGGTGGCATCGGTCGGGTCTGGCGTCTCGGGCACCGCCCCATGCTGCCACCCGGGGCGAGGGTCGGACCATCCAGTCCCGCCGGTTAGGCTGGCACGGTGAGTGACCGCGACCCCGACCCCCGCCCCGACCCGGACGAGTCCGGCACTCCCCAGGGGGGAGAGGGCGCTGGGGGTCCCGCGCGGGGTGGAGGCGGTGGCGCCGGGCCGTTCGGCCCGTTCGGGGCGGGCGGCCCGTTCGGCGGGCAGGGAGCGGGCCGTGGCCCCGGTGGTCCGGGCCGGGGCGCCTCCCGCACCGGCGGCCCGGGCCGTCCCGGCGGTGGGGTGCCGCGGGGCCGGCTGATCCCCACCCTGGTCGTGGTCGGCGTCCTGCTCAGTCTGCTGGCCTGGGGCGCGACCCTGTGGACCGAGTTCCTCTGGTACGACTCCCTCGACTTCCGCTCCGTGCTCGTCACCCGGCTGCTGGCGCAGACCGCGCTGTTCGCCGGTGCCGCCCTCCTGACCGGCCTCGTCGTCTGGTCAGGCCTCTGGCTGGCCTGGAGGCACCGGCCGATCTACGCCCCCAGCACGCCGGAGCAGGCGGCGCTCGACCGCTACCGCAGCGCCCTCGACCCCGTGCGCAAGCTGGTCTTCATCGCCGTGCCGGCCGTCCTGGGCCTGTTCGCCGGGACCGCTGCGGCGGCGCAGTGGCAGACCGTGCTCCTCTTCCTCAACCGGCAGCCCTTCGGGCAGGTCGACCCCCACTTCGGCATCGACATCGGGTTCTTCGTCTTCAGCCTGCCGTTCTGGCAGATGCTCGTCTCCTTCGCCACCCTGGTCCTGGGCCTGAGCCTGATCGGTGCCCTGCTCACGCACTACATCTACGGCGGTCTCCAGCTGCAGGCGCAGACGCGTGGCGCGCGCACCACCACCGCGGCCCGGATCCACCTGTCGGTCCTGCTGGCCCTCCTGCTCGTGGTCCGCGCCGCCGGCTACTGGGTGGAGCGGTACACCCTGTCGATGACCCAGCACCAGCGCATCACGGGCATGACGTACACCGACGTCAACGCGCTGCTCCCCACCCGCAGCATCCTGGCCGTCGCGGCCCTGCTGTGCGCGGCCTTCTTCCTGGCCACGATCTGGACCCGCTCCTTCCGGCTGCCCGTCATCGGGCTCGTCGGCCTCGTGGTCGTGGCCCTGCTCCTCGGTGGTGCCTACCCCTCGCTGGTCCAGTCGCTGCGCGTGCGGCCGTCGGAGGCCCAGCTGGAGACCCCCTTCATCCAGCGCGCCATCGACAGCACGCTGAGCGCCTACGGGCTCGACGCGATGGAGAAGATCGACTACGACCCCCGGATCGAGGTCGAGCCGGGCCAGCTCCGCGCCGACGCCGCCACCATCCCCGGCATCCGCATCGTCGACCCGTCCGTGGTCTCCCCGACCTTCCGCCAGCTCCAGGGCGTCAGGGGCTACTACCAGTTCCCCGAGGCCCTCGACGTGGGCAGCTATGAGGTGGACGGCGAGATGGTGGACACCGTCATCGCGGTGCGCGAGCTGAACCTGGACGGCATCCCGGACGACCAGCGCAACTGGGTCAACGACCACACGGTCTACACCCACGGCTTCGGTGTCGTCGCCGCCTACGGCAACCGCCGCTCCGGCGAGGGCGAGCCCATCTTCTACGAGCGCAACATCCCGCCCGTGGGTGGGCTGGGGGAGTACGAGCCGCGTATCTACTTCGGCGAGAACTCGCCCGAGTACTCCATCGTCGGTGGCCCCGGGGACGATCGCGAGCTCGACTACCCCGCCTCGGGCAGCGGCACCGGCGAGGTGCGCAACACCTACGCCGGGGAGGGTGGGGTGCCCATGGGCAGCCCGCTGCGCCGGCTCGCCTACGCGCTGAAGTACCGCGAGGTGAACATCCTGCTGTCGGACTCCGTCAACCCCGAGTCGGTCATCCTGGACCACCGCAACCCGCGGGAGCGGGTCGAGCGGGTGGCGCCGTGGCTGCGGCTGGACGGCAACCCCTACCCCGCCGTCGTCGACGGCCGGGTCCAGTGGATCGTCGACGGCTACACCGTGAGCGACCGATACCCGTACAGCCAGATGGAGGACCTCGGGGAGGCCACCTTCGACTCGCTGCAGACGGCTCAGAACATCCAGACCATCGGTGGCGGTCGGGTCAACTACATCCGCAACTCCGTCAAGGCCACGGTCGACGCCGCCGACGGCACGGTGCGTCTCTACACCTGGGACGAGGAGGACCCCGTGCTCCGGGCGTGGGCGCAGGCCTTCGACCAGAGCCTGGAGCCGATGTCCGAGATCAGCGCGGAGCTGATGTCCCACCTGCGCTACCCCGAGGACCTGTTCAAGGTGCAGCGGGAGATCCTGTCGCGCTACCACGTCCAGGACGCGACGGCCTTCTTCACCGGGCAGGACTTCTGGCGCACCTCCGAGGACCCGGGCGCTGCCGGCGACCCCCCACCGGACATGCCGCCGTTCTACCTCTCGATCGCGATGCCCGGTCAGGATGACCCGCAGTTCAGCCTCACCACCACCTACATCCCGCGCGGCACAGGCCGGCAGAACCTCACCGGCTACCTCGCCGTCGACGCCAACGCCGGTGATCAGGCGGGGGAGCGCAGGGAGGGGTACGGCACGCTGCGGATGCTGGCCCTGCCGCGCGACACCACGGTCCGTGGTCCCGGCCAGTTCCAGAACGACATCGAGTCCTCGCCGGAGAGCTCGCAGGCCTTCCAGCAGACGCTGTCGCAGTTCCTGTCGCTCAACCGGCAGCAGGGCTCGGACGTGATCGTCGGCAACCTGCTCACGCTGCCGGTCGGGGACGGCCTGCTCTACGTCGAGCCCATCTACGTCCAGGCCCGCAGCGGCTCGGCCTACCCCCTCCAGCGCGTGGTCGTCGTCGCCTTCGGCAACGAGCTGGCCTGGTCCGACACCCTGGACGGCGCACTCGACGAGCTCTTCGGCGGTGACTCGGGGGCGACGGCCGGGGACGCGGGCGATGCCGGCGAGCCGGGCGCCGACGGCGCGGCTGACCCGACGGAACCCGCCGACCCCGAGACCGAGCTGGCGGAGGCGATCGCGGAGGTCCAGGAGGCCTACGACGCCGGGCAGCGGGCGCTGGAGAGCGGAGACTGGGAGGCCTACGGGCAGGCCCAGGAGCAGCTGCAGCAGGCCATCGAGCGGGCCGTGGAGGCCAGCCCCGGTGGTGGGTCGGTCGACGTGGGCGGCGGCACCGACGGGGCCACCCAGACGCAGGAGCCGTGAGCCCGGACCCGGCCGGATTTGGAGGCTCCCCACCCCGTGACGTAAGGTAGACGAGTCGCAACGACGCGGGGTGGAGCAGCTCGGTAGCTCGCCGGGCTCATAACCCGGAGGTCGCAGGTTCAAATCCTGCCCCCGCTACACAGATCGCGTCAGCGCGAGGCGAAGGCCCGGACCGCACGGTCCGGGTCTTCGTCGTGCGTGCCGGTCCCATCCCGCGGACCGGACCGGGCAGAGGGGGCCCCTCGGGCCACCTATGCTGGTGCGCCTATGCCGCTGGACTACCCCATCTCCACCACGACGCTCGACAACGGGCTGCGGGTCGTCGTCAGCGAGGACCGCGCCGTGCCCACCGTCTCCGTCAGCCTGTGGGTCGACGTGGGCTCCAGGCACGAGCAGCCGGGCCGCACCGGCCTGGCCCACCTCTTCGAGCACCTCATGTTCGAGGGCAGCGAGCTGGTCGCCGAGGGCGAGCACATGGCCTCGCTCATGGCCCACGGCGGGCGGGCCAACGCCACGACGAGCTTCGACCGCACCGCCTACGTCGAGTCGGTGCCCACCGGGGCGCTGGAGCTGGCGCTGTGGCTGGAGGGGGACCGCCACGGCCACCTGCTCCCGGCCCTGACGCAGGAGAGTCTCGACGTGCAGCGCGACGTGGTCGTGGAGGAGAAGCACCAGCGCTACGACACCGTGCCCTACGGGGACGCCCTGGAGCGGCTGTGCCGGACCGTGTTCCCGGAGGGTCACCCCTACCACCACACGACCATCGGCTCGATGGAGGATCTCGCCGCGGCCACCCTGCAGGACGTCCACGACTTCTACCGCGCGCACTACGGGCCCTCGACCACCGTCCTGTCCCTGGTGGGCGACATCTCCCCGGAGGAGGGTTTCGACCTGGCCGCCCGCTACCTGGGGCACCTGGAGGACACCACCGCCCCGCGCCCGGGGTCGGCGGCCCCGCTGGGTCCCCTGCCCGGTGCGGTCCGGGAGGTCGTCACCGGGGACGTCCCGTCCGACCGCCTCTACCTCGCCTTCCGGCTGCCGGCGGTGACCGACCCCGAGTTCCTCCCCTGCGCGCTGGCCCTGGACGCCCTGGCCGGCCTCAGCGTCTCCCGGCTGCACCGAAGGCTGCTGCGTCAGGACGAGACGGCCAGCGGGTGCTCGGCCTCGGCCCTGGGCCTGAGGGACGGCACCTCCGTCGGTCTGCTCGTCCTCGACGTCACCGAGGGGGTGGCGCCCGAGGACGTGGAGCTGACGGTGGCCCAGGAGCTGAGCACCTTCGCCGACCAGGGACCGACCGAGCCTGAGCTCGAGGCCTCCCGGGCCGAGACGGAGCGGTCGTGGCTGGAGGCCCTGGCGGGGTATGACGACCGCGCCGACCTGCTCGGCCGGGCCGTGCTCACCTACGCCGACGCTCACCAGGTGAACCGTCACCTCGACGACGTCGGTGCGGTGACCGGGGAGGACGTGGCCGGGGCCGCCCGACGCTGGCTGCTCCCCGGGTGCGCCGCGACGCTGCTCTACCGCGCCCAGGAGTCCTCGTGACCACGCCACCCACCCCCGTCCGCGCGCCCCGCGTGACCGCGCGACCCACCGTCGGCCCGCCGCGCCCCTGGAGCTTCCCGACCCCCTCGGACACCCTGCTGCCCAACGGGCTGCGGCTGCTCACCGTCGACCTGCCCGGGCAGCACGTCCTCTCGCTGCGCGTGGCGCTGGCGACCCCGGTCTCCCAGGAGGAGCGCGGCACCGAGGGCTCGACCCTGCTCATGGTCAGGGCGCTCGACGAGGGGACCGAGCAGCATACCGACGAGGAGCTCGCCGACCTGCTCGAGCGGCACGGCGTCGCCCTCGGGGCCGGCGCGGGCGAGAGAGGTGTCCACATCGGGGCGGAGGTCACGGCCCGCCACCTGCGGGTCGCCCTGGAGCTGGTGACGGAGTGCCTGGCCGAGCCCGCGTTCCCCGCCCCCCAGGTGGCCCGCCTCGTCCGGCACCGGATGACCGACATCGCCCACGAGGCGGCGGACCCCGGCGTCCGCGCGTCCCTGGAGTTCATCGGGACCTACTACGACCAGCGGGACCGCCCGCACCGGCCGCTGGGCGGGACGCTCGAGACGGTCCGGCGGCTCACGCCCGAGCACCTACGGGCCCGGCACGCCCAGCTCGGCCCGTCAGGCGGCACGGTCGTGCTCGTCGGCGACCTGTCCACCGTCCCCGACCCGGTGGGCCTGGTCGCGGGGTCCCTGGGCGGCTGGGCGGGGTCGACAGCACCGGCGGGGTGCCCGGGCCGGCCCGGCGGCGTCCGGACGCCGCCGGTGTCACCCTCGTGCCCCGGCCGGGCCTGACCCAGACCGAGCTCTACCTCGGGCGCCCGGGGCCGGACCGTCGGACCCCGCACGGCTGGGGCACCTACCAGGCGCTGTCGATGCTGCTGGGTGGGTCGCCCCATGCGCGGATCGACCGTGTGCTGCGGGAGGAGCGCGGCTACACCTACGGCATCCGGGCCGGGTTCCGACCGCGCGCCGTGGGTGGTCTGTGCGTGGTGGGCGGGTCCGTCCGTGCCGACGTCACCGTCCCCGCGCTCACCGAGCTGCTGGAGATCCTGCGGACCCCCGGCTCGGAATTGGAGGTCGAGGAGGTGCGGGCGGCTGCGGACTTCGTGGCGCGCACGGCTCCCGGGCGCTACCTCACCGCGGACGCCGTGGCGGACGAGATCGTCTCGCTGGTCAGCGACGGGCTGGACCCGGCCCCCACCGTCACCCGCACCCTCGCCGAGCTGCAGGACCTGAGCGCCGAGCGCGCAGCGGCCGCCTGGGACGAGGTCCGCACCGGGCCGGGGTGGACCGTGGTCGCCGTGGGGGACCCGGAGCACGCGGGAGGACTGGAGGCCCTGGGGCTGGGGCCGGTGCAGGTGGCGCGGGCCCAGGGCTGAGGTCGTCGCTCAGCCCAGCCGCGCCGGAGCCCCGGCGAGAACCTCCAGCACCTCGTGGTGCAGGACCCCGTTGCTCGTGACCACAGCCTCGGCCCCGCCGCCGGCCGCCAGGGGGACCGGTCGTCCCCGCACGTCGGTCAACCGTCCGCCCGCCTCCTCCACGACCGGGGCGAGAGCCGCCAGCTGCAAGGCGTCGACCGGGGCAGCCAGGGCCACGTCGGCCGCTCCCTCGGCCACCAGGCAGTGGCTCCAGAAGTCCCCGAACGCCCGGGTGCGCCACGACCGACGGGCCACCTCCGCGAAGCCCGCACCCAGCGGGCCGTCCTGCCACCGCCCGAGATCGTCGGCGGACACCGACGCGTGGTCGAGCACCGCCGTCCCCGAGACGTGGACCCGGCGGGCCCGGGAGAGAGTGCGGCCGGTCCACGCGCCGGACCCGCGACCGGCCCACCACCGCCGCGAGAGGGAGGGGGCGGCGACCAGGCCCAGGACCGCCTCGTCCTCGACCACCAGCGCGATGAGCGTGGCCCAGACCGGGACGCCACGGACGTAGTTGGCGGTGCCGTCGAGACCGTCCAGCACCCACCGGCGGTCTCCGTGGCCCGTGGCCTCACCGACCCGTCCCTCCACCCGGTCACGGGGGCGGGTCCGGTGCAGCTGGTGCCGCAGCAGCTCCTCGACCCGGGCGCTCGCGTCGGTGGTGAGCACCCCGTGCGGGTCGATGCTCGTGCCGGCGCCGAGGGAGCCGAAGAGGTCGAGGGCGGTGCGCTCGACCGCGTCCGCGAGGACGTGGGCGAGACGGAGGTCGTCGTCGAAGCCTGGCACGGCCTCACCGTAACCCGCGGCCGTCGCTCAGCCGCGCTCCTCGCCGGTGCGGCTGCGCAGCAGCCGCCGCAGCGACTCGAGCCGGGCGGGTCCCGACGGGCCGGCGTGCCCGTCGGCGACGTAGGCGTCCAGGGCGCAGTCCGGCTCGTCGTGGCTGCACCCGCGGGGACAACCGGCGGTGCCCGGGGCCAGGTCGTCGAAGTGCTCGACGAAGGTGGCCGGGTCCACGTGCCCCAGCCCGAAGGAACGCACCCCGGGTGTGTCCACGACCCACCCGCCCCCCGGGAGCTCCAGGGCCACGGCGGAGGTCGAGGTGTGCCGCCCCCGCCCGGTCACCGCGTTGACGATGCCGGTCGCCCGGTCGGCATCGGGCACCAGGGCGTTGACGAGGGTCGACTTGCCCACGCCGGAGTGCCCGACCAGCACGCTGGTGCGTCCCACCAGGTGGGACCGCACCTCCTCCACGCCTCGGGCGTCCAGCCCGCCGTGGACGGACCCTGCCGAACGGGTCACGACGTGGGGGACGTCCAGCGCGGTGTAGTGGCGCAGGAAGTCGGCAGGGTCCGCCAGGTCGGCCTTGGTGAGGACCAGGAGCGGGTCCAGACCGGCGTCGTAGGCGGCGACGAGGCATCGGTCCACCATGCGCTCGCGCGGCTCGGGGTCGGCGAGGGCGGTGACCACCACGAGCTGGTCGGCGTTGGCCACGATGACCCGCTCGACCGTGTCGCTGTCGTCGGCGCTGCGCCGCAGCACGGTGCGGCGGTCCTCGACGCGGACGATCCTGGCCAGGGTGTCGGGAGCGCCGGAGGTGTCACCCACCATCGCCACCCGGTCCCCGACGACGATGCGGGTCCGGCCCAGCTCCCGCGCCCGCATGGCCACGACGACGGCGTCCCCCACGCGCGCCGTGCAGCGGCCGCGGTCCACGGCCACGACCGTGCCGACCACGGCGTCCTCGTGCGCAGGGCGCTCCTTGGTCCGGGGGCGGTTGCCCCTCCGGGACGGCCGCGTGCGGACCGCGGACTCGTCCAGGTGGTCGTAGCGGCCGGTCATGCCCCGGACCCGGTGCCGGAGGGGACGGCGGCGTCGCCGGAGGACTCGCCGGCCGTCCTGACCGCAGCCTCCCAGACGAGGTGGAAGCCGGGGAACGTCTTGGCCGCGGTGCCGACGTCGTGGACCAGGGTCCCGGGGAGGCGGGACCCCACCACGGCCGCGAACATGGCCATCCGGTGGTCGTGGTAGGTCTCCAGGGTGGCCGGTCGCAGCGCGGCCGGCCGGATCTCCAGGCCGTCGTCGGTCTCCTCGGCACCCGCACCGAGCCGGCGGACCTCCGTGGCGATGGCGGCCAGCCGATCGGTCTCGTGGCCCCGCAGGTGCCCGACGCCCCGCAGCCGGCTCGGCCCCCGGGCCAGGGTGGCCAGTGCCGCCACGACCGGGGTCAGCTCGCCGACCTCGCCCAGGTCGAGGTCCACCCCGGACAGCCCGCCGTCCTCAGCGCCGCGGGCGACGAGGTCACCGTCCACCAGCTCGGTGCGGGCGCCGAAGGAGGTGAGCACCTCACGCATGCGCGCGCCGGGCTGGGTGGTGGCGGCGGGCCAGTCCGGCACCCGGACCGTCCCCCCCGTCACGGCCGCGAGGGCGAGGAAGGGGGCGGCGGAGGACAGGTCGGGCTCCACCGTCACCTCGAAGCCCGGGATCCGGGCAGGGTGCACCACCCAGGAGGTGGGGGAGGGGCGGTCGACCTGCACCCCCACCCTGGCCAGGACGTCCAGGGTCATCGTGATGTGCGGCAGGCTGGGCAGGCGGTCCCCGGTGTGCTCCACCGTCACGCCGTCGGGCAGGGCGGCACCGACCAGCAGCAGCGCACTCACGAACTGCGAGCTCGCGGAGGCGTCCATGCGCACCGTCGTCCCCGAGGTGGACCGGATCGGCGGGCCCTGCACCGTGAAGGGAAGAGTGCCACGGCCCTCGTCCTCCACCCGGACCCCGAGGTCCCGCAGCGCCTCGAGCACGGGCCCGACCGGTCGGGCCAGGGCGGAGGGGTGGCCCTCGAAGCGGACCGGCCCGTCAGCCAGCGCCGCGAGCGGTGGAACGAAGCGCATGACGGTGCCGGCCTGACCGCAGTCCACCCTCACGTCCCCCCTCAAGGTCGGCCGGTCGTCGCCTCCCTCGCGGCCCGCTCCCACCACCCACGCGTCCTCGTCGTCGGTGCGCACCTCGACGCCGAGGGAGCGCAGGGCCTCCACCATGTGCTCGGTGTCGCGGGAGCGCAACGGGTGCCGCAGCGTGCAGGGCGCGTCGGCGAGCGCGGCCAGCACCAGCCACCGGTTGGTGAGGGACTTGCTCCCGGGCACCCGGACGGTGGCCTCGACGGGGCTGCCGGCGACCGGGGCCGACCAGGTTGCGACCTCGGTCATGACGACGTGTTCCTCCTGCTCGTGGCGGGGTCCTGCGGCGCCCCCACGCTAGCGTGCGCCTGCGCTCAGGCCGGCCAGGAAGGCGGCAGCCGCCCCCGTGACGGCATCGAGGTACCGGCTCGGGGAGTGCGTGCCCGTCACGGACACGACCGAGAGCCGGGGGTCCCGGGCGACGGCGCGGATCTGCTCCGGGGTGCCCATGGGATCACGGTGGCCCTGCACCACCAGGACGGGCAGGCCACCGTCGAGCGGGCGGAGCAGCTCGGGGCCCCGGCTCCGCTCGGGCCGGCCGGGGGGGTGCAGCGGGAAGGCCAGGCACAGCACCCCGACGACGCCCGGCACGGGTGACCCGTCCGGCCCGACGCTGGTGCGTGCCGCGACGCGGGCGCCGGCGCTGCGACCGCCGTAGACCCAGGGCCGGGGCAGGGCGGTCCCGTCCGGGGCCCGGCCTGCCCCGTCCCCCCCGGCGGAGGCACCGGAGAGCGCGGCGACCACGTCCAGCCAGGCTCGGTCCAGACGCGGGGCCGGGGTCGCCACCCGGCGACCGGCCACCCGCCAGGGTTGGTCAACCAGCACGACGCTCCATCCCTGAGCGGTCAGCGCGGTGAGCGCCAGGACGTCGGCCGCGTCCCGCTGGCCGCCGGCGCCGTGGCCGAGCAGCAGCGTCCCGACCCCCTCCGCACCCGCCCCCTGGGTGCCCGCCCCCCCGGAGTCCGCACCCTCCGCACCCGCCGGCCCGCCGCCGGGACGGAGCACACGCACCTGCGCCGGCCCCTCGGCGGTGGCGATCTCCTGGCGGACGGGGCTCGTGGCCGCACCGTCCGTCACCCGCCCACGACCTCGCCCGTCCCGGGGTCGACGACCCCCACCAGCTGCGCGACGGGCAGGGGCTCCACGAGCCCGGGCCCGTTGTTCCGTGTCGACCCCACGGCCGGCGTCACGGGCCAGGCCTGGAAGCGACCGGGGACGCGCGCCCCCGCCAGGAGGGAGCGGACGTCGTCCGGTGCCGTGAGCCCGGGGTCCAGCCAGTCGGCCCAGGCGGACGGCTCGACCGCCACCGGCTGACGGTCGTGGATGCGGTCCAGGCCGTCCTCCGCCGCCGTCGTGAGGATCGTGTAGGAGACGACCCAGGACGACGGGTCGTCCGGCGGCCCGGCCGGGTCCTTCCAGAACTCGTAGAGACCGGCCAGCGCCAGGGGTGCACCGTCGGCGCGGGAGACGAAGAACGGCTGCTTGCGCGCCCTGCCGCGGCCGTCCACCGCCACCGGGCTGGCCTGCCACTCGTACCACCCGTCGACCGGGACCAGGCACCGTCGGGACAGCGCCGCACGGGTGAAGGCCGGCTTGTCGAGCACGGTCTCCTCGCGGGCGTTCGTCATCCGGGCACCGACGGAAGGGTCCTTGGCCCACGAGGGGACCAGCCCCCAGGTGAGCAGCCGCAGCTGGCGCAGGGGCGGTCCCCCCGCACCGTCGCGCAGCGCCCGGGTCAGCACCACGTGCGCCTGCTTGCTGGGAGCCACGTTGTAGTCCGGCTCCCCGGCGGGCGGGCTCTGCGGACTCTGCAGCACGCTGCGGGAGCGTTCACCCGTCGCGTCGACCTCGACCTCGTAGGCCTCGACCAGCTCGTCGGGGTGCGCGCTCGCCGCATACCGTCCGCACATCAGCCGTTCACTGACGGTAGGAGGACAGGAAGTTGCCCATCCGCTCCAGGGCCGCGCGCAGGTCGGCCCCCCACGGCAGGGTGACGATGCGCAGGTGGTCCGGCGTCGGCCAGTTGAAGCCGGTCCCGTGCACGACGAGGATCTTCTCCCGCTCCAGCAGGTCCAGGCACAGCTGCATGTCGTCGTGGATCTCGTGGACCTCGGGATCGAGCCGGGGGAAGACGTAGAGCGCCCCGCGGGGCTGCACGCAGCTCACCCCGTCCATGGCGTTGAGCATCGACCAGGCGATGTCCCGCTGCTCGGCCAGACGGCCGCCGGGTACGATGAGGGGCTCGATGCTCTGGTGGCCCGTGAGAGAGACCTGGATGGCGTGCTGGGCGGGGACGTTGGGGCACAACCGGGTCGAGGCCAGCAGCTCGACGCCCTCCAGGAAGCCCTTCGCATGGCTCCGGGGACCGGAGATCGCCACCCAGCCGGCCCGGTAGCCGGCGACCCGGTAGGTCTTGGACAGGCCGTTGAAGGTGAGGCACAGCAGGTCGGGGGCCAGCGCGGCGATCGAGTGGTGCTCCGCCCCGTCGTAGAGGATGCGGTCGTAGATCTCGTCGGCGAGCAGCAGCAGGGAGTGCTCCCGGGCGATCTCCACCAACTGCTCCAGCACCTCCCTGCTGTAGACGGCACCGGTCGGGTTGTTCGGGTTGATGATGACCAACGCCTTGGTGCGGGGGGTGATCCGGGACCGGATGTCCTCCACCGAGGGGTTCCACCCGTCGGTCTCGTCGCACAGGTAGTGGACGGGGATGCCGCCGCCGAGACTGGTCGCGGCCGTCCACAGCGGGTAGTCCGGGGCGGGGACCAGGACCTCGTCACCGGGGTCCAGCAGGGCCTGCAGCACCATCATGATGAGCTCGGAGACGCCGTTGCCCAGGTAGACGTCGTCCACCTCGAGCTCGGGGAAGCCCGGCACGTCCTGGTAGCGGGAGACGATCGCCCGACGTGCCGGCAGGATGCCCTTGGAGTCGGAGTAGCCCTGGGCGTGGGGGAGCGCGGCGATCATGTCGTGGACGATGGAGTCCGGTGCCTCGAACCCGAACGGCGCGGGGTTGCCGATGTTGAGCTTGAGGATCCGGTGGCCCTCGGCCTCCAGCTGGGCCGCGCGGGCTGCCACCGGCCCCCTGATCTCGTAGAGGACGTTCTGCAGCTTGACCGGCTGGGTCAGGGGCCGCAGGGTCGGGCCGCTGGGCGAGGGAGTCACCCGACCATCGTCGCACCTGCGGGGAGGTACCCTCGACCGGGTCCCGCACGCGGCGCGGCGGCGTCGGGCCCCTCGGTAGGCGACGTCAGGAGGTCCCAGCGGTGCGCAGATGGCAGGACGTCGGGCTGGTGCTGCTCGCGCTGAGCACGGCGGCGCTGGTGTGGACGGCGTTCCGGGCGCTGGACGTCGTCCCCGCCGCCGCACCGATGATCGCCGCGGACCTGGGTGCCGGCATCCCGGACGAGGCGGGCGCCACCACCCGGCCGGCCGCCCCGAGCGCCGCCGGGGCCGTGACGCAGAGCCCGACGGCGACGGACCCGTTGCTCCGGGCACGCTCGGTGCTGGACCGGCAGGACCGCACCGTCGTGCTCGTCCTGGGTGACTCCACCGGCAACGACCGGGGCGAGTGGACCTACCGCTGGGCCGAGGCGCTCGCGGGCTCGCGCCCCACCGCCATCGCGCCCTGGAACGAGTGGACCGAGGACGGCTACGTCGAGGCGGAGGTGCTCTCGGGCGAGGGGACGGGCGACCCGGGACTGGGCGAGGTCCTGGTGCTCTCCGGGTCCCAGACGGGTGCTCGGGCGGGGTATGCCGCCACCAGGATGGAGCTCCTGGCGCCGGAGGTGCCCGACCTGGTCATCCTCAACCTCGGCCACAACAACGAGGTCGGGGACGTCGCCGACGAGCTGCAGGACACGGTGGACGCGCTGCGCTCGCGGGTCGGGGACGAGGTGCCCGTCCTGGTGACCCTCCAGCAGCCCCAGGCCGGTGACCAGAACGCCGAGGTGCGTGCGGCCGTCGCCCGCTGGGCGCAGCAGGAGGGGCTGGCGACGATCGACGTCGCCGAGCGGTTCCTGTCCCAGGGGGAGCCTGAGACGCTGCTGACGGACGCGGTCCACCCCAACGACGAGGGCTCGGCACTGTGGGCCGAGGTCGTCGGGGACGCCCTCGAGGCGCCCTGAGTCCCGGTAGGGAATGCCTGCCGGACCTGCTCGCGTTGACGCAGGCGTCCCTCACCCAAGGAGGCTCCGTGCTCAGCAGCACCCTCGTCCCGGCCGAGCGCGCCGGCGTCGCAGCCCTCGTCGGCGACCACGGGCTAGGCTGGTCGGTGATGAACACCGACAACCCGACGCTCGACGAGCTCGAGGCCGAGGCCCAGGCCCTGGCGGACGCCTCGGTCGAGGTGGAGACCGAGACCCCTTCCCAACGGGCCGCCCGCTTCGAGCGCGAGGCCATGCCCCTGCTGGACCAGATGTACAGCGCGGCCCTACGGACGACCCGGAATCCCACCGACGCCGAGGACCTGGTCCAGGAGACGTACGCCAAGGCGTTCGCGGCCTTCCACCAGTACCGCCCGGGGACCAACCTCAAGGCGTGGATGTACCGCATCCTCACCAACACGTACATCAACATCTACCGCAAGAAGCAGCGCCAGCCCCTGGAGTCCGACGCGGCGGAGGTCGAGGACTACCAGCTGGCCCGGGCCGCCTCCCACACGTCCCGGGGACTGCGCTCGGCCGAGACCGAGGCGCTGGACCACCTCCCGGACAGCGACGTCACCAGGGCCCTGGCCAGCATCGGGGAGGATTTCCGGCTGGCGGTCTACCTCGCGGACGTCGAAGGCTTCTCCTACAAGGAGATCGCCGAGATCATGGACACCCCGATCGGCACGGTCATGTCCAGGCTCCACCGGGGCCGCAAGCAGCTGCGTGAGCTGCTCACCGACTACGCCGCCGAGCGCGGCTTCGTCCGGCCCGAGGAGGTGCAGCGGTGACCTTCGGCGAGAGCGGGCAGGACCGGCCCGCAGACTGCTCCGACGTCGTGCTGCGGTTGTTCGAGTTCGTCGACAACGAGACCGGGCCGCTGGACCGCGACCGGATCCAGGCGCACCTGGACGACTGCGGGTCCTGCCTGGCCGAGTACGAACGTGACCTGCTGCTCAAGGCGCTCGTGCGTCGGGCCTGTGCCCGGCAGGCCGCCCCGCCCCAGCTGCGGGCGCAGATCCTCACGCGGATCACGGGTGTCACCGTGGTCCGTCGAGAGCAGGACTGAGAGCGCGGTCCCGGACGCCACCGGCGACGAACGCACCCAGGGACGCGACAGGGCCGACCGGATCCCCGGTCGGCCCTGTCGCGTCGGCGGCGAACCCTTCGCTCAGGCGTTGGGCTTGCGGCCGTGGTTGGCGGCCTTCTTCTTGCGGTCGCGGCGCTTGCGGCCTCGCTTGCTCATCAGGATCCTCCTCGTGTCGTGGGACGGTGCTCGCGACAAGTCTCTCACAGGGAGAGAATGTGACCCACGCCACACCAATGGTAAAGACTTGTTCAAGAAGCGCCGCACGCCGGGCTCCGGGCTGGCAGTCGCGGTGCCCGTGTGACACGCTGGACGAAGCGCGCCGGCCCCCCGTCCCCGGCGCCGGCCCCAGCCCTGGGGGCCCGACCGAGCAAAGGATCCGCCCATGCTGCAGCTGCTCTCCGACATTCTGACCACCGGCGCCCTCGACGCGCTGTCCGCCGTCATCGACATCATCATGTGGGAGGACTGACGTCCGCTGCCGATGAGGCCAGAGGCGCGGGTCCGGCGGGCCCGCGCCTCTCGCATACCCCCGTCTTCCTCCTCATCGCTGGTCTGGGGTGCACCGCGGTGGTGGTCGCCTACATCGGGTGGCGCTGGGTCGGGGAGCCGGTGCCTCTGGAGGCCCGGGCGCTCGTCCCGCTGACGATCCTCGGGGGCGCAGGGGTCCTCCTCCGGGAGCGACGGCTCAGCCCCCACCTCGCGGTCACCGTCGTCACCGTCGTCCTGGCCGCGGCCATCCCGCTCGCCGGTCCGACGGGGGCGTCCCTGATCGGGGCCATCTCCTTCCTCGTGGACGTGCGGGCCCGCACCTGGCGGGCGCGCCTGTTCAACGGGGCCATGACCGGTGCTGTCGGCGCCATCGGGGAGTCACCTACAAGCTGCTGGGCGGTCTCCACGTCAGCGCGGCCGCCGAGGACGCACCGGGCCTGCTCGTGGAGGTCGGCCTGCCGCTGCTGGGCGCGTACGGCGTGATGACCCTGGCCAACGCCCTCTTCGTCAGCCTGATGTCCGTCGCCGTGCGTCGCACCCGGGTCTGGACCGTCATGGCCCAGGCGCTGCGGAGCGTGGGGTGGGGCTACCTGGCGCACGTCGTCATCGGGTTCCTCTTCGTCGTCCTCTGGGGTCCGGTGGGTCTCGGGCCGGTGGCGGCCGTCTTCGTCGTCGGGCCTCTGCTGGTGGCGCACTGGACGATCGGCCGGGCCGGCCTGGCCTTCCACGAGCACCAGGAGACGGTGACCAGCTTCGTGGCGGCCCTGGAGGAGGCCGACCCCTCGTCGGTCGGGCACAGCGCTCGCGTGGCCGCCCTCTCGGAGTCCATGGGCAGCGTCCTGGGGCTGGGCGGCCAGGCCGCCGAGGAGCTGAGGTATGCGGCTCTCCTCCACGACATCGGGTTCGTGGCGGTCCGGACCGAGCTGCTCACCGCGTCCGAGGTGGGGGAGGTGAGCTACCTGAGCACGGTGAGCTCCCACCCCCAGGCCGGGGTCACCGCCCTGCGCGGCCTGGACTTCCTGGCCGGTGCGCTGCCGGCGATCGCCCACCACCACGAGCGGTGGGACGGGCACGGGTACCCCGCCGGTCTGGTGGGCGAGGACATCCCGCGTGCGGCGCGCATCATCGCCGTGGCGGACGCCTTCGACGCCCTGACCGAGGCGCCCGACGGTCCGGGACTGGACCCCTCCGAGGCCCTCGGTCAGCTGCAGTCGCGGGAGGGTACGCACCTGGACCCCGACGTCGTCAGATCCCTGGCGGTCGTCGTGGCCCGGTGGCGCGGCGCCGCCCGGCCCAGGCACGAGGACTCGGAGCCACGCCGCCGGGCCGAGATGGTGGACATCCCGGGGCGCCCCACCCTGCCCAACCACGACCTCCCGGAGGTCAGCGACGCGTTCGCGCACTGGCAGCCCGAGGCGAGCGGACGACGCGCGTGAGCCCCGACCAGATCGTGGTCGCCGCGGTGGCCCTGGTCGCCATGGTCGCGGGTGAGGTGTGGCGGATGTCGACCCCGGCCCTGGTGCGGGACGCCCCCCTGTCGAAGGCGACCGCCCTGGCGCTGGCCATGGCCACCGGGTGGTCCTGGCCGGTGCGGGGCCCCGAGGACTCCCTGACCGGTCTGCTGGGCCCGGTGCTGGTGGCCGTGACCGCGGTGCTGGTCGCCAGCGGTGTGCGTCGTGACTTCTCGCACATCGTCCCCGACCTCGTCCGCCTCCTCGCGGTGATGCTCGTGGCCGGGGTCCTCGTCCGCCTCCCGCTGCCCGGTGGTGACACCGTCCTCCACCGGGCGCTGCACGACCCCGGTCGTCCGGTGCTCGTGGCGGCGCTCATGCTGGCTGCCGCCGTCCTGGCCGTGGCCACGCCGCTGGTCACCAGGTCGGTCCTGCGGTCGGTGAGGGCACGGGCCCACCTGCGCATCCAGCTCGGCGAGGACGTCGGCCGGCACGGCCCTCTGGCCCTGGCGACCGCGACGACCGCGACCGTCATGGCCCTGAGCCTGGAGCTCCTGGGGCCGCTCTCCCTGGTGCTCTTCCTCGTCCCGCTGCTCCTGCTGCAACCGGCGGTCGAACGGCAGCGGCGCATCCGGCTGGCCCAGCGGCAGACCATCGTCGCCCTGGCGCGGCTCACCGAGGAGGCTGGGTTGACGAGCCTCGGGCACAGCGACCGGGTGGCTGCCCTGGCCGTACCCCTGGCCCGCGAGGTCGGTGTCCACGAGACCGACCTGCCGGACGTGGAGGCGGCCGCCCTCCTCCACGACATCGGGCAGGTGGGTCTGACCCGGCCCATCCCCGGCGGGGCGACCGTCGAGGTGTCCGCCCGGGACCAGCGTCGGATCGCGGGCACCGGCGCGGCGATCCTGGCCCGCACGGCCGACCTGTCGAGGCTGGCCGCGGTCGTCGCCGACGTCGGCGTCCCCCACCACCGGGCCGAGGAGCGGGGTGACGTCTCGCTGGCGGCGAGAGTCGTGCGGGTGGCCTCGGCCTACGACGACCTCACCGGGCGGGCGGTGCGGCTCGCCGGGGCGGACGGCCCCGCCCAGGCGGTCGACCGGCTCGTCCGCAACACCCCGCACGACTACGACCCTCGCGTCGTCGAGGCGCTCATCCAGCTGCTGGAGCGACGGGGTGACCTGCCCGCCTCCTCCAGGGGCGGGCTGCGGGTCTGAGGTGAGGTGGCACCAGGCCCGTTAGCCTGGGCGGGTGCTGCTCGCGATCGACACGTCCACCTCCACCATCGGCGCAGCCGTCCACGACGGCCGGAGGGTGCTGGCCGAGGTGGTGCGGGAGGACGCTCGGCGCCACGGGGAGCTGCTCGCCCCGGCGGTCGTCGAGGCCCTGACCTGGGCGGGCGTGGACCGTCACGACCTGACGGCGGTGGTCTGCGGGGTCGGTCCCGGGCCGTTCACCGGCCTGCGGGTCGGCGTGGTGACCGCTCTGGTGCTGGCGCGCAGCCTCGACCTGCCCACCCCGGACGGCGTGTGCTCCCTGGACGCCCTCGCCCACGCGGTGGTGGGCCGGCACGAGGGCGAGCTGCTGGTCGCCACCGACGCCCGGCGCAAGGAGGTCTACTGGGCCCGGTATGCCGTCGCTGCCCACGGGGCTCGCCGGCTCGAGGGCCCGGACGTCTCCCGAGCGGCCGACCTGCCCCGGGCGGTGCGGGACCTGCCCACCGTGGGTCGGGGGCCGGCCCTGTATCCCGAGGCGTTGGCCACCCCGCTCCCGGACGGGCCGGTGGACGTCTCCCCGGGCGTCCTGGCCGCGCTGGCCGTCGCCCTCCGCGAGGGCAGCCATCCGGACGCGCCGGGCGGCCTGCTCCCGCCCGAGCCCCTCTACCTCCGGCGGCCCGACGCCGTCGCGCGGCCGACGGGGCCGGCTCGGTGAGCGCCGTCGTGCTGCGGGACGCCCACTGGCGCGACATACCGGCCATGGCCCGCCTGGAACGGGCCGCCTTCCCCGAGGACCCGTGGCCGGAGGCGACGTTCTGGGCCGAGCTGGCGCAGCGACCGCGACGGTCCTACGTCGTGGCCGTGACCGACGGGTCCGAGGACCCGGACCATCTGCTGGGTCAGGCCGGCCTCGACCTGGCCGGTGACGTCGCCGACATCATGACGGTCGCGGTGGACGCCGCGGCGCGGGGGCGTGGGGTGGGGGCCCGCCTCCTCGACGCCCTCCACGCACGGGCCCTCGCCTCGGGAGCAGACAGCGTGATGCTGGAGGTCAGGGCGGACAACGGGGCTGCTCTCGGGCTCTACCGGCGGCACGGGTACCGCCCCGTGCGTACCCGCCCCGGCTACTACCGGTCGACCGGGGCACCACCCGTCGACGCCCTCGTCCTGCGCAAGGAGCTGGTCGGTCATGAGTGAACCCCTGGTGCTGGGCATCGAGACCAGCTGCGACGAGACGGGCGTCGGCCTCGTCAGAGGTGGCACCCTGCTCTTCGACGCGATCGCCAGCAGCGTCGACGAGCACGCGCGGTTCGGGGGGGTCGTGCCGGAGGTCGCGAGCCGCGCCCACCTGGAGGCCATGGTGCCGACGATCGACCGCGCCTGCCGGGAGGCGGGCGTGCGGCTGCAGGACGTCGACGCCGTCGCGGTGACCGCCGGACCCGGACTGGCCGGGGCCCTGCTCGTCGGTGTCGCGGCGGCCAAGGCGCTCGCGGTCGGCCTGGGAGTCCCCATCTACGGCGTGAACCACCTGGCCGCCCACGTCGCCGTGGACATCGTGGAGCACGGCCCGCTGCCGGAGCCCACCATGGGGCTGCTGGTCAGCGGCGGGCACTCCAACCTGCTCCTGGTCCCCGACGTCACCCACGACATCCGGTCCCTGGGCGCCACCATCGACGACGCCGCGGGAGAGGCCTTCGACAAGGTCGCCCGGCTCCTGGGGCTCCCCTTCCCCGGCGGGCCCCACGTCGACCGGATGGCCCGCGAGGGCAACCAGGTCGCCATCGACTTCCCGCGGGGGCTGACGGGCGGCCGCGACATGGAGCGGCACCGCTTCGACTACTCCTTCTCCGGGCTCAAGACCGCGGTGGCCCGCTGGGTCCAGGCCCGGGAGCGCAGCGGGGAGCCGGTGCCGGTCGCCGACGTCGCCGCGAGCTTCCAGGAGGCCGTGGTCGACGTCCTCACCCGCAAGGCCGTGCTGGCGTGCACGGAGCACGGCGTGGACGACCTGCTCATCGGAGGCGGGGTCGCCGCCAACTCCCGCCTCCGGGCCCTCGCCCAGGAACGCTGCGACGCCGCCGGCATCCGCCTGCGGGTGCCACGTCCGGGCCTGTGCACCGACAACGGGGCCATGGTGGCCGCCCTCGGGGCCGAGATGGTCCTGCGGGGCCGGGAGGCGTCCAGGCTCGACCTCCCCGCCGACTCCTCCCAGCCGGTCACGCAGGTCAGCGCCTGATCACCCGTCCCCGGGTGTCCCGACCGGGCGGACGACGAGGGCGGAGGGGGTGCCGCCGACCCGGGTCAGGACGATCGTCGCCTCGGCCGCGGACCGGCCCGCCCGCAGGCGCAGGTCGGCACGGAAGCGGTCGGGTCGCGTCGGCACCCCCCGCTTCTTGAGGGTGACCCGGCCGACCCCACGGGCGCGCAGCCAGGCCCCGACGGTCCGCGCGTGCAGGGGCAGGACCTCCTCCACCGCATACCACCGCGCCCACGGGACGTCGAGGACCTCCGGTGCGGCGACATACCCGACGCCGGGGTCGAGCTCCTGCCCCGACACCAGGGCTGCGAGGCTGGCCGGAAGGCCGGCCGCCAGCACGGCCCGGTCCGGCTCCGCCAGCCACGGCATCACCGCTGCACCCGCGGCCAGCGGGGGAGGTGGGTCGTCGACCGGCGCGACGGTGACCCAGCTCGAGCCGTCCGGGGCGGAGGTGCCCACGACGGCGCTCACACCCGGGGCGCGCACCGCGCGGCCCCACCAGACCGCGCACTCCACGACGTCGCCGTCGATCGAGACCCACTCCGCCTCCGCCCCCGGAGGGAGGTCGGAGGCCGAGAACCCGGGGGAGAGCTTGGCGCCGGTGGCCGCGGCCGTCGCGGCCACCGCCTGCACGTCCTGCCACGAGGGGGACAGGTCGTCGAGCCGGAAGAGGCGCCGGGTCCGTCCCGTGCTGTCGGCGACCCCCGGCGTCCGGCGCGCCGGGTCGAGCCACGCGCCGTCCTCGGGGCCGACCGGGACGTCCGCCACGTCGGCGCGGACGACCCGGGCCCGGGGGAAGGCGGAGAGGTTGGCGGCGGCCGCCTCGGCCACCTCGGGGTCCCGCTCCACCGCGGTCACGGCCAGGCCGGCGTCGGCCAGCGCGACGGCGTCCAGCCCGAGCCCGGCGCCCAGGTCCCACACGTGGGCGACACCTGCCGCCCGCAGACGTGCCGCGTGACGCGCGGCCACGGCGGGTCGGGTGGCCTGCTCCAGACCGTCGGCCGTGAGGAGCAGCCCTCGCGCGAGCGGCCCGAGACGCGCGGCGGCGCGGGTCCGGAGGCGGGACTGGGTCAGCACGGCCGCGACCAGCTCGGTGTCGTGGCCCTCCGCCCGCAGCCTGGACGTCAGCCTCAGCACCTCGTCGGGGTCGTAGGGCGGCAGCGTGTCCAGGAGGGTGCGGGCCGGGCCGTCCCGCAGCCGGCGCATCAGCTCGGCGGCCGGTGTCAGGGCGTCAGGGCTCACCGGTCCATTGTGCGGTGCGGGTCGGCCGCGGCCGACCACTAGATTGGCGTCATGCCCCGTCTGCTCTCGCCCGAGGTCCACCGAGCCATCCGGCGCAGCCGCACCGCGGCGCTGCGGGTGGCGGCGGCGACGCTGGCCGGTCAGTTGACGCTGGCCGCGGGGATCGTGGCGGCGGACGCGTTGCGCAAGAGGCGCGAGGTAGATCCCCACCTCGTGCCGGAGCACGCTCCGCAGACCGCCCGGGTCGAGGACAACGAGCTCAGGACCTACACCTTCGGGCAGCACCTGTACGACGACATGGTCGAGGCCATCGACGCCGCCCAGGACTTCGTCTACCTCGCGTCCTACATCTGGAAGGGCGACGAGGTCGGGCAGACCATCAAGGACGCCGTCGTGCGGGCCGCCGAGCGGGGCGTGCTCGTGTGCGTGGTCTACGACGCTTTCGCCAACCTGGTCGTGCCGCGCGCCTTCCAGAAGTTCCCCGAGGGGGTGCACGTCCTGCGCTTCCCCGTCATGCGCACCTGGCTGCCGATCATCGACATCCGCAGCACCGGCCGCGACCACCGCAAGATCCTGGTGGTGGACGGGCGGGTCGGCTTCGTCGGCGGCTACAACATCGGGTCGACGTATGCGGACAGCTGGCGGGACACGCACGTCCGGGTCACCGGGCAGGCGGTGTGGGAGCTCGAGAACGCCTTCGTCGACTTCTGGAACCGGCACCGGGCCAGGGGCCACGGCCCGATCCTTCCCGACAGCGGCACCGACGTGTGGGACCCCTCCATCGTGGCCGCCCGCAACGAGCCGAGCCGCGTCATCTACCCCGTGCGCGCGCTCTACCTGGAGGCCATCGACCGGGCCCGGCACCGGGTCTGGATCACGCAGGGCTACTTCATCCCGGACCGTGAGATCAAGGGTGCGCTGCTGGCCGCGGCCAACCGGGGGGTGGACGTCCGGGTCATCATGCCCGCGCGCTCCAACCACGTGCTGGCCGACGTCGTGTCCCACTCCTACTACTCCGAGCTGCTCGAGGGGGGAGTGCACCTGCACCTCTACCGCGACGTCATGGTCCACGCCAAGACGATGACCGTCGACGGCCGGTGGGCCACGATCGGCACCGCCAACATCGACCGGCTCTCGCTGCAGGGCAACTACGAGATCAACCTGGAGGTCACCGACCCCGACCAGGCCGCGGTCATGGAGGACATCTTCCGCACCGACCTGGAGAACTGTGACGAGGTGCTGCTCGAGGACTGGGAGGACCGCCCCTGGCCGCGCAAGGCGATCGGCCGGTTCCTCCGTCCGCTGCAGGTGCTGCTTTAGCCCCGACTGTTGGTGGGTGTCGGGGGGTGGTCGGGGGGCGGAGCCCCCCGACTGCTGGTGGGTGTCGGGGGGTCGTCGGGGGGGCGGAGCCCCCCGACTGCTGGTGGGTGTCGGGGGGTGGTCGGGGGGCGGAGCCCCCCGCCTGTTGGCACTCGGCTTGACCGAGTGCTAATCCGTGCCTAGATTCGACTTAGCACTCCCGGCACGCAAGTGCCAGCCGCGAGCGCCGACCGATCCCCGCGACGGCGGTGGGCGGGAGCGGAGGGAGTGGTGTTCACGCACCAGACCACAGGGCCGGTGGACCACCCACCGGCCGACCCCACGAAAGGGAAGGTAACCGTGTCGGTTTCCATCAAGCCGCTCGAGGACCGCATCGTCGTCCAGGCCGTCGAGGCCGAGCAGACCACCGCCTCCGGCCTGGTCATCCCGGACACCGCCAAGGAGAAGCCCCAGGAGGGCGAGGTCCTGGCGGTCGGCCCGGGTCGCTGGAACGAGGACGGCGACGAGCGCGTCCCCATGGACGTCAAGGTCGGCGACCGCGTCATCTACAGCAAGTACGGCGGCACCGAGATCAAGCACAGCGGCCAGGAGTACCTGATCCTGAGCGCGCGCGACGTCCTCGCGATCGTCGGCTGACGACCTCTCAGCACCGGTGAGCGGCCCCGCCACACCCGCCCCACGGGCGTGGTGCGGCGGGGCGCTCGCGCTTCCCACCCCATACCTGTGAAAGGAGCTGTTTGCCCATGGCGAAGCAGCTGCAGTTCAACGACGACGCCCGCAAGGCGCTGGAGCGGGGCGTCGACGCCCTGGCCAACGCCGTCAAGGTGACGCTGGGCCCCAAGGGCCGCAACGTCGTGCTCGACAAGAAGTGGGGCGCCCCCACGATCACCAACGACGGCGTGACCATCGCCCGTGAGGTCGAGCTGGACGACCCGTACGAGAACCTCGGTGCCCAGCTGGCCAAGGAGGTCGCGACCAAGACCAACGACGTCGCGGGTGACGGCACGACGACCGCGACCGTGCTGGCCCAGGCGATGGTCAAGGAGGGCCTGCGCAACGTCGCCGCCGGGGCCGCCCCCGGCAGCCTGAAGCGGGGCATGGACCGCGCCGTCGAGGCGATCTCCGCGCGCCTGCTGGAGACCGCCCGGGAGATCGAGGGTCGCGACGAGATCGCCCAGGTCGCGAGCCTGTCGGCTCAGGACACCACGGTCGGCGAGCTCATCGGCGACGCCTTCGACAAGGTGGGCAAGGACGGCGTCATCACGGTCGAGGAGTCCTCCACGACCGCGATGGAGCTGGACTTCACCGAGGGTATGCAGTTCGACAAGGGCTACCTCTCGCCCTACTTCGTCACCGACACCGAGCGGATGGAGGCCGTCCTCGAGGACGCGCTGATCCTGCTGCACCAGGGCAAGGTCTCCAAGGTCGCCGACCTGCTCCCGCTGCTGGAGAAGGTCGTCGGCGCGGGCAAGCCGCTGGTCATCATCGCCGAGGACGTGGAGGGTGAGGCTCTCTCGACCCTCGTCGTCAACAAGATCCGCGGCACCTTCAACGCGGTGGCCCTCAAGGCCCCCGGCTTCGGGGACCGCCGCAAGGCGATGCTGCAGGACATGGCGATCCTCACCGGTGGCCAGGTCGTCGCCGAGGAGGTCGGGCTGTCCCTGGAGACCGTCGGCCTCGAGGTGCTGGGCTCCGCGCGTCGGGTCGTGTGCACCAAGGACGCGACGACGATCGTCGAAGGCGGCGGGGACCACGCCGCGGTCCAGGACCGCGTGGCGCAGCTGCAGGCCGAGGCGTCGGCCAGCGACTCCGACTGGGACCGGGAGAAGCTGCAGGAGCGCATCGCCAAGCTGGCCGGCGGTGTCTGCGTCATCAAGGTCGGTGCGCACACCGAGGTGGAGCTGAAGGAGAAGAAGCACCGCATCGAGGACGCCGTGTCCGCGACGCGCGCCGCGATCGAGGAGGGCATCGTCGCCGGTGGCGGCTCGGCCCTCATCCACGCCTCCGTGGCGGTCGACGAGCTCGACCTGTCCGGTGACGAGGCCGTTGGTGCCGCGATCGTCCGCAAGGCGGCCGTGGAGCCGTTGCGCTGGATCGCCGAGAACGCCGGTCTCCAGGGCTACGTGGCGACCGCCAAGGTCGCCGAGATGTCCGCGGGTCAGGGCCTGAACGCGGCGACGGGGGAGTACGGCGACCTCCTGCAGGCCGGGGTCATCGACCCGGTGAAGGTCACCCGCTCGGCCCTGCGCAACGCGGCCTCCATCGCCTCGATGGTGCTGACCACGGACACCCTCGTCGTGGACAAGCCCGAGGAGGACGAGGACGACCACGCCCACGGGCACGGTCACAGCCACTGACCCCTCGCACGGGCATCCAGGAGGGCCTCGGACAGCACGGCTGTCCGGGGCCCTCCGGCGTCCTCAGCCCGGGGGGTCGGTGGCCGCGTAGTACGCCAGCCGTTCGTCCTCGGTCATCCCGCCCCACACGCCGTAGGGCTCCCGCGCGCTGAGGGCGTGGGCACGGCACTGCTCCAGGACGGGGCAGGAGGCGCACACCTGCTTCGCGCGCTCGTCCCGGTGCCGGCGTGCCGGCCCTCGCTCACCCTCGGGGTGGAAGAACACCTCGGGGCTGGTGGTGCGGCAGGCACCCTGGAACTGCCACTCCCACAGGTCGGCCACCGGTCCCGGCTGCCGGGCGGTCTCGACCACGGTCTCAGGGCTGCTCGGGCGCAGCGGTAGTGCTCACCCGCCATGTCTACCGCGTGGCCGGGGGCGGGGGTGGGGCTCGCGGTGTGATCTGTGTCTCCTCCCCGCCGGGCCGTAGGGTCGCTATCGTGGGGCCGATCAGCCGTGGCGGAGGACTCGAGGGAGGTGGGCCACGTGGGGCTGCCCGAACTAGCGTCCTGGGGGCCCGAGGGGGATGCGCGGACCGCCGCGCCCCTCGCCGGACTCGTCGCGGAGACCGGCGGGCCGGCCGCGGGCGGGCTCGCCCCCCTGGTGCACCTGGCGCGGGCGGGGGAGGAGGACGCCCGACGGGATCTCTTCGAGGGTGTCCACCGGATGGCCCACCGGTATGCCCGGGCGCGGCTGGGGACCTACCCCGCGGCGGCCGAGCTGGCGGCCGACGTGGCGCAGGAGGTGTGCATGGCCGTCATGACGGCACTGCCCCGCTACGAGGACCGCGGGGTGCCGTTCGAGGCGTTCGTCTACCGCATCGCGGCGCACAAGGTGGCCGACGCCGGGCGCACCCAGGCCCGTCAACCGGTGCCGGTGGACCACCACCGGTCCGACCTCCTCGACTCGGTGGCCGAGAGCGCGGAGCGCACCGTCGTCGAGGGTGACCAGGCGGCGCGGGCCTGGTCGATGCTCTCCTCACTGCCGTCCCGGCTGCGGGAGATCCTGGTGCTCCGGGTGGGGGTGGGGCTCTCCGCGCAGGAGACGGCCGACGCGCTGGGGATGTCGGCCGGGGCGGTCCGGGTGGCGCAGCACCGGGCCCTGCGTGAACTGCGCGAGCGCTGGGCGAGGGAGGGACTGTGAACGACCTGGGCCCGCTCCACGACTCCGACCGCCTCCTGGACCTGGTCGCGGCTCGCCGTCCCCTTCCCGCGGCCGACCCGGACCCGCTCGTGCTGGCCCTGGCGGTCTGGGCGGCCGAGGTCGACGGGCCGACCTCGGAGGGCGCGGCCCGGCCCGCCCGCAGCCCGGGGTCGCCGGCCGCGCGCTCCCGGGGCAGGCTCGCCGCGGGTGGGATGCTCGTGGTGGCCCTCATGACCGGGTCGTCCGTGGCGGCCGCCCTGACCGCTGCCCAGGTGCCGGTGGTCTCCTCGGTGGGCGGGGCCCTCGTGCACCTGCTGCCGGAGTCGGTGCGGCCACCGGCCGGCGACGTCCTCCCCCTGGGGCCGCAACCCGGTCGTGGCACGGATCCGGGGCCGGGCGGCGCCCTGGCGGTCCCGGACCCGTCCGAGGGTCGAGGAGCGGAACCGTCCCGGACCACCGTCCCGTCGACGCAGTCGAGGGCGGTCACGCCCGCGTCCTCGCCCTCGGCAGGACAGGACACCGCCACGCCCGCGGCCACCGTCGTGAACGAGGTCGCCCGGCCGGGCTCCGGGCCAGGGGGGTCCGCACCGACCACCCGGAGCGGCCCCCCGCCTGCCGGTGGCCCGCCCGGCGAGGCTCCGCCGCAGCCCGGTCCCACGCGTGCCCCCGGGCCGGGCACGCACCCGGCCGTCCCCCCGCACCCGACCCACCCGCCGGCGGCACCTCCCGTCCCGACCCGTTCGCCGACGGCACCTCCCGTCCCGACCCGTCCGCCGACGGCACCTCCCGTCCCGACCCGTCCGCCGGCGGCACCTCCCGTCCCGACCCCGCCGACGCCCGCACCACCGCCCCCGAGCTCACCGGCCCCGCCCATCCCGACCGCGCCCCCGGGGTCCACCTCCGCCCCGCCTCCCGTGCCCGCCCCTCCGACGGCCCAGCCGTAGAATCGCGGCATGATCCCTGGCGACGACGTGCCCGACCTGCCTCCCGCGTTCGCCCGTGTCGGCCTGACCTACGACGACGTCCTGCTGCTGCCCGGGGAGACCGACCTGGCGCCGGACCAGATCGACACGACCTCGCGGCTGACCCGTGAGCTGTCGGTCCGGGTGCCGCTCGTGTCGGCCGCCATGGACACCGTGACCGAGGCCCGGATGGCCATCGCCATGGCCCGGCAGGGCGGGATCGGCATCCTGCACCGCAACCTGTCGACCGCGGACCAGGCCTACCAGGTGGACCTGGTCAAGCGGACCCAGACCGGACGCATCACCAACCCCATCACCATCGGTCCGGACGCGACCCTCGAGGAGCTCGACAACGTCTGCGGGCAGTACCGCGTGTCCGGCCTGCCGGTCGTGGCCCCGGACGGGCTGCTCCTGGGCATCTGCACCAACCGTGACCTGCGCTTCACCCCCGTGGCCGAGTGGGAGCGCACCCTGGTCCGGGACATCATGACCCCGACGCCCCTCGTCACGGCCCCCGCCGACGTCAGCCACGACGAGGCGACCGCGATCCTGCGGGCGCACAAGCGCGAGCGCCTGCCGCTCGTCGACGACCAGGGCCGGCTGCAGGGCCTCATCACCGTCAAGGACTTCGTCAAGAGCGAGCAGTTCCCGCGGGCCTCCAAGGACGACCAGGGCCGGCTGCTGGTCGGTGCGGCCATCGGCTACTTCGGCGACGCGTGGGAGCGGGCGACCACTCTCGTCGACGCCGGTGTCGACGTCCTCGTCGCGGACACGGCCCACGGCCACGTGCGGCTGCTCATCGACATGGTCCGACGGCTCAAGACCGACCCGGCCACCCGGCACGTCCAGGTGGTGGGGGGCAACGTCGCCACCGGCGCGGGGGCCCGAGCCTTCGTCGAGGCCGGGGCCGACGCGGTCAAGGTCGGCGTCGGCCCGGGGGCGATCTGCACCACCCGGGTGGTCACCGGGGTGGGGGCGCCGCAGCTGACCGCGGTCCACGAGGCCGCCCAGGTGGCTCGGGCGGCGGGTGTCCCGGTCATCGCCGACGGCGGGCTGAAGTACTCCGGTGACATCGCCAAGGCGCTGGTGGCGGGGGCCGAGACGGTGATGATGGGCTCGATGCTCGCCGGCTGCGAGGAGAGCCCCGGCGAGCTGATCTTCGTCAACGGCAAGCAGTTCAAGGCCTACCGCGGCATGGGTTCCCTGGCGGCGATGAGCTCGCGCGGCAAGCAGTCGTTCTCCAAGGACCGCTACTTCCAGGCCGAGGTCGCCAGCGACGACCAGCTCGTCCCGGAGGGCGTGGAGGGCAAGGTCGCCTACCGCGGCGCGGTCAGTGCCGTCGTGCACCAGATGGTGGGGGGCCTGCGGCAGTCCATGTTCTACGTCGGGGCCCGGACCGTGCCCGAGCTGCAGGAGAAGGGGCAGTTCGTGCGCATCACCCAGGCCAGCCTGCAGGAGTCGCACCCCCACGACATCGAGATGACCACCAAGGCGCCCAACTACGGCTGACCGGCAGGGCCGGTCGGCCCCGCTCGCGGCATCGGGAGCGTGGCGGTGACCGGAGCACGGCTCGGCGGTAGGTAGCCTGAACCGGTGAGCGAGATCGAGATCGGACGCGGGAAACGCGGTCGTCGGGCCTACGGGTTCGACGACGTCGCAGTGGTGCCGTCACGGCGGACGAGGGACCCCGAGGACGTCTCCGTCAGCTGGCAGATCGACGCCTACCACTTCGACCTGCCCATCCTCGCGGCCCCGATGGACTCCGTCGTCTCGCCCCGCACCGCCATCCAGATCGGCCGTCTGGGGGGTCTGGGCGTCCTGGACCTCGAGGGTCTGTGGACGCGCTACGACGATCCCGGACCGGCCCTGGAGGAGGTGGCAGGTCTCGATCCGGAGCCGGCGATCGCCCGGATGCGCGAGCTCTACGCGGCGCCCGTCCGCCCGGAGCTGATCGCCGCCAGGCTGCGGGAGATCCGGGACGCCGGGGTCACCGTGGCCGGCTCGTTGTCCCCGCAGCGGACCCAGCAGCTGTGGCGGCACGTGGTCGACGCCGGTGTCGACCTCTTCGTCATCCGCGGCACCACGGTGTCCGCCGAGCACGTCTCCAGCCAGGCCGAGCCGCTCAACCTGAAGCGGTTCATCTACGAGCTGGACGTCCCCGTCATCGTCGGCGGCGCCGGCACCTACACCGCGGCCCTGCACCTGATGCGCACCGGCGCGGCGGGCGTCCTCGTGGGGTTCGGGGGCGGGTCCACCCACCGCACCCGCGCGGCCCTGGGCATCCACGCACCCGCGGCGACGGCCATCGCGGACGTGGCCGCAGCCCGTCGGGACTACCTCGACGAGTCCGGCGGTCGCTACGTCCACGTCATCGCCGACGGCGGCATCAGCGTGTCCGGCGAGGTGGTCAAGGCGGTCGCGTGCGGCGCCGACGCCGTGATGCTCGGCTCCGCCCTGGCGCGCGCCCAGGAGGCGCCGGGCGGGGGCTATCACTGGGGGCCGGAGGCGCACCATCCCGTGCTGCCGCGCGGCGAGAAGGTCCACGTCGGGACCGTCGGCACGCTGGAGGAGATCCTGCTGGGCCCGGGCCGCACGGCGGACGGCACGACGAACATGATGGGCGCCCTGCGCCGCGCGATGGCGACGACGGGCTACACCGACGTCAAGGAGTTCCAGCGAGTGGAAGTGGTCGTGGCACCGTACGGGGAGCGCTGAGCCCAGGATGAGGATGAGCAGGAACCCGGTCCACGTCCGACGCCGGCGGGTCACGGCGGCCGGGCTGGCGCTCACGCTGCTGCTCGGGGGGTGCGGTGCGGGCGCCCTGCTCGGCTCGGACGACGAGCCCGGTGCCCAGGCCCCGACGGAGACCGGCCCTGGCGAGAGCACCGCGCCGAGCGCCGCCCCCGCGCCGCCGCCGGACGGGCAGGAGGAGACCGCGGACGCCGCCGCGCCCGACCAGGACGCCGCGGCCACCTCTCAGGCGGAGCCGGAGGAGGCCGACCAGGGCGACGAGCCGTGGCAGCGGACGCCCGCGGAGGCCGAGCACCCCAGCGACAGCACGGCGATGGAGCAGATCGACTACCTCACCGGCGGGCTGACCCCCAGTCGGTCATGGCCTCCGGGCACGGCCTGGCCATCGCCAACAACATGATGTACTCCCACACCTCGACCGTCTTCGACGTCGTCACCCGTGAGCAGGTCGCCGTGCTCGAGGACTCGGTCGACCTCGAGGCCTTCGGCGTCGAGGGGCACCCCGGGATCTCCCAGGGGTCCCCGGTCGAGGCGGTGTGGACCGACGACGGGCGGTACGCCTACGTCTCCCAGTACACGATGTACGGCGAGAACTTCGGGGTCGCGGGCTTCGACGCGTGCACCGTCGACAGCGGCGTCGGACCCTCCTTCGTCTACCGCTTCGACGCCCAGGAGATGGCCTGGGACCAGGTCATCAAGGTGGGGGCCGTGCCCAAGTACGTCGCCCTGAGCCCGGACCAGAGCACGCTGCTGGTGAGCAACTGGTGCGACGCCACCCTGTCGGTCGTGGACACCGAGAAGGGGGAGGAGGTGGGCGTGGTCCCCATGGACGCGGCCCCGCGCGGGATCGTCATCATGCCGGACAACACCACGGCCTACTCGGTGGCGATGTACGCCGACGAGCTCTACCGGATCGACATCCCGGGCCGCAGCTCGGAGGTGGTGATGAACATCGGCTCGCGCCCCCGTCACCTGAACCTCACCGAGGACGGCTCGACGATGTACCTGACGGTCAGCGGGGCCAACACGGTCTACAAGGTCGACACCGCCACCGAGGAGATCGTCGACCAGGGCACGCCGGGGCTGGAGCCGCGGTCCGTGGCGATGTCCCCGGACGAGTCGGCGCTGTACGTCGTCAACTACGACGAGGCGTCCGTCGCCAAGATCCGGACCTCCGACATGGAGGTCATCGACACGGTCCAGGTCGACGCCAGCCCGATCGGCATCGACTACGACCCGGTGACCAACACCGTCTGGGTGGCCTGCTACGGAGGATCCATCTACGTCTTCGACGACCAGAGCACGCTGCTGGCCGACGCAGGCTGATCGCCTACCCTGAGGGGGTGATCCGCACCGCCCTCAAGCCGACCTGGCTGCTCCTGCTGGCGTTGCTCGTGGTGATCCTCGTGTCCTTCTACCAGCTCGGGATGTGGCAGCTCGGCGTGAGCTCCAACGAGGCGTCCCGGGAGCACGCGCAGGCTCAGGCCGCGCGCCCGACCGAGCCGCTGGGCCAGGTCATGGCACCGCAGCAGGCGTTCCCGCAGGACGGTGCCGGGCTGTCGGTCCGGGCCCGGGGCACCTACGTCGCGGAGCTGCAGTTCCTGGTGCCTGACCGCCTGCTGCAGGGGCGGGAGGGGTACTGGGTGGTGACCCCGCTGCGCACCAGCGGGGACGTTCCGGCGGGCCTGCTCCCGGTCGTGCGCGGGTTCGTGACCGACCCGGCCTCCGCGGACGCCCCGGCGGCGACCCCGGTGACCCTGGTGGGGACCCTCGCGCCCGCCGAGTCACCCGTGTCCGGCGACCTGCCGGAGGGCCAGCGCGGCGCGATCGACACCGCCGACCTGGTCAACGACTGGACCGACCCGGTCTACAACGGCTTCGTCTTCCTCGTCGAGGAGGCACCCAGCCTCACCGCGGGGGTCGTGGAGCGGGTGCCCCCACCGGTGTTCGGCGAGTCCGGCATCGTCTGGCGCAACTTCGGCTACGGCATCCAGTGGTTCGTCTTCGCCGCCTTCGCCTGCTACATGTACTACCGCTTCCTCAAGGACGCGACCGAGCGGGACCGCTCCGCGGCCGCCCCTACCCGACAAGGAGAGCCCGTATGACGCCCCGTGCCAAGCTCACGTTCTTCCGCGTGATGGCCTTCCTGGTGGGCATCTTCCTGCTCGTCCTGGCGACCCACATGGTGCTGCGCTACGGCTTCGACAACGACGTCCTGGCTTGGTGGCCGGCGCCCCACGGCTGGTTCTACATGATCTACCTCGTCGCCACCGCGCTGCTCGGCTTCGAGCTCCGGTGGGGTCTGGGGAAGATGGTCGGCGTCATGCTCGCCGGCTGCGTGCCCTTCCTGTCGTTCTGGGTCGAGCACAGGGTCAGCGCGCAGGCCCGCGACGAGCTCGCGGCCCGCGAGGTCCGGGAGGTCGCCGCAGGTAGGCTGACCGCGTGACCGAGCCCGTCCCTCCCACGTCCCGTCCCGGCGGCGTCCTCGTCGTCGACTTCGGGGCGCAGTACGCCCAGCTCATCGCCCGTCGTGTGCGCGAGGCCGACTGCTACAGCGAGATCGTCCCCCACACCATGTCGGCGGAGGACATGCTGGCCCGGCAGCCCGCGGCGATCATCCTCTCCGGCGGCCCGTCCTCGGTCTACGCGGACGGCGCCCCCGCGCTGGAGGAGGCCGTCGTCACGGCAGGTGTCCCGGTGCTGGGCATCTGCTACGGCTTCCAGGTGATGGCCCGGGCCCTGGGCGGGAGCGTGGAGCGCACCGGACGGCGAGAGTACGGCCAGACCACGGCCCGGGTGCGGGTGGACGGGAGCACGCTCTTCGACGGTCAGCCCCCCGAGCAGGTGGTCTGGATGTCGCACGGCGACGCCGTCCTCGAGGCGCCGGAGGGGTGCACGGTCACGGCGGACACGCCCGGGGCCCCGGTGGCTGCGTTCGAGGACGACGAGCGTCGGCTCTACGGCGTGCAGTGGCACCCCGAGGTGCTGCACTCGGCCCACGGGCAGCAGGTCCTGGTGAACTTCCTCACGCGCGGGGCCGGCATCCGCCCGTCGTGGACCAGCGAGAACGTCGCCGAGGAGCTCGTGGACCAGATCCGGGCCCAGGTCGGCGAGGACCGCGTCATCTGCGGTCTGTCGGGCGGGGTGGATTCCTCGGTGGCGGCCGCCCTCGTCAACCGCGCCGTCGGCGACCAGCTCACCTGCGTCTTCGTCGACCACGGCCTGCTGCGTCAGGGTGAGGCCGAGCAGGTGGAGCAGGACTTCGTCGAGGCGACCGGTGTCGACCTGGTCGTGGTCGACGCGCGGGAGCGTTTCCTGTCGGCCCTGGCGGGGGTGAGCGACCCGGAGGAGAAGCGCAAGATCATCGGCCGGGAGTTCATCCGGGTCTTCGAGCAGGCCGCCCGTGACATCGTGCACGCCCACGAGGGCACGGGCCAGGACGGTGACGGTCAGCACGATCATCCTGTCCGGTGGCTGGTCCAGGGCACCCTCTACCCCGACGTGGTCGAGAGCGGGGGCGGCACCGGGACGGCGAACATCAAGAGCCACCACAACGTCGGCGGTCTCCCGGAGGACCTGCAGTTCGAGCTCATCGAGCCGCTGCGCACCCTCTTCAAGGACGAGGTCCGCCAGGTGGGGCTGGAGCTCGGCGTCCCCGAGGCCATCGTGTGGCGCCAGCCCTTCCCCGGCCCGGGTCTGGGGATCCGCATCGTGGGCGAGGTCACCGCCGAGCGGCTGGACATCCTGCGTCGGGCGGACGCCATCGCCCGGGAGGAGCTCACCGCGGCCCGTCTGGACCGGGACATCTGGCAGTGCCCCGTCGTGCTGCTCGCCGACGTCCGTTCGGTCGGCGTCCAGGGCGACGGCCGCACCTACGGGCACCCGGTGGTGCTGCGCCCGGTCTCGAGCGAGGACGCGATGACCGCCGACTGGACGCGCGTGCCCTACGACGTCCTGGCCCGGATCTCCTCCCGCATCACCAACGAGGTGGAGGACGTCAACCGGGTGGTGCTGGACATCACCTCCAAGCCCCCGGGGACCATCGAGTGGGAGTGAGGGGTATGCCGCGCGGCCCGCTCGGGCGGACCCGGACCAGCGCGGCGCTGGCGGCCGGGAAGGCCGCCCGTGCGGTCTCCCGCCTCCGGGGCGGCGGCTCGGCCCTGCCCGGTCTGGTGACCGAGCGGATCGACCCCGCCGTGCTGCGGCATACCCTCGGGTCGCTGCCGCGGGGGGTCGTCGTCGTCTCGGGGACCAACGGCAAGACCACCACGACGAAGATGCTCGTCGCGGTCCTGCGCGAGCACGGCCTGCGCGTGTTCACCAACCCCACGGGGTCCAACTTCACCCGGGGGGTCATCTCCTCCCTGCTGGGTGAGGTCGGGCTGGGGGGCAGGCTCGACGCCGACGTCGCCGTCGTCGAGCTGGACGAGGCCCACGCGCTGCACTTCGCCGCCCAGGTGCCGCCGACCCACGCGCTCCTGCTCAACGTCGCCCGCGACCAGCTGGACCGGTTCGCCGAGATCGACGCGACCGCGGGGCTGCTCACCCGGCTGGCCGAGCAGACCTCGGGCAGCGTCGTGCTGAACGCCGACGACTCCTTCGTCTCCCGCATCCGGGACGCCCTGGCCGCCGACGTGCAGGTGCGCTGGTTCGGGGTCGACCCCTCCGTCGCCGACCGGTTGCCCGAGCTGCAGGAGGCGGACGTCCGCTTCGACGAGGACGAGGGCAGACCGGAGCTGACGGGGGGCGGCGGGGACGCCCTGCTGCTCCCCGACGACGACGGCCGGGCCTTCACCGTCCGGTTCCCCGGTGGTCACGACGTCGGCCCGGTGACCCTGCGCCAGCGCGGCCTGGCCGCGATGATCAACGCCACCGCCGCCACCTGCATGGCACGGCAGCTGCTGGGGGAGGACTTTTCGCCGTCCGTCGCGGCCGCGGCGCTGGCCGCCGTGCACCCGCCCTTCGGCCGGGGCGAGGTGATCGACGCCGGCGGCGCGCCGCTGGAGCTGGTGCTGGTCAAGAACCCCGCGGGCTTCACCGTCGCCCTCGGCACCTACGGCGCCGAACCGGTCGCGACGATGATCGCCATCAACGACAACTACGCCGAACGGCCGGGACGTGTCCTGGCTGTACGACGTGTCCTTCGAGTCCCTGCGCCACAAGGGGGTGGCCATCACCTCCGGCGTGCGCGGCTGGGACATGGCCCTGCGGCTGCGCTACGACGGGGTGGAGGTCGGGCAGGTCGAGACCGACCTGGACCTCGCGCTCGACCGCTTCCTCGCCGAGCACAAGGGGGAGCCGGCCCGCATCTTCTGCACCTACACGGCCATGATGCACCTGCGGCGCCGGCTGGCCGACCGCTACGGACTGGCCCGCTTCGGGGAGGACCCGGCCGCATGAGCACGTCGTCGCCGACCCTGCCCGTCGACGTGGCGGCCCTGGCCGGGGTGCCCGCCGACAAGGGCGAGGTCCACGTGGTGCACCTCTACCCGCGGGAGATGAGCATCTACGGGGACCTGGGCAACACCCGGTGCCTCGCGGCCCGGCTGCGCTGGCACGGCTACAGCCCGGTCGTCCACGACCACCACCCCGGCGCACCCTTCCCACGGCGCGTCGACCTGGTCGTGGGTGGGGGCGGCCAGGACAGCGGGCAGGTGCGCGTCCAGCACGACCTCGCCGTCCAGGCCGACCGCCTGCGGGAGCTGGCGGCCGAGGGGGTGCCGATGCTCATGATCTGCGGGATGTACCAGCTCTTCGGCGAGGCCTTCATCACCGTGGAGGGGGTCCGGCTGCCCGGTCTCGGCATCCTGGGCGTCACGACCCGCGGCAACCGGACCCGGATGATCGGCCCGGTGGTCCTGGAGACCGGGTTCGGCCCCGTCGTCGGCTACGAGAACCACTCGGGCTCCACCGAGCTCGGCGCCGGTCAGGCTCCCTTCGGCCGGGTGCGCCACGGCAGCGGCAACAACGGGACCGACGGCACCGAGGGGGCCCGGACCCACAACGTCGTCGGGTCCTACCTGCACGGGCCCGTGCTGCCCGCCAACCCCGCCCTCGCGGACGGCCTGCTGTCCCTCGCCGCCCGGCGGGCGACGGGGGGCTGGGCGCCCGGCACGGTCGACGACACCCTCGCGCTCGAGGCGCAGGGCCGTCAGATCCGGCGGCTCCTCAGGAGCTGACGGGGGACCCGGTCACCCGTCCGGCGGGGTCGCTGCCCCGACCTCCCGGGCCGGAGCCGTACCACCAGCTGCCGAGGGCCGCGAGCCCGAAGGGCACCACGACCAGGTGGGCGTAGACGGCATACAGCAGGGCGGTCGCTGACGCGGCCCCGGCACCGGCGCCGAGCAGCACCAGCATCCCGGCCGTCCCCACCTCTGTGACGCCCAGGCCACCCGGGGTCACGGCGAAGACCGTCAGCAGCTGGCGGAAGGCGTAGGCGCAGATCAGCCCGACCAGGGGCAGGTCGACGCCGACGGTGCGGGCGGCGGTCCAGTAGAGGCAGAAGAGCAGGGTGAACTGACCGGTCATCCCGAGGGTCATCGGCCAGAAGCCTCCCCGGACGAGGTCCCGGACCCGGGCCCGCTGGTCGGTCATGAGGGTCTCGAGCCGGCGGACCCGGGTGCCGCTGCGCCGCAGCAGCCCGGCGACCCGGTCCAGGCCCAGCACGACCCCCCTGGCGACCGTGTCGGACAGGACCATCGCGGAGGTGATGCCGATCGCCGCGGTGCCGACGGCCCCGGCGATGACGGCCCCGCGCACCAGGAGCTGGGGCGCATCCACGGGTCCGGCCACGAGCAGCAGGCACCCGATCACCGGCAGCGCGATGCGGGCCAGGAGGTTCCACAGGCTCGTGACCAGCAGGGACGCGGAGACCGCGCGGCGGGGGAAGCCCCAGCTGCGGGTCATCATGACCCAGACGGCGACCCCGACCGCCGCGCCCAGCGGGATGAGGTTACCGATGAGCGAGGTCACGGCGTTGCCCTTGAGGGCCTGCAGGTGGCTGAGCCCGGGCAGGGAGCCCATGAGGACCCAGGTGTAGCAGAAGAGACCGGCCACGAGCAGCAGGGCCATGAGGGCGGCGCTGCCGGGACGGACGCGGGCCAGCTGGGTGCCGATCTCGGCCCACGTGGTGTCGAGGACGAGGGGCATCCCGTAGACGATGAGGACGCCGCTGACTGCCAGGCCCAGCACCGAGCTGACGGCGTCCCTCCAGGTGAGCCGGCGGCCGATGGCCTCGGGCTCGGCCGGCGGGTCGGTGCTCACCCGGACCGCCCCTGGTCGCCACGGGCCCGGGCGCCGCGCTCGGACAGGAGCCACCAGAGACCGACGACCGGCAGGACGAGGGGGATGTAGAGGTAGCCACGGCCGAAGTGGCTCCAGACGGTCGCGTCCGGGAACCGCTCCGGGGCAAGGTAGCTCCAGGCGCCGACCAGCACGACGCCGGTCAGTTCCACGCCCAGCGCCACCAGGCTCACCCACCAGGCGGCCCGGCCGCGGAGGGAGAGGGAGACGAGCGCCACCACGTAGACGGCGGCCGCGAACGCGGACAGGCCGTAGGCCAGGGGTGCCTGGTCCCAGCGCGTGGAGATCTGGGCGGCGGAGCGCGACACGGTGCCGATGACGAAGACGAGGTAGAGGGCGAGGATGACGCGGCCCGGCCCGTGGCGTCGGTCGCCGGCGTCCGCCGTGGGGCGCCTCACGAGGCCGGCCCCGCGGGCATCATGCCCACGCCGGCCCAGATCTGTGCGGTCCGGGCGGCCATCACCGCGGCCGTGAACGCGGCCACCGCCAGGACGAAGGTGCTCCACCGCGTCGGTTCCTCCCGCGCCCACAGCAGCGCCAGGCCCGGCAGGAAGACGATGGTGACGAGGTAGGCCCACAGCTCCCAGGTGGGCCCCTGGGGGGCGGCACCCGTGAGCTGCCGGCCCAGGTAGATGCCGGCGTAGCCCACCACCGCGACCTGCAGGACCCAGGTGAGGGTGACCGTTCCCCGGCCCGGCGGCCGGCCGTTGAGCCCGCTCACGAGGCAGACGAGGGCCACGACCAGACCCCCCACGAGGATGACCAGGGTGGGGGCGTCGAGGTAGGACGAGGAGGCTCCGGTCACGGGCGGGCACCGGGCAGCAGACAGGGGGAGCGCACGTTCCCAGGGTAGGTGGCCCCGCTGTGCACGACGGACCGGCCCGGTCGGCGCGCCGACCTAGGATGGACCCGATGAGCGGACTGTTCGACCACCTGCCCTTCGACCAGCCGGTCCCCTCCATGACCCCGTCGGCCGCGAGCGGCCACGCCTCCGAGGCCGGTGCCGTCGACGACCGCGGCGTGCCCGCGTGGGCGGTGGAGCCGGGCGGGTCCGGCCGGCGCGTCGAGGACCCGGGGGACCGGGGGCCCTCGGTCGAGCAGCTGCTCGCAGGGCTCAACGGACCGCAGCGCGAGGCGGTGACGCACGAGGGCAGCCCGTTGCTCATCGTGGCCGGTGCGGGCTGCGGCAAGACCCGGGTGCTCACCTCCCGCATCGCCTACCTGCTGGCGAAGAGGCACGTGCACCCGGGGCAGATCCTGGCGATCACCTTCACCAACAAGGCGGCGGCCGAGATGCGCGAGCGCGTGACCTCCCTGGTCGGGCCTCGTGCGCGGGTGATGTGGGTCTCGACGTTCCACTCGGCCTGCGTGCGGATCCTGCGGCGGGAGGCGGCCACGGCCGGGCTGAAGTCCTCCTTCTCGATCTACGACGCGGCCGACAGCCAGCGGCTGATGGGGATGGTGGTCCGCGACCTCGACCTGGACCCCAAGCGCTACCCGGCGCGGGCCTTCCTGGCCAAGATCTCCTCGGCGAAGAACGAGCTGGTGGACGAGGAGGCCTTCGCCGCCGCCGTGGGTGGCAACACCTACGAGCAGAAGGTGGCGGAGGCCTACACGCTGTACCAGCGGCGGCTGCGCGCCGCCAACGCCCTGGACTTCGACGACATCATCACCACGACCGTCCACCTGCTGCAGGCCTTCCCCGCGGTGCGCGAGCACTACCGGCGCCGCTTCCGGCACGTCATGGTGGACGAGTACCAGGACACCAACCACGCCCAGTACGTGCTGGTGAAGGAGCTGGTCGGCGTGGCCGGGGACGTCGTGGACGGCCAGGACCGGGTCCTGCCCCCCGCGGAGCTGTGCGTCGTCGGTGATGCCGACCAGTCGATCTACGCCTTCCGGGGGGCGACGATCCGCAACATCGTCGAGTTCGAGCAGGACTACCCCGACGCCCGGACCATCCTGCTGGAGCAGAACTACCGCTCGACGTCGACGATCCTGACGGCCGCCAACGCCGTGATCGCCCGCAACCCCGGCCGTCGGGACAAGCGGCTGTGGACCGAGGCGGACGCGGGGGTGGGGATCGTCGGCTACGTCGCCGACAGCGAGCACGACGAGGCCTCCTTCGTGGCGCGCACCATCGACGAGCTGGGCGACCGGCACGGTGTGCGGCCCGGGGACGTGGCGGTGTTCTACCGCACCAACGCCCAGTCGCGCGCGCTGGAGGAGGTGCTCGTCCGCACCGGGCTGCCCTACAAGGTGGTCGGGGGCACCCGCTTCTACGAGCGGCGCGAGATCAAGGACGCCCTCGCCTACCTGCGGGTCCTCGCGAACCCCGCCGACGACGTCAACCTGCGGCGCATCCTCAACACGCCCAAACGGGGGATCGGCGACCGGGCGGTCTCCGCGGTGGGTGCCCTGTCCGAGCGAGAGCGCATCCCCTTCGTCGCGGCGCTGGGCCGGGCCGAGGACGCGCCGGGGATCGCCAGCCGTTCGGTGGCCGCGATCAGGGGCTTCACCACCCTGCTGGAGGAGCTGGGCGATCTCGCGGCCGACGGCTCCAGCGGGATCGGGGGCCTGCTCGAGGCCGTCCTGGAGCGCACCGGCTACCTCGCCGAGCTCCGGGCGAGCACCGACCCCCAGGACGAGACCCGGGTGGAGAACCTCACCGAGCTGATCACCGTGGCGCGCGAGTTCGACGACAACTACCCCGAGGGTGGGCTGGTGGACTTCCTCGAGCAGGTCTCGCTCGTGGCCGACGCCGACGAGATCCCCCAGGAGGAGGGGGGCGGTGGCGTGGTGACCCTGATGACCCTGCACACCGCCAAGGGGCTGGAATTCCCCGTCGTCTTCCTCACCGGGCTGGAGGACGGCACGTTCCCGCACCAGCGGAGCCTGGACGACCCCCGGGAGCTGGAGGAGGAGCGACGGCTGGCCTACGTCGGCATCACCCGGGCCAGGGAGCGCCTGCACCTCTCCCGGGCCGGCAGCCGGGCCTCCTTCGGGGCGCCCCAGTGGTTCCCGCCCAGCCGGTTCCTGGACGAGATCCCCGACGACCTGGTCACGTGGGAGCGCACGGACGCCGACCGCATGAGCATGACGGGTCGCCGGTCGGCGGCCGAGGGTATGGGGCTCGGCACCTGGGGCCAGGGATCGTCCGGTCCGGGCCGGGGGTGGGGGTCGACGGGTCCCGGCCGTGCACCCGTCGTCCGCCTCGACCCGCGCGGCAGCGCGGCACGGCGCGAGCGCACGGACGCCGAGACGGCCGACCTGGAGGCCCTGTCCCCGGGCGACCGGGTCAGCCACGACTCCTTCGGGCTGGGGACCGTCGTCCGGGTCGAGGGGACCGGCAGGCACACGATGGCGCACGTGGACTTCGGTGAGGCCGGGGTCAAGAGGCTTCTGGTCCGGGTGGCCCCGCTGGTGCGGCTTTAGGCGCGTCCGCGACCGCCAGCCTGCCTCGGTGCGGCGGTGGGGCCTGCGATATCCTGCGCGCCATGACCTCATCCCCGCTGCGCGTGGTCGTGGCCAAGCCAGGTCTGGACGGGCACGACCGCGGAGCCAAGGTCGTGGCCCGGGCCCTGCGGGACGCCGGCGTCGAGGTGATCTACACCGGGCTGCACCAGACCCCGGAGCAGATCGTCGAGGCGGCGGTGGCGGAGGACGCCGACGCGATCGGGATGTCGGTCCTCTCGGGGGCGCACCTGACCCTCTTCCGGCGGGTCGTGGACCTGCTGGCCGAGAGGGACGCGTCCGACGTGGTCGTCTTCGGCGGGGGCATCATCCCCCAGGACGACATCCCCCTCCTGAAGGAGATGGGCGTCGCCGAGGTCTTCACCCCGGGCACGACCACCTCCGAGATCACCCGGTGGGTGCGGGAGCACCTGGCCGCCCACTGATCCTCGGGTCCGGCGCCGGGGCGCCGGACCCGTTCCGTTCCAGCCCACCGTCCCCCTACCCAGAGAGCGAAGGCGAAGCGACTCGTGGATCTGTTCGAGTACCAGGCACGTGACATGTTCGAGAAGCACGGCGTCCCCGTGCTGGCCGGCGCCACCGCGGACACCCCGGAGGAGGCGCGCGCGGCCGCCGAGCGGGTGGCGCGGAGTCCGGTGGCGTCACCGTGGTCAAGGCCCAGGTCAAGACCGGTGGACGAGGCAAGGCGGGCGGTGTCAAGGTGGCGAAGTCCGCCGAGGAGGCCGAGCAGCACGCCGCCGCGATCCTCGGCATGGACATCAAGGGCCACACCGTCCACCGCGTGATGATCGCGCAGGGCGCCAGGATCGCGGAGGAGTACTACTTCTCCGTGCTGCTGGACCGCGCCAACCGCTCGCTGCTCGCCATGTGCTCCAAGGAGGGCGGTATGGAGATCGAGCAGCTGGCGGTCGAGCGCCCCGAGGCGCTGGCCCGGGTCGAGGTGGACGCCAACACCGGGATCGACGAGGCCAAGGCCCGCGAGATCGTCGAGCAGGCCGGCTTCGACGCCGGGACCGGGGAGAAGATCGTCCCCGTCCTGCAGAAGCTGTGGGCGGTCTACCGCGACGAGGACGCCACGCTGGTGGAGGTCAACCCCCTGGTGAGGACCGAGGACGGTGACATCGTCGCCCTCGACGGCAAGGTGACCCTCGACGCCAACGCCGACTTCCGCCAGCCGCACCACGCCGAGCTGGAGGACAAGGCCTCCACCGACCCGCTCGAGGCGCAGGCCAAGGAGCTGGACCTCAACTACGTCAAGCTCGACGGCAACGTCGGCATCATCGGCAACGGGGCGGGGCTGGTCATGTCCACCCTGGACGTCGTGGCCTACGCAGGGGAGGAGTTCACCGGTGGGGTCGCCAGGCCCGCGAACTTCCTCGACATCGGCGGCGGCGCCTCGGCCGAGGTCATGGCCAACGGCCTGCACGTCATCCTCGGCGACGAGCAGGTGAAATCGGTGTTCGTCAACGTCTTCGGCGGCATCACCGCCTGCGACGCGGTCGCCAACGGCATCGTCAAGGCGCTGGAGATCCTGGGTGACGAGGAGACCAAGCCGCTCGTGGTCCGGCTCGACGGCAACAACGTGGAGGAGGGGCGCCGCATCCTCGCCGAGGCCGCCCACCCCCTCGTGAGCATCGAGGACACGATGGACGGCGCCGCCCGCAAGGCCGCCGAGCTGGCCGCCAAGTAAGCCCCGACGAGACCGACAACGAAGGACCACTGACTCCTATGGCAATCTTTCTCGACGACAGCTCCAAGGTCATCGTCCAGGGCATGACCGGCTCCGAGGGTATGAAGCACACCCAGCGGATGCTCAGCTCCGGCACCCAGGTGGTCGGCGGGGTCAACCCCCGCAAGGCCGGCACCGAGGTCGGCTTCGAGGGCGGCACGACCGTCCCGGTCTTCGGCTCCGTGGCCGAGGCGATGGAGGCCACCGGCGCGAACGTGTCGGTCGTCTTCGTCCCGCCGAAGTTCGCGAAGGACGCGGTCATCGAGGCCGTCGACGCCGCCATGCCGCTGCTCGTGGTCATCACCGAGGGCATCGCCGTGCGCGACACGGCTGAGTTCTGGGCCTACGCCCGGGACAAGGGCACGACCCGGATCGTCGGCCCGAACTGCCCCGGCCTGATCAGCCCCGGGAAGTCCAACGCGGGCATCATCCCGGCGGACATCGCCGGTCCGGGCCGGATCGGCCTGGTGTCCAAGTCGGGCACGCTGACCTACCAGATGATGTACGAGCTGCGGGACATCGGCTTCTCCACCGCGGTCGGCATCGGCGGGGACCCGATCATCGGGACCACCCACATCGACTGCCTCCAGGCCTTCCAGGACGACCCGGAGACCGACGCCATCGTCATGATCGGCGAGATCGGCGGCGACGCCGAGGAGCGGGCGGCCGAGTACATCAAGGCCAACGTGACCAAGCCGGTCGTGGGGTACGTCGCGGGCTTCACCGCGCCGGAGGGCAAGACGATGGGCCACGCCGGTGCCATCGTCTCCGGCTCCTCCGGGACCGCCCAGGCCAAGAAGGAGGCCCTCGAGGCCGCCGGGGTCAAGGTCGGCAAGACCCCGTCGGAGACGGCCACCCTGATGCGGGAGATCGTCGCGAACCTCGGCTGAGCGGGCCGGAGCGGACGGGCGGCACCCCTCGGGGGTGGCCGCCCGTCCGTCGTCGGCGCGCCTCCCACGCTGCCCCTGCCCGGTCGGTGACGATGAGCGCGATGACCGTCCTGGACCGTGCCGAGATCCCCTCAGCGAGGAGCCGCCGCCGCGGCGGGCCCCCGCTCTGTCCCCGCGTCGGGTCGCCGAGGTCCTGGGGGCCGGTCTGGCCGGCGCGCTGTGCGTGCTGCTGGGGGTGGTCGCCGTTGCCGTGCCGACGCTGCTGGCCTGGGTGGCCGACGAGCGCAGCTCGGCCGGCCTGTGGCAGACCCTCGGCGTCTCCGTCGACCTGTGGGCGCTGGCTCACCGCGCCCAGGTCGACACCCCGGCCGCCTCGGTCGTGCTGGCCCCCCTGCTGCTGACGGCGATCCCCTTCGCCCTGTGCTGGTACGCCGTGCGTCAGATCGTCCTGGCCCGCCCCCATCTGCTCGCCCGCGGCGCCACCGTCACCAGCTGGCGCCCCGCCTGGCACGCCCTGGGCGGGTCCGACGTGACGGCCTTCGCCCTGGCCTACCTCGCGACCGGCCTGGCGGTGAGCTATGTCGCCGGCCTCGGCATCGCGCAGGTCGTCCTGCCCAGCCTCGTGCCCGGCGCGCTGCTCGTTCCCGTGGCCGCCGTGGCGGTGGTCTGGTGGTCCGAGCACCGGCGCGAGCAGCACCCGAGCGTCGACGTGGCGCTCAGCTGGGTGCGCGACCGCATCCCCGTGCTGCTGCGGCGTGCCCTGGCTCCGGCGGTCGAGGCTCTCGTCGCGCTGGCGGCCGTCTGCTTCCTGCTCGTCCTGGGTCTGCTGCTGGTCCGCGGGGAGCGGATCCTGACGCTCTACGACGCCCTGGACGCCGGCCTGGTCGGGACCCTCACCCTGACGCTGGCCCAGCTGGCGGCGCTGCCCAACCTCATGGTGTGGGCGCTCGGCTGGCTGTCCGGGGCGGGCGTCACCGTGGGCACGGTCCACGTCGACTGGGTCGCCACGACCCCCGGCGACCTTCCCCTCCTGCCCGTCCTGGGTGCGCTCCCCGAGCCCGGTGCGCTGCCGCCGGGCCTGTGGGCCATGGCCCTGGTGCCGCTCGTGGCCGGAGGGTGGATCGGCTACCGGTGCGCCGGATCGGCCTCACGCCTGAGCTCGTGGTGGACCAAGGTCCAGATCACCCTGGCCTCGTGCGCGGCGGTGTCCGCCACGGTGCTCGTCCTGGCGTGGCTGTCGACCGGGGGCCTCACCCCCGGCCTCCTCGGCACGGTGGGTGTCGAGCCGTGGAACGTCGCCGGCCTGCTGCTCGCGGAGCTCGCCGCCGGGGGACTGCTCGTCGTGAGCGTGCTCCACCTGCGGGCCCGCCGCCTCTGACCACCCCCCACCCCCCCAACCCTCCACACCACCCCACCGGCCGCCCCGTCTGGCCGCCCTGAGGCCCACCGACCGCCCCGCGTGGTTGCCCTGAGGCCCACCGACCGCCCCGCGTGGTTGCCCTGAGGCCCACCGACCGCCCCGCGTGGTTGCCCCCGCGGGCTGCCGGGCGCGGCCCCTAGACTGCGCACCGTGAGTACCACTGACACGCCGGCCCCTGCGCGGGTCGTCGTGCTCGTCTCCGGCAGCGGGACCCTGCTGCAGGCCCTCCTGGACGCCTGCCAGGACGACGACTACGGGCTGCAGGTGGTCGCCGTCGGGGCGGACCGGGAGGGCATCGAGGGACTCGTCCGGGCGCGGCGGTTCGGCATACCCACGTTCGTGGTGCGCCTCGGCGACCACCCGGACCGCACCGCCTGGGACCGGGAGCTCGCCACGGCCATTGCGTCATACGCGCCCGACCTGGTGCTGTCCGCGGGGTTCCTGAAGATCCTGGGCGAGCCCGTGCTCGAGCGCTTCCGGATCGTCAACACCCACCCCGCCCTCCTGCCCAGCTTCCCCGGGGCGCACGCGGTCCGGGACGCCCTGGCCGCCGGGGTCGAGGTGACGGGGTGCACCCTGCACCAGGTCGACGCCGGGGTGGACACCGGCCCGGTCCTCGCGCAGCGCACCGTGGCGGTGCACGACGGCGACACGGAGGAGAGCCTGCACGAGCGGATCAAGGTGGCCGAGCGCGAGATGCTCGTCGAGCACCTGCCCCGCCTGGTCGGGAGGCCTGCGCAGGACCGACCGGGGGGTCGGCACGGCGGGCACGTCGCGCACTAGACTGGTGGCACACGACTGGCGCGGGTGGGACACCACCGGGGAGTGAGGATCGTGGGCATCGCCCGCCTGGGTGCCCGCCCCACGCTGCGACCTCAGGAGCCCCCGTGACCGACACCCACCGCCGTCCCCTGCGCCGTGCCCTCGTCTCCGTGCACGACAAGACCGGTCTGGAGGACCTGGCCCTGGGGCTGCACGAGGCCGGCGTGAGCATCGTCTCCACCGGGTCCACCGCCGGGCGGATCGAGGGCGCCGGCGTCCCCGTGACCCGGGTGGAGGACCTCACGGGCTTCCCGGAGTGCCTGGACGGCCGCGTCAAGACGCTCCACCCGCGGGTGCACGCCGGCATCCTCGCCGACACGACCAGACCGGAGCACCTGGCCCAGCTGGAGGATCTGGGGATCGAGGCGTTCGACCTGGTCGTGGTCAACCTCTATCCCTTCACCAACACGGTGCGCTCCGGCGCCGGTCAGGACGAGTGCGTGGAGCAGATCGACATCGGCGGCCCGTCCATGGTCCGGGCGGCGGCCAAGAACCACCGCAGCGTGGCCGTGGTGACCACCCCCACCGCCTACCCGCGGGTCCTCGACGCCGCCCGGGCCGGGGGATTCACCCTCGACGAGCGGCGGCAGCTGGCGGCGGAGGCGTTCGTGCGTACCGCCACCTACGACGTGCACGTCGCCTCCTGGATGGGCAACGTCGTGACGGACACGAGCGACGGCACCGGCTTCCCCGCGTGGGTGGGGGCCACCTGGGACCGCAAGGCCGTGCTGCGCTACGGCGAGAACCCGCACCAGCGGGCCGCCCTCTACACCGACGGGTTCTCCACCTCGCCCGGGCTGGCCCAGGCGGAGCAGCTCGGCGGCAAGGAGATGTCCTACAACAACTACCTCGACGCCGACGCCGCGCTGCGGGCCGCCCACGACCACGGCGACCAGCCCACGGTGGCCGTCATCAAGCACGCCAACCCGTGCGGGATCGCGGTCGGGGCGGACATCGCCGAGGCGCACCGCAAGGCCCATGCGTGCGACCCGCTTTCGGCCTTCGGGGGGATCATCGCGGCGAACCGCCCCGTGACCGCCGAGATGGCAGAGCAGGTCAAGGAGGTCTTCACCGAGGTGGTGCTCGCCCCCGACTTCGAGCCCGAGGCGCTGGAGATCCTGCGGAGCAGGAGCAACCTGCGGCTGCTCCGGGTGGCCCCGCCCGCCCGCGGCGGGGTCGAGACCCGCCCCGTCTCCGGCGGCCTGCTCATGCAGTCGGTCGACACGGTCGACGCCGAGGTCGACGGGGGTGGGGACGACGCCTCACGGTGGCGCCTGGTGGCCGGGAACGCCGCGGACCCGGCCGTCCTCGCCGACCTGCAGTTCGCCTGGCGCGCGGTGCGGGCCACCAGGTCCAACGCCATCCTGCTCGCCCGCGACGGGGCCTCCGTCGGGGTCGGGATGGGTCAGGTCAACCGGGTGGACTCCTGCCACCTCGCGGTCAACCGGGCGGGGGACCGGGCGAGGGGATCCGTGGCGGCCTCGGACGCCTTCTTCCCCTTCGCCGACGGGCTGGAGGTGCTCCTGGACGCCGGCGTCAGCGCCGTCGTCGCCCCTGGCGGGTCGGTCCGGGACGAGGAGGTCGTGGCGGCCGCGGCCCGGGCCGGCGCGACGCTGTACTTCACCGGCACCCGCCACTTCGCGCACTGACCGGACCCCCCGGTCGGTCCGTGCCCTCCCCACCGAGGGTCCTGGCTCGCTAAGGTCAGGCATGGCCACTCTCGTGATCACCGTCCTCGGCGAGGACCGCCCCGGCCTCGTCTCCTCGCTCGCCGACGTCGTCGCCGCGCACGGCGGCAGCTGGGGTCGCAGCCAGCTGGCCCAGCTGGCCGGCACCTTCGCCGGGATCGTCACGGTCGACGTCCCCGGCGACCGGGCCGAGGCCCTGGCCCGGGCCGTGGGGGACCTGGAGGGGCTCGACACGACGGTCCGCAGCGCGGTCGGCACCCTCGACGGCGGGGGTGGTCCGGAGGAGGGCGCCACCTTCCACCTCGACCTCGTCGGCCACGACCAGCCGGGCATCGTCCAGCAGGTCAGCGGGGTCCTGGCGCAGCAGGGGGTCTCCGTGGAACGGCTCGACACCCGGGTGGTCCCGGCGCCGCAGGCCGGCGGGAGCCTCTTCGAGGCCAGGGCCGTGTTCCGCGCCCCCGAGGACGCCGACCTGATGCACCTGAGGTCGGCGTTGGAGGAGCTCGCCCGGGAGCTGCAGGTCGACGTGACCCTGGACCCGGGGGAGGAGGCGGCGGTCTGGGAGTAGCCCCCCACACAGGCCGCGGCCCGTACCGCTCCGGGCGCGAGCGTGCCGTCTAGACTCGGCGGCATGAGCGCGACGGTGCTGGACGGCAGGGCGGTTCTGCGGACGATCAAGGACGAGCTCCGGGTGCGCCTGGCGGTCCTGGCCGAGCGGGGGGTGGTGCCGGGGCTGGCGACCGTCCTCGTGGGGGAGGACCCCGCGAGCAGCTGGTACGTCGGGGCCAAGCACAAGGACTGCGCGGAGATCGGCATCACCTCGATCCGCAAGGACCTCCCCGCCGGCACCAGCCAGGAGGAGGTCCTGGCGGTCGTCGACGAGCTCAACGCCGACCCTCAGGTCACCGCCTTCCTGGTCCAGCAGCCCACGGGGCTGGACGAGTTCGCGATCCTCTCCCGCGTCGATCCCCGCAAGGACGTCGACGGGCTGCACCCGTTCAACCTGGGCTCGCTGGTGATGAACGAGGCGGCGCCGCTGCCGTGCACCCCGGTGGGGTGCGTGGAGCTCCTGCGCCGGTATGACGTCCCCCTGGACGGCGCCGAGGTGGTCGTCGTGGGCCGGGGCCTGACGGTCGGTCGCCCCCTGGGCCTCATCCTCACCCGCCGCTCGGAGAACGCCACGGTGACGATGTGCCACACCGGCACCCGGGACCTGGCCGCCCACACCAGGGCGGCCGACGTCGTGGTCGCCGCGGCGGGCGTCCCGGACATCATCACGCCGGACATGGTCCGTCCTGGTGCCGCGGTCCTCGACGTCGGCGTGGCGCGACGCGACGGGAAGATCGCCGGTGACGTGCACCGGGACGTGGCGGAGGTCGCCGGGTGGCTCACCCCGAACCCCGGGGGGGTCGGCCCGATGACCCGGGCGATGCTGCTGCAGAACGTCGTCGAGGCCGCGGAGCGCGCCGCCGGCATGGCACCGGCGAGAGGGTGAGCCCGGACCCGGGCCACGGCCTGGACGAGGAGCTCACGGCCGGTCGCCCGGGTCAGCGGCTCGGGCTCTGGTGGCTGGCGGTGGTGGGGATGGTCGCGGCGGCCGTGCTGCTCGTGACCGGGGGTCTGCGCCACTACGGCTACGCGCTGGGGGGGACGCTGGTCGTCCTGGCGGTGGTGCGCCTCGTAGCACCCGAGGAGCGGGCGGGCGGCCTGGCCGTCCGGGGCCGGGTGCTCGACGCCGCCACCATGCTGGGTCTCGGGGTGGCGGTCGCCGTGCTCGCGGCCTACCTGCGTCTGGGCTAGGCCGCGAGCACGGCGGCGGCGGCCCCGGCCGGGCCGCCGCGCGGCTCAGATCAGACCGAGCTCCCGGACCGCCTGACGCTCCTCGTCCAGCTCGGCGACCGAGGCGTCGATCCGCCCGCGCGAGAAGTCGTCGATGTCCAGGCCCTGGACGATCTCCCAGCCACCGTCCCGGGTGGTGACGGGGAAGGAGCTGATGAGGCCCTCGGCCACGCCGTAGGAGCCGTCCGAACGCACGGCCATGGAGACCCAGTCGTCCTGCGCCGAGCCGAGCAGCCAGTCGCGGGTGTGGTCGATCGTGGCCGACGCGGCCGAGGCGGCCGAGGAGGACCCGCGGGCCTCGATGATGGCCGCCCCGCGCTTGGCGACGGTGGGGATGAAGGTGTTCTCCAGCCACTCCTGGTCGCCCACGGCCTCGGCGGCGTTCCGCCCCGCGACCTGGGCGTGGAACAGGTCGGGGTACTGCGTGGCCGAGTGGTTGCCCCAGATCGTCATCCGGGAGATGTCGGTGACCGGGGCCCCCACCTTCGCCGCCAGCTGGGCGATGGCCCGGTTGTGGTCCAGACGGGTGAGTGCGGTGAACCGCTCGGTGGGGATGTCGGGGGCGTTGGACATCGCGATGAGGGCGTTGGTGTTGGCGGGGTTGCCGGTCACCGTCACCCGTACGTCCTCGGCGGCGTGGTCGTTCAGGGCCTTGCCCTGGGCGGTGAAGATTGCGCCGTTGGCCTCGAGCAGGTCGCCGCGCTCCATCCCCTTGCTGCGCGGTCGGGCCCCCACCAGCAGGGCGACGTTGGCCCCGTCGAAGATGGTGTTCGGGTCGTCACCGATCTCGATGCCAGCCAGCGCGGGGAAGGCGCAGTCGTCCAACTCCATGACGACGCCCTCCAGGGTCTTCAGCGCGGGGGTGATCTCCAGCAGCCGCAGCTCCACCGGGGTGTCCTTGCCGAGCAGCTCGCCGGAGGCGATGCGGAAGAGGAGGCTGTAGCCGATCTGACCGGCGGCTCCGGTGACGGCGACCTTGACGGGGGTGTTCACGAAAGGACCCTTCGCTCGACGGTATGGGGGGCGCCCCCAGCTCCGCGGGCGGGTCCGGGCGTCGCCGAGATCGACGCTAGCACCCCGGACCGGTGGGCCCTGCGCTGGCCGTCACGCCCGGGGCGGGCTATGTTGCCGGGCGAGCGCAACCGGTCGTCATCGGCGCCCGTCGCCCACCCGGTCGCGCAGGAATGGAGACGCTCATGGGATTCTTCGACAAGGTCAAGGATGCTCTCACCTCCTCCGACGCCGAGCGTGCCGAGAAGGAGAAGGCGGCGGGCCGCCCAGGACGACCGGGGGACCGCGGACCGGTCCGTGACGAGCGACGACGCGGCGGCGGCGCCGTCGGCGGGCACGCCGGCCGGGGCCGGGGAGCCGGCCGACGGTGGGACGCAGGGGTCCGAGGCGCCGGCGGCCGGTGCTGCGGCATACCGGACCGTCACCGTCAGGCCGGGGGACACCCTGTCCGGTCTCGCCGAGGAGCACGGTGTGTCCTGGCAGGAGATGGCCGCCCTCAACAACCTCGACAACCCGGACCTCATCTACCCCGGGCAGGTCTTCAAGCTGCCCCACGGCTGAGCACCGGCGCGACGCACGGGCCCGCAGCTCACCGCTGCGGGCCCGTCCGCGTCCCGGGGCGGACGGGGGTCAGGGTCGGGGCTCGCCGAGCGGGAAGTCGTCGGTCGTCCGCCACACCCCGTCACCGTTGTGGGTGTAGAGCCGGAACGCCTCGGCGCGGAAGGCGCAGCTGAAGCCGGCCAGGTCGGCGAACGCCCGGTCCAGCACCGGCCCCGGCATGTCGTGGGCCACCGTGACGTGCGGGTGGTAGGGGAAGTCGAGCCCGCGCTCCACCGGCCCCGACCGGATGTGCCGCTCCAGCTGCTCGCAGCTGGACACCCCTTGGGCCACCTGGATGAAGACGACGTCCGAGACCGGTCGGAAGGTGCCCGTCCCCCGCAGGATGACGTCGAAGGGCTCGTGGGAACGCCCCACCTCGTGCAGGTGGTCGACCAGCGCCGCGACCTCCCCCCTGGCCACCGGGGTGGGGGGCAGCAGCGTGATGTGGGTGGGGATGTGCTGGGCCCGGTCCTCGCCGTAGAGGACGCGCAGCCGCTGGACGTGGTCGCCCCAGGGCTGGGGGACGGGCAGGGCGACACCCACGACCGTCTGCTCGGGGCTTGCAGGCACGCCGCCCACCCTACTGCGGCCGGTCCTCAGGCCACCGAGACGGCCGCACCGCTCATCGCGGAGGCGTAGTGGCCGACCAGCTGGTCGACGAGGGCCGGCCAGGATCGGTCCTCCACGCGCTGCCGACCGACGGCGCCCATCCGCTCCCGGAGGTCCTGCGCCTGCGGTCCGAGGAGCGGAGCCACCGCGGCGGTCAGGGCACCGGGACGGTCGGGGTCGAAGAGCCGTCCGGAGCGCCCGTCCGCCACGAGGTCCAGCGGTCCGCCGCGGGCGGGGGCGACGACCGGGAGCCCGGCGGCGGCCGCCTCCTGGAGGGTCTGCCCGAAGGTCTCCCGGGTGCCGGTGTGGACGAAGACGTCGAACGCGGCGTAGGCCTGCGCCAGCGCGCGCCCCTCCTGCCGCCCGAGGAAGGCCGCGCCCGGCAGCTGGGTCTCCAGCAGCTCGCGGCTGGGGCCCTCGCCGACGAGGACCAGCCGCGTGCCCGGTCGCGTGGCCAGCTCCGTGAGGCGGTGGAGCTCCTTCTCGGGAGCAAGCCTCCCCACATACCCCAGCAGGGTCTCCCCGTGCGGCGCGAGCCGGGCCCGCAACGCATGCACCGCCGGGTCGTCGCGCCGGTCGGGGTGGAAGAGCTCGGCGTCGACCCCCCGACCCCACAGCGCGATCCGGGGCACGTCGTGGGCCGCGAGGTCGGCCAGGGCGGCGCGGGAGGGCGCCAGCGTGAGGTCGGCCTGCTCGTGGATCCGGCGGATCCACCGCCAGGCGGCCCGGGCGGTGAGATTGCCGGCCGGCCCGGCGTGCTGACGGATGTAGGAGGGCATGTCGGTCTGGTAGACCGCGACCGAGGGGATGCCCAGGGCCCGGGCGGCGGTGAGCCCGCGCACGCCCAGGACGAACGGCGAGGCGACGTGCATGACGTCCGGACGGAAGCGGTGCAGGACCGTCTCGATCTCGTAGGAGGGCAGCCCGACGCGGAACTGCCGGACCGGCAGGCTGGTCACGGCGTGGACGGGGAAGCCGGCGTAGAACTCCGGGGTCATCACCGGGCTCCAGGGGCTCGTGCCCGGGGCGACGACCAGGGCGGCCGTGGCCGCGGGCCCGCAGGTTCTCGAGCACCTTGCAGACGCTGGTGGTCACGCCGTTGAGCGCGGGCAGGAACGACTCGGTGACGATGACGACCCTCACGTGCTCCAGCCTGCCGCCCGCCGGTGTGGGCACGGCCACGGGCGGGGGAGCGTCGCGTGAGCGGCGGGTGACGAGCGGGTGACCGAGGCCGTCACGCAGACGGCGACGGACCCCCCTGGCGGGGCCGGGGGCGGCTGGGAGGGTGCTCAGGTCAGGTCCTCCCGGCCGATGCGCTGCAGGGTCGCCACGACCGTCTTCACGTCCTGGCAGTGCGCCCGGGTGGTCACGAGGAGGGCGTCGGGCGTGTCGACCACGACGACGTCGTCGATCCCCAGCGTCACGACGGTGCGACCGCCGTGGGCGGCGACGATCCCGGTGGAGCCCTCGTTGACCACGAGCTCCCGGCGGCCCAGCACCCGGAGCCCCGGGTCGTCGGACTCCTCCTGCAGGAGGCTGGCCAGCGAGGCGAAGTCACCGACGTCGTCCCACGGGAAGCGGGCCGGCACCACGGCGACCCGCCCGGCCGCGGCGGCGGGCTCGGCCACGGCGTGGTCGATCGAGATCGTGGTCAGGGAGGGCCAGAGCGCGGCGGTCTGCCCCGGGTCCGCGGCGATCTGGCGCAGGGTACGGACCATGTCGGGGTGCCCCTCGGCCAGGAGCGACAGCAGGACGCCCGCCTGCACCACGAACATCCCGGCGTTCCAGAGATAGCCGCCCTGCACGTACTCCGCCGCGCGCGCGGCGTCCGGCTTCTCGACGAACGCCTCCACGTGGCGGACCGAGCGGGCCCCGGGCATCGAGAGGGGCTCTCCCCACCTTGATGTAGCCGAAGCCGGTGGCGGGGGAGGTGGGGTGATGCCCAGCGTCACCAACGACCCCCGGCGGGCCGCGGCCACCGCCTCGCGCACGCTCTCCTGGAAGGCGGCCACGTCCCCGATCACGTGGTCGGCGGCGAACGAGCCCAGGACCGCCCCGGGGTCGCGTCGCTCCAGGACCGCGGCCGCCAGACCGATGGCCGGCATGGAGTCCCGGGGGGAGGGCTCGACGAGCAGGTGCTCGGGCGGCAGGTCGGGGAGCTGCTGCCGCACGGCGTCCGCGTGCCTCGCCCCGGTGACGACCAGGACCCGGTCGGGGGCCAGCGGCGCCAACCGGTCGACGGTCGACTGCAGCAGCGAGCGCCCCGTGCCGGTGAGGTCGTGGAGGAACTTCGGCGACGACTGCCGCGAGAGCGGCCACAGGCGGGTGCCGGCGCCGCCGGCGGGGATCACCACGGTGAGGTCGGGGACCTCCTCGGGTTCGTCGTCGCCACGGGTGCTCACCTGCGCCAGTCTAGGGTTGGGGACATGCAGGCGCACGACTCCTCGCCCGGTCCGCGACGCACCGACGGTCGTCGGGTCCTGCGTCGGGCCGCGGGGGTCGGCTACCGGGCCGTGGCGCGTCCCGTGCTGTGGCGGGTCGACGCCGAGCGGGCCCACCACGGCACCGTGGTGGCGGCCGACCTGCTGGGGCGGACGGCGCTCACGCGCGGCCTCGCCGCCCTCGGGGGGTATGCCGTCGTCCCGGGGGGCGTGGATGACGGTGCTGTGGATCTGCTCGGGCTGAGGTTCCCGCACCGGGTCGGGCTGGCTGCCGGCATGGACAAGGACGGTCGCGCCGTCGCCACCTGGTCGGCCCTGGGCCTCGGGCACGTCGAGCTGGGCACGGTCACACCCCGCCCGCAGCCCGGCAACCCCAGGCCCCGGTTGGTCCGCCTCCCGGCCAGCAGGGCCGTCATCAACCGGATGGGTTTCAACAACGAGGGTGTCGAGGCGCTCGCGGGGCGGCTGCGCGCCGCGCGCCGGGCCGGCCTGGTGCGGATCCCGGTGGGGGTCAGTATCGGCAAGAACAAGGACACCCCGGTGGAGCGGGCCGTCGAGGACTACCGGACCTGCGTCCGCGCGCTGGACGGGCTTGCCGACTACCTCGCCGTGAACGTGTCCAGCCCCAACACCCCGGGTCTGCGGTCCCTGCAGGACGCGGGTCCCCTGGCGGAGCTGATCGGCGAGGTGGTGCGGTCCGCCGCGGGGGTCCCCGTGCTCGTCAAGCTGGCCCCCGACCTCGGCGACGAGGCGCTGGAGGAGGCGGTGGGGGTCGCGCTGGGGAGCGGGGCGAGCGGGTTCGTCGCGACGAACACCACCCTGTCGCGGGAGGGCGTGCACCCCGCCGAGCGGGTCCGGGCCGAGGCGGAGACAGGTGGGTTGTCGGGCGCCCCGCTGACCCTGCGCGCGCGGGACGTCGTGCGGAGGGTGCGCCGCCTCACCGACGCGCCGCTCGTGGGGGTGGGCGGGGTGATGACCGGCGCGGACGCCCGGGCCCTGGTGGACGCGGGTGCCGACCTGGTGCAGCTCTACACCGGGCTGGTCTACGCCGGTCCAGCCCTGGTCGGCGAGGCGGTCGCGGCCACCGGACCGGTGTCCGACCGACCGCAGTAGGCTGCACGCATGGCTGAGGCGACGAGCGAGTCGGGGCTGCCGTTCAAGGCGGTCTACGGACCCGAGGACCTGGTGGACTTCGACCCGGCGACGCAGCTGGGGGAGCCGGGGGCCTACCCCTTCACCCGAGGGGTCTACCCCTCGATGTACACCGGTCGACCGTGGACGATGCGGCAGTACGCGGGCTTCGGCACCGCGGCCGAGTCCAACGCCCGCTACCGCGAGCTCGTCGCCAACGGCACCGGTGGTCTGTCGGTCGCCTTCGACCTGCCCACCCAGATGGGGTACGACTCCGACCACGCCCTCGCCGCCGGCGAGGTCGGCAAGGTGGGCGTCGCGATCGACTCCGTGGAGGACATGCAGGTCCTCTTCGACGGGCTGCCGCTCGACGAGGTGTCCACCTCGATGACGATCAACGCCCCGGCGGCCTCGTTGCTGCTGATGTACCAGCTCGTGGCCGAGGGCAACGGCATCGCGGCCGACCGGCTGACGGGCACCATCCAGAACGACGTGCTCAAGGAGTACATCGCCCGCGGCACCTACATCTACCCGCCGGCGGAGTCCCTGCGCCTGATCTCCAACATCTTCGCCTACTGTCGTGCCGAGATCCCGCGGTGGAACACCATCTCCATCTCCGGCTACCACATGGCCGAGGCCGGGGCGACGCCCGCGCAGGAGGTGGCCTTCACGCTGGCCAACGCCAAGGCATACGTCCAGGCAGCCGTCGACGCCGGCCTGGCGGTGGACGACTTCGCCCCCCGGCTCTCGTTCTTCTTCGTCGCGCGCACCACCCTGCTGGAGGAGATCGCCAAGTTCCGGGCCGCCCGGCGGATCTGGGCCCGGATCATGAAGGAGGAGTTCGGCGCCCGCGACCCGAGGTCGATGATGCTGCGCTTCCACACCCAGACCGCCGGGGTGCAGCTCACCGCCCAGCAGCCGGAGGTCAACCTGGTGCGGGTCGCCGTGCAGGGTCTGGCGGCCGTCCTGGGCGGCACCCAGTCCCTGCACACCAACTCCTTCGACGAGGCCATCGCGCTGCCGACCGCCAAGGCGGCCCGGCTGGCGCTGCGCACCCAGCAGGTGCTGGCCTATGAGACGGACGTCACCGCGACGGTCGACCCCTTCGCCGGGTCCTACGTCATGGAGAGCCTCACCGACGACCTCGAGGAGGCCTCGCTCGCGCTCATCCGGGCGGTGGACGACCGCGGGGGAGCGGTGGCCGCGATCGAGGAGGGCTTCCAGAAGGGGGAGATCGAGCGCTCCGCCTACCTGACGGCGCAGCAGATCGACTCCGGCGAGCGCGTGGTGGTGGGGCAGAACCGCTACACCGTCGAGGAGGAGGAGCGGTACGAGCCGCTGCGCGTGGACCCGGCGATCGAGGCCCAGCAGGCGGAGCGTCTGGAACGACTGCGGGCCGGGCGCGACCGGGCTGAGGTCACCCGGCGGCTGGACGAGCTGCGGAGGGCGGCCGAGGGCCAGGACAACGTGCTCTACCCCATGCGGGAGGCGCACCGGGCCCGGGCGACCGGCGGTGAGGTGGCGGACGCCCTGCGGGAGGTCTGGGGCCGGTACGAGCCCCGCGAGACATTCTGAGGCCTGCGGTGCGCGCCACGGGTGGCGGGTCGGTCGCCTCTGCTGCGGCGCGTACCCTGGAATGGTCCCTGTCCTCGACCGGAGCCCCCCTGTGACGCCTGAGACCTCGTCCGCCCTCCCGATCACCGCGGCGCACACCCCGCCACCCGGTGGCGGTGCGAACGGCACCACCGCGACCGCCCCCCGGGCGGAGGCCTCGGTGGACCAGCTGGTGGAGCGGGTGCGGGCGGCGGTCGGGAGCCGGAGGGAGCAGCTGCTGTCCTGGCGCCGGCAGGTGCACCAGCACCCGGAGGTGTCGTGGGAGGAGCACCGGACGACCGACCTCGTCGCCGGCGTCCTCGAGCAGGCCGGGGCACGCGTGCGGAGACTCCCCGGCACCGGCGCCCTGGTCGAGATCGGCCACGAGGAGCCCCGGGTGCGCATCGGCCTGCGGGCCGACCTGGACGCCCTGCCGGTCGACGAGCTCACGGGACTGCCGTACGCCTCGCAGGAGCCGGGGGTCTGCCACGCCTGCGGTCACGACGTGCACACCGTGGGCGTGCTGGGGGCGGGGCTGGCGCTGCTGGACCTGCAGGACGAGCTGACCGCCCGGGGAGCCGCGGTGCGCCTGATCTTCCAGCCCGCCGAGGAGACCCACCCGGGCGGGGCGCTGGCCGTGATGGAGCACGGGGGGCTGGAGGGTCTGGACCGGGTCCTGGCGGTCCACTGCGACCCGTCCGTGGACGTGGGGCAGGTCGGCCTGCGGGTCGGGCCCATCACCGCCGCGTCCGACATGGTGCACGTGACCCTCACCGGCCGCGGTGGCCACACCTCGCGTCCCCACCTCACCCAGGACCTGACCTTCGCCCTCGCGAAGGTGGTCACCGAGGTGCCCGCCGCCCTCACCCGCCGGCTGGACCCGCGGGCGGCGGCGGTGCTGGTCTGGGGTGTCGTGCGGTCCGGGTCGGCGCCCAACGTCATCCCGGGCAAGGGTGAGGCGATGGGGACCCTCCGCATGCTGGACGCCGACACCTGGGACACGGTGGGTCCCGTGGTGACCGAGGTGGTCGAGTCCGTGGTGCGGCCCTACGGCGTCACCGCCACCGTGACCTACACCCGCGGGGTGCCCCCCGTGGACAACGACAACGCCTCCGTCGTCGCGCTGTCGAGGGCGGCCATGCTGCTGCTCGGCACCTCCGGCGTGCAGCCCACCAAGCAGTCGATGGGGGGCGAGGACCTGGGGTGGTACCTCCAGGAGGTGCCCGGGGCGATGGCCCGGCTCGGCACGAGGGTCCCCGGCGGGGCCACCTACGAGCTGCACCAGGGTGATCTGGTCGTCGACGAGGAGGCGGTGCTGGTCGCCGCCAGCCTGCTGGCGTCCTCGGTCTTCACCTCCCTGGGGCCGCAGGGCCTGCAGTGAAACAGGGCTCCGCGGGTCGTCCTTCGGAGCCTTCGATGACGAGTTGATCACTCTTTGGTCACACCGCGGCGCGCAGCGTACTCACCGGGGACCGGCGCGGGTTAGCATGGGCCCGTCAACCCACCTGTGACAAAGGAGTATCCCGTGCGCCGGGTTCTTAAGCTCGCGACCGCCGGTGCGGCCGCCACCCTCCTCCTCGCCGCCTGCGGCGAGGCCCCTGACGACAACGACAGTGGCTCGACCGCCGCCGAGACCGAGGACTCCGGGGCGACCGACGACTCGGCCTCGACGGACGACTCCGCCTCCACCGACGACTCGGCCTCCACCGACGAGGGCACCACGGGTGCCGCGGTCGACCCGGCCGACTTCAAGGCCTGCATGGTCTCCGACGCCGGAGGCTTCGACGACCAGTCCTTCAACCAGTCGGGCAAGGAGGGCATGGACGCGGCCAAGGACGCGCTGGGCATCGAGACCGTCGAGGTCGAGTCCCAGGCCGACACCGACTACGCCAACAACGTCAACAACCTGGTCTCCCAGGGGTGCAACCTGACGATCGGCGTCGGCTTCCTCCTCGAGGACGCCATCCAGGAGGCTGCCGAGGCCAACCCGGACACCAACTTCGCCCTCGTCGACTCCGCCTTCAGCGACGCCGACTTCGCGCCCATCGAGCTGGAGAACGCCCGGCCGATCCTCTTCAACACCGCCGAGGCCTCCTTCCTGGCCGGCTACCTGGCCGCGGGCATGAGCGAGTCGGGCACCGTGGCCACCTTCGGCGGCCTGCCGATCCCCTCGGTGCAGATCTTCATGGACGGCTTCTCCGACGGCATCGACAAGTACAACGAGGACAACGGCACCGAGGTCCAGCTGCTCGGCTGGGACAAGGAGGCCCAGCAGGGCTCCTTCTCCGGCGGCTTCGACGACCAGGCGCAGGGCCAGACGCTCACCGAGCAGTTCATCGCCCAGGGCGCCGACATCGTCATGCCCGTCGCGGGTCCGGTCGGGCTGGGTGCGGCCGCGGCCGCCGAGTCCGCCGGCGACGTGAAGATCATCTGGGTCGACTCCGACGGGTTCCTCACCGCCCCCGACTACTCGGCACTCATGCTGACCTCGGTCATGAAGGGCATCGGCGCGGCCGTGGAGGGCGCCATCACGGACACCGTCGAGGGTGGCTTCAGCAACGAGCCGTACGTCGGCACCCTGGAGAACGAGGGTGTCGGTCTGGCCCCGTTCCACGACATGGAGGCCGACGTGCCGCAGGAGCTGAAGGACAAGCTGGAGGAGTACCGCCAGCAGATCATCTCCGGCGAGCTGGTCGTCGAGTCCCCGAACTCGCCCCAGCAGTGAGCTGACGGGTCGTCCACGTCCCCGCTGACGACCCACCTCCGTAGCGGCCCGGCCCACCAGGGTCGGGCCGCTACGCTGTCCACCCGAGGTGGTCCCACGACCTCGGACGACCCGTGAGATAGGCACGCAATGACGCGCAGGCAGGAGCGGCGATGAAGCTGGAGCTCCAGGGCATCACCAAGGTGTTCGGTCCCCTCGTGGCCAACGACCACATCGACCTGGTCGTCGAGCCGGGGGAGATCCACGCCCTGCTCGGGGAGAACGGCGCCGGGAAGAGCACGCTGATGAACGTGCTCTACGGCCTCTACGACCCCGACGACGGCCAGATCCTCCTCGACGGCCGGCCGGTCTCCTTCAAGGGGCCCGGTGACGCGGTCGCCGCGGGCATCGGCATGGTGCACCAGCACTTCATGCTCGTCCCGGTCTTCACCGTGGCGGAGTCCGTCGCGCTCGGTTACGAGCCCGCAGGGCCGGCCGGGGTGCTCAAGCTCGACGAGGCCCGCCGCCGGGTGACCGAGATCTCCGAGCGGTTCGGCTTCCACGTCGACCCGGACGCGCTCGTCGAGGACCTGCCCGTGGGCGTCCAGCAGCGGGTCGAGATCATCAAGGCTCTCTCCCGCGACGCCAGCGTCCTCATCCTGGACGAGCCCACGGCCGTGCTGACGCCGCAGGAGACCGACGAGCTCATCGGCATCATGGGGGAGCTCAAGGAGGCCGGCACCTCCATCGTCTTCATCACCCACAAGCTGCGTGAGGTCCGGGCCATCGCCGACCGCATCACGGTCATCCGGCGCGGCAAGGTCGTGGGGGAGGCGAGCCCCACCTCGACCGAGACCGAGCTGGCCTCGCTCATGGTCGGGCGCTCGGTCAACCTGGCGGTCGACAAGGCCGCGGCCACCCCCGGCGAGGCGGCCTTCACCGTCGAGGGGCTGTCGGTGGTGGCGCCCAACGGCACCGTGCTGGTCGACGACATCTCCTTCGACGTCCGGCACGGCGAGATCTTCTGCGTCGCCGGGGTGCAGGGCAACGGCCAGACCGAGCTGGCCGAGGTCATTCTCGGGCTCGAGGAGGCCGACGCCGGCCGCCTCGTCCTGGACGGCGCCGACCTGCGCGGGCGCAGCGTCCGGCAGCGGCTGCGGGCCGGCATCGGCTTCGTGCCCGAGGACCGGTCCACCGACGGGGTGGTCGCCAGCTTCTCCATCGCGGAGAACCTCGTGCTCGACCTCTTCGACACCGAGCCCTTCGCCCGCGGCATCTCCATGAGCCCCGCCCGGGTCGCGGCCAACGCCGAGCAGCGGACCCAGGAGTTCGACGTCCGGTACACCTCGGTCCAGGACCCGATCTCCACCCTCTCCGGCGGCAACGCCCAGAAGGTCGTCCTGGCCCGGGAGATGTCCCGGCCGCTGCGGCTGCTCGTCGCCTCCCAGCCGACCCGTGGTCTCGACGTCGGCTCGATCGAGTTCGTGCACAAGCGGATCGTCGCCGAGCGCGACCAGGGCACCCCCGTGATCGTGGTGTCCACCGAGCTGGACGAGGTGCTGAACCTCGCCGACCGCATCGCGGTGATGTACCGCGGCCGCATCGTCGGCATCGTGGACGTCGCCGAGGAGGCCGGCCGCGGGGGTGTGTCCCGCGACATGTTGGGCCTGATGATGGCCGGGGTGCCCATGGACGAGGCCCGGGCCCAGGCCGCGGAGCACCACTCCGTGCTCGGCATGGCGGACCTCGACGGCGACGGCGTCCCGGACGTCGACCAGGAGCCGGCGGCACCTCATACCCCCGACCCGGCGAGCACCGAGGAGCACCCGTGAGCGAGAAGCCGCACGACAACGAGTCCCGCGGCACCGACGCCGGCTCCGAACAGTCCGTCGCCGCCACCCCGCCGGCGCAGACCGGCACCGAGGGCGGAGCGCCGACCGGGGACGGCCCGACCCACCGCGACGAGGAGCCAGCCTCCCTCCTGCACCAGATCTTGTCCGGCAGCGCGCTGATGTCGGTGCTGGCGGTGGTGCTCGCCCTCGTCCTCGGCGGGGTGCTCATCGCCTTCGCCGACGAGGCTACCCGGGCGGCCACCGGCTACTTCTTCTCGCGGCCGGGCGACACCTTCGCCGCCGCCTGGAGCGCCGTCAGCGACGCCTACGTGGCGATGTTCCGGGGCTCCGTGCTCGACTGGCGCGCGACCACCTTCGCGGGCATGATCAAGCCGCTCACCGAGTCGATGGTTTTCGCGATCCCGCTGATCCTCGCCGGTCTGGGCATCGCGGTCGGCTTTCGGGCCGGCCTGTTCAACATCGGTGCGCAGGGCCAGATCATCGTCGGGGCCATCGTGGCCGCCTACGTCGGCTTCGCCTGGGACCTGCCGCCCGTCATCCACCTGCTCGCGGCCATCCTCGGCGGCGCGATAGGCGGCGCGGTCTGGGCCTTCATCCCCGGCATCCTCAAGGCCCGGTTCGGCGCCAACGAGGTGATCGTCACGATCATGCTCAACTACGTGGCCGTCAACCTCATCGGCTACATGCTCAAGCGGCCTGCCTTCAACCTCGGGCGCACCGGTCAGAAGAGCCCGCCGGTGGAGGAGAACGCCCTCTTCCCGGCACTCATCCCCGACTGGCTGGTCCCCGGCAACACCTTCCGGCTGCACTGGGGCTTCGTGGTCGCCATCCTCGCCACGGTCTTCGTCTGGTGGCTCCTGGAGCGCTCCACGATCGGCTTCCAGATCCGCGCGGCCGGGGCCAACCCGGCGGCGGCCCGCACGGCCGGCATGTCGGTGGGCAGGGTGACGGTCATCACCATGGTCATCGCCGGCGCCCTGGCCGGCCTGGCCGCCTCGGGGCAGGTGCTCGGGACCGAGCGGGCCCTCACCGCCGGGGTCGCCGCGTCCTTCGGCTTCGACGCCATCACGGTGGCGCTGCTCGGCCGCTCCCGACCGTGGGGCACGTTCTTCGCCGGGCTGCTCTTCGGCGCCCTGAAGTCCGGCGGCTTCCTCATGCAGTCCCTGACCTCCACCCCCATCGACATCGTGCTGGTCGTCCAGTCGTTGATCGTGCTCCTCATCGCGGCGCCGCCGCTGGTGCGCTCGGTCTTCCGTCTGCCCGCCCCGGGCGCGCGGCCCCGCCGCCAGCGACCTCGGAACACCACAGCGAAGGAGGCGACCGCGTGAGCACCGTCACCAGCCCCACCACCCCCGTCGAGGGCGACCACCTCCTGCTCCGTCCCAAGGTCGGTCTCAAGACACCGGTCGTCTACGCGCTCGCCGCCCTCCTCTCGCTGCTGCTGCTGCGGGGCACGAACGCCGACGAGTCCACCACCTTCCAGTTCGGCACGCGCGAGGCCTGGGTCACCATCCCGAACATCGAGGTGCCCTCGCTGCTCATCATCGTGGTGCTCGCCCTGGTGATGGCGGCCGCGGCGGTCGTGTCCTTCCTGATGGTGCGCCAGCGCCGCCGGCCCCCGTGGTGGTTGCACATCATCGTCGGCACGGCCTTCATCATGGCCTTCCTCACCTTCATCGGTGCCGGCAAGCTCATCCCGATGGTCTCCCTGCTCGCCGGCGCGCTCACCCTGTCGGTGCCGCTGGTCTTCGGCGCCCTCTCCGGCGTCGTGTGCGAGCGGTCGGGCATCATCAACATCGCGATCGAGGGCCAGCTGCTCTTCGGCGCCTTCGCGGCGGCGGTGGTCGGCTCCGCCGTCGGTAGCGGCTACGCCGGCCTGGCCGCGGCACCGTTGGCCGGCGCGCTGGTCGGCGCGGTGCTGGCCTGGTTCGCCGTCGCCTACCGGGTCAACCAGATCATCGTCGGCGTCGTCCTCAACACCCTCATCATCGGGTTGACCGGCTTCCTCTTCTCCACGGTGCTCTCGCAGAACCGGGAGGTGTGGAACACCCGTGCCCCGCTGCCCCGCATCCAGGTCCCGGTGCTGTCCGAGATCCCCCTCGTCGGCCCGGTGCTCTTCAACCAGACGATCCTGGTCTACCTGATGTACGTCATCGTCATCGTGCTGAACTTCATGCTCTTCCGCAGCCGCTGGGGCCTGCGCACCCGCGCCGTCGGAGAGCACCCCAAGGCGGCCGACACGGTGGGCATCAAGGTCAACCCGCGGCGGGTGTGGAACACCATCCTCGGCGGCGCGATCGCCGGCCTCGGCGGCGCCTTCTTCACCGTCGGGTCCGGCCTGGCCTTCGGGCGCGACATGTCGGCTGGCAACGGCTTCATCGCCCTCGCCGCGATGATCCTGGGCAAGTGGAACCCCTGGGGTGCGGTGGCCGCGGCGCTGCTCTTCGGCTTCTCCCGGAACCTCGGCAACGTCATGTCGACGATCGGCGCCGGCATCCCCTCCGAGCTGCTGCTCATGCTGCCCTACGTCATCACCATCCTGGCCGTCGCCGGCTTCGTCGGCCGGGTCCGCCCGCCCGCGGCCGAGGGCATCCCCTACACCAAGAGCTGAGAGGTATGACGTGAGCGCACCCGAGGTCGACTGGGAGGCTCTGCGCCGGCGGGCGACGGAGGTCATGGGCCGGGCCTACGTGCCCTACTCGCACTACCCGGTCGGCGTCGCCGGCCTGGTCGACGACGGGCGGGTGGTCAGCGGCTGCAACGTGGAGAACGCCTCCTACGGCGTCGGGCTGTGCGCGGAGTGCGGGATGGTCTCCGAGCTCGCGGCCACCGGCGGCGGCCGGCTGGTCGCCGTCTGGTGCGTCGACGGGCAGGGACGCACCCTCATGCCGTGCGGGCGCTGCCGGCAGCTGCTGTGGGAGTTCGGGGCGCCGGACTGCCAGCTGCAGACCCCGGAGGGGGTCCTCCCGCTGAGCGCGGTGCTGCCGCAGGCCTTCGGACCGGAGAACCTGGTCTGAGTCAGCCCTGCGGCTGCAGCAGGCACGCGCGCGGCAGGCCGGCCTCCAGCGCGAGCTGGCCGGCCTCCTGGCTGCGGGCGAGGTAGAGCGCCCGGCCGGCGATGCCCTCCACGCGGTCATGGAGGGTCTTGACCGTCCCGGCGTCCACGACCACCCGGCCCTGCTCGGGCGGGAGGAAGGTCCGCTCGCCGAAGGTGCCGCCCATGTCCTGGCGGGCCACCCGGGTGACGTCGACCGGCTCCTGGGCCAGGGCGTCGGCCAGCACGCGCAGCGCCGTCGGGTCGAGCTCGCCTGCCTGCTGGGGGACGCCGAAGGTGACCTGCCCGTCCTCCTCGTTGATGTCCTGGACCGCGCAGGCGGCCTTCAGCTCACGGGTCATGAGCGAGTAGGTGATGGCGCTTCGGCCGTCCACCGTGCCCTCGGCCGCGAGCACCAGCACCTGCGGGGCCAGCCCGACGGCCATCGTGATCGCCCCGGTGAGCGTGGTGCCGACCCGCGGGGAACTCAGCGTGGCCACCACCCGGTCGTTGCGCACGGCCACCAGGGTGGGGAACATCGGCTGCCGCGCCTGCGTCCCACCCGGGACGTCGCGGGCGCGACGCGCCAGCTCGGTGACCGGAGGGACGACCATGGCCATGATCTCAGCGATACGCACGGGGCACAGGATGTCACACGTGCCCGGCCGGGCTACGGTGACGAGGTGAGGGTGCCCAGGCTGCCGTGGTTCGGATGGGCCGTCGTGGCCTTCGTCGTCCTCAACGTCCTGCTGGACCGGGACGTCAGCATCCTGCCGCTCATCGTCATCGGGGTCGTCCTGGCGAGCGTGCTGGGCCGTCCTCGCCCGGGAGCGCGCCGCCCGGTGACCCCGCCGCCCGGGGCGTCCTCCGGCGGCCCCGTCCTCACGGGTCAGCCGCCCCCGGCGGTGGAGCCCGGTATGCCGACGATCGACGTGCCCCGCTACCCCGGTTCGGTGGGCACCGCTCACCCCGGTCCTGTGGACCCGCCCCCGCCGCCGCCCGGCCCGGCCGGCGGCGTCCCGGCCACCGACCCGGTCGTCTCCCTCGGGCAGCTCTCCCTGGCCCGGTGCGCCCAGGACCTGGACGCGGCGGCCCGGGCGGGGGACGACGCCGAGGTCGCGCGCACGTTGCGGGAGATCATCGAGGTCGGCACCCGGCTGCTGCCGATGGTGGACGGCGCGGGCGGCCGGCCGGGGTCCGGTCTGCGCGAGTTCGGGGCGGGCCTGCGCCGGCTCCAGCGCGAGGCCGAGGCCGCGCTCGAGGAGACCCCGCCGGGGCCGCGCGTCGCCCAGGTCGTGCGGGGCGCGACGTCGATGGGCCAGACTGGGCGTCATGAGTGAGTCCTTCGACGCCGTTGACATCATCCGGACCAAGCGCGACCGCGGGGAGCTGAGCAGCGAGGAGATCGCGTGGGTGATCGACGCCTACACCCGTGAGGTCGTGGCCGACGAGCAGATGTCGGCCCTGGCGATGGCGATCCTGCTCAACGGGATGAACCGCCGGGAGATCGGTGACTGGACCAACGCGATGATCGCCTCGGGCGAGCGGATGGACTTCTCCTCCCTGTCCCGCCCGACCGCCGACAAGCACTCCACCGGCGGCGTCGGCGACAAGATCACCCTGCCGCTGGCCCCGCTCGTGGCGGCGTGCGGGGTGGCCGTGCCGCAGCTGTCCGGCCGGGGGCTGGGCCACACCGGAGGCACCCTGGACAAGCTCGAGGCGATCCCGGGGTGGCAGGCCGCCCTGTCCAACGAGGACATGCTGCGTCAGCTGGAGGACGTCGGCGCGGTCATCTGCGCGGCCGGCTCCGGGCTGGCGCCGGCCGACAAGCGGCTCTACTCCCTGCGCGACGTCACCGGCACCGTGGAGGCCATCCCGCTCATCGCGTCCTCGATCATGAGCAAGAAGATCGCCGAGGGGACGGGCGTGCTGGTGCTCGACGTCAAGGTCGGGTCCGGCGCGTTCATGAAGACGCAGGAGGACGCGCGCGAGCTCGCCGAGACCATGGTCGCGCTGGGGCAGGGCGCCGGCGTGCACACCGTCGCCCTGCTCACCGACATGTCCACGCCGCTGGGCCTCACGGCCGGCAACGGCCTGGAGGTGAGGGAGTCGGTCGAGGTCCTGGCCGGCGGTGGGCCGCAGGACGTCGTGGAGCTCACCGTGGCGCTGGCCCGGGAGATGCTGGAGGGTGCGGGCGTCACCGACGTCGACCCCGCGGAGGCGCTGAAGGACGGCCGGGCGATGGACGTCTGGCGCGCGATGATCTCGGCCCAGGGCGGTGACCCGGACGCCGAGCTGCCGACGGCGAAGGAGACCCAGGAGGTCGTCGCGGACGCCGACGGCACCCTGACCCGGCTCGACGCCTACGCCGTGGGGGTCGCCGCGTGGCGCCTCGGTGCCGGTCGCGGCCGCAAGGAGGACCCCGTGCAGGCGGCGGCCGGCGTGGAGCTGCACGCCAAGCCCGGCGACGCGGTGAGCAAGGGTCAGCCGCTCATGACGCTGCACACGGACACGCCCGAGCGCTTCGACCGCTCGCTGGCCGCCCTGGAGGGCTGCTGGTCGATCGGGGGGGCCCAGGACGTGCAGACGGCCGACTCGATCGTTCTCGACCGCGTCGGCTGACCTGAGCGGGGTCCGGCGCACGCCGACCCAGGGTCAGTACCCCTGGCCGTCGGCGCTGTCGAGGTCCTGACCGGGCTCGGGCACGACCAGCGTCCCGGCAGCCTCGCGCTCGCGCGCCCCGGCGAGCAGGGCCCCCGTGGAGGAGGTCCCGATCCGGGTGACGCCCTCGGCCACCATCGCCAGCAGGGTGTCGATGTCGCGCACGCCGCCGGAGGCCTTGACCTGCACGCCGCTCCCGACGTTGGCCCGCATGAGCCGCACGTCCGGCAGGGTGGCACCGCCGCCGGCGAAGCCGGTGGACGTCTTGACGAAGTCGGCACCCGCCTCCTCGCTGGCGCGGCAGGCCGCCACCTTCTGGTCCTCGTCGAGCAGCGCGGTCTCGAAGATCACCTTGACCAGCGCCCCGGCGCCGTGCCCCACCTCGACCACCGCCGCGATGTCCTCCCGCACCGCGTCCAGGTCACCACCGATGAGCCGGCCGATGTTGAGGACCATGTCCAGCTCGGTCGCCCCGTCCTCGAGCGCCTGGCGGGACTCGGCGACCTTGGCCGCCGTGGAGGTCGTGCCGTGGGGGAAGCCGATCACCGTGCACACCCGGGTCGTGTGGCCCTCGACGGCGCCCCGGGCCAGCGCGACGTCCGAGGGACGCACGCAGACCGACCAGATCTCGTCGGTCGCGAGCTCCCGGCAGGTGGCCTCCACCTCGGCCGGGGTCAGCTCGGGCTTGAGCAGCGCGTGGTCGATGAGGTCGGCGACGTCCTGTACGGTGAGCGTCGCGCCGGGGGCGAAGGTGTTCGACATACCCCCACTCTATGATCGATCCCATGCCGACGATGCTGAAGCCGGTCCGCGTGCCCGGCGCCGGGGACAAGCTCATCCAGGAGTTCGCCGGGGCGGCCAGCTCGGGGCACGAGGGCGTCTCGCTCGCCCGGATGACGGCGCCCCCGGGGTGGGACGAGCCCGGGCAGCGGCCCGAGTTCGACGAGGTGACCTACGTCCTGGCCGGCGAGATGTGCGTGGAGCACGAGGGTGGGGAGATCCGCGTCGGTGCCGGGGAGTGCGTCCTGGCCCGGGCGGGGGAGTGGGTCCGCTACTCCGTGGGGGACAGCGGGGCCGACTACATCTCCGTCTGCTCGCCGGCGTTCACCGTCGACGGTGCGCGGATCGACCGCTCCCCGGGCGACCTCGCGTGAGCGCGGCTGCCGGTCCCCGGGCGGCCCTGGGCGAGGAGGACGTCCGCGCCCTGCCCAAGGTGCTCCTGCACGACCACCTCGACGGGGGGCTGCGACCCTCGACGGTGCTGGCGCTGGCGCAGGAGCAGGGGTATGCCGGGCTGCCGGCGGACGACGTCGACATCCTGGGTGCGTGGTTCCGGGAGGCCGCGGACAGCGGCTCGCTGGTGCGCTACCTGGAGACCTTCGCGCACACCGTGGCGGTGATGCAGACCGCCGAGGCGCTGCGGCGCGTCGCGCGTGAGTGCGTGCTCGACCTGGCCGCCGACGGCGTCGTGTACGCCGAGGTGCGCTACGCCCCCGAGCAGCACCTGGAGGGCGGTCTGAGCCTGGACGAGGTCGTCGAGGCGGTCGACGCCGGCCTGCGTGAGGGCGAGGACGAGGTGCGCGGGGCCGGGGGCCGGATCCAGGTCCGCTCGATGGTCACCGCCATGCGGCACGCCGCCCGCAGCGTGGAGATCGCCGAGCTCATGGTGCGGCACCGGGACGACGTCTGCGGCTTCGACATCGCGGGGGCGGAGGACGGTTTTCCCCCCACCCGCCACCTGGCCGCCTTCGAGTACCTCCGGCACGAGAACGCCCACTTCACGATCCACGCGGGCGAGGCCTTCGGGCTGCCGAGCATCTGGGAGGCCGTGCAGTGGTGCGGGGCGGAGCGGCTCGGCCACGGGATCCGTCTCGTCGACGACGTCACGGTGGACGGACGGCCGGTCACCGAGGACCTCGGGGCCGCGGTGGCGCTCTCCCGCTCGGACCCGGGTGCCTTCGTCCTGGGGCCCCTCGCCTCCTACGTGCGCGACCGCCGCATCGCCCTGGAGATGTGTCCCAGCAGCAACGTCCAGACCGGTGCCGCCCCGTCGATCGAGGAGCACGCCATCACCCTGCTGAAGAACCTCGACGTCCGGGTGACGCTCAACACCGACAACCGGCTCATGAGCGGGACCTCGATGACGCGGGAGGCGATGCTCCTGGTCGAGCGGGTCGGGTGGACCCGGCACGACCTGCGGACGATGGCGATCAACGCGATGAAGTCGGCCTTCCTGCCGCACCCGGAGCGCGTGGCGCTCATCGAGACGGTCCTCAAGCCGGCCTACTCCTGAGGGCCGGAGCCCCCCAGCACGCGGGCCCGCAGGGCGTCCTCGCGCTCCAGCCGTTCCTCGTCGCGGCGGCGGCGCTCGGCCAGCACGGTCGCCATGACCTCCTCCGGGTGCGCACCCGCCGGGGGAGCGGGGGCCACCCGGGACAGCAGGGCGGTGTAGAGGTCGGTCCCGGTCTGCACCCGCGCGTCGGGCGACAGGCTGGCCGCCCGGGCGAGGAACTGCCGGGTGGCGACGACGAGGGCGTCCGGCATCACCCCGAGGTCGGCCCCCCTGGCCCAGCCCTCGAGCCGCGGGGACGCCTGCGGGGCGGGCGTGAGCCGGAGCCGGACGCGGTCCCGCACCACGTAGGTGCCGGCCAGCAGGTCCCCCAGCCGTCGACCGCGCTCGTTGGTGGCCGCGACCAGCACCGCCAGCCCGCCGAGGGTCAGCCACAGCTCGACCGTGCCGGCGAGCGCCCGGATCGTCGCGTGCCGCAGCCCGATCGGCCCCGTGTCGTCCCGCACCACCCGCAGGCCGGTGACCATCTTGCCCACCGTGCGGCCCGGGGTCAGCGTCTCCAGGGCGATCGGGATCCCGGCCATCCCCAGGACCATGAGGGCGATGACGGCGGCCTGCCCCAGCGCCGGGTCGTCCGCGAGCAGCTCGAACGGCAGCAGCCACACCGCGAGCAGGGCCAGGACGGCCAGGAGCAGGAGGTCGATGAGTCCGGAGGCCATGCGCAGCGGCAGGCTGGCGGCCGGCAGCTCGACCTCGACGGCCTCGCTCGTGACGAACCGCTCGGCGTCGAAGATGCCCCGTGCGCCCGCCATGATCGAGAGCCTAACGGGAGCGCAGTCGCCCGACGACGCGGTGGGCCGACCGGGATGCACGCTTCCGCACCTCATGCACGGTGGAGCCGGCTGGGATGCACGTTCCTGCACCTCGTGCACGGTCGAGCCGGCTGGGATGCACGTTCCTGCACCTCATGCACGGTGGAGCCGGCTGGGATGCACGTTCCTGCACCTCGTGCACGGTCGACGACGGGGTATGTGGTGCACGAGCGTGCATCACCCCTCCGGGGTTCGGCCCTCACCCTCAGACGGACCCTCCCGTCGGGCGTCCACGGCTGGCCCGGACGGCGTCCCCCGACGACCGGGCCGTGCAGGACCGGGCCGGGCCCGGGCCGTGCCGGCCGCACCGCATACAGTGGCGCCGTGGACCTGGACGCGCTGGTGGGACGTCGCTCAGGGGCGTGGGCACGCCTCGACGCGCTCGCCCGTCGGCGCCGGCTGTCCGGGGCGGAGGCGGACGAGCTCCTCGACGGCTACCAGCGCGCGGCCACCGACCTGTCGCTCGTGCGCTCCGGTGCCCCCGACGCCGGGGTGGTGACGCACCTGTCGGTCCTGGTGACGCGGGCCCGGGCCCGGGCGGCGCGGGTGCCGACGGTGAGCTGGGCGGGCGTCGGGCGCTTTCTCGCCGAGGACTTCCCGGCCGCGCTCTACCGCCTGCGCCGGTGGTGGGGGATCACGGCCCTCGTCAACGTCGTGGTCGGGCTGGTGCTTGGGTGGTGGCTGGTGCGCAACCCGGTGGTGGAGCAGTCGCTGCTGTCGACCGAGCAGGTGCAGGCGCTGGTCAACGTGCAGTTCGAGTCCTACTACTCCGAGAACGCCGCCAGCAGCTTCTCGACGCTGGTCTGGGTCAACAACGCCTGGGTCGCCGCCCGGTGCATCGGCATGGGGGTGCTGGGCTTCCCCGTCGTCTGGGTCCTGTGGCAGAACATCACCAACGTCGCCGTCATCGGCTCCCTCATGCACCGGCACGGTCGGGCGGAGGTCTTCTGGGGCCTCATCACCCCGCACGGTCTGCTGGAGCTGATGGCCATCTTCGTCGCCGCCGGCGTGGGGCTGCGGCTCTTCTGGGCCTGGGTCGCCCCCGGCCGGCGGGGGCGGCTGGCCAACCTGGCCCAGGAGGGGCGGACCGCCGCCGGGGTCGCCCTCGGTCTGGTCCTGGTGCTGCTGGTGTCCGGGGTGATCGAGGGCTTCGTCACCCCGTCCCCGCTGCCCACCTGGGCCCGGGTGGGGATCGGCGTGCTCGCGCTCGCGCTGTTCTTCGTCTACGTCTTCACGCTGGGTCGGCGCGCGGTGCGGCGGGGGGCCACCGGCGACGTGGGTGAGGACCTGCAGTCGGCCTCGGCGCCGACAGCGGGCTGACCGGGCCGGTCGGAACCGGCTCGGTCGGCCCGGGCCGGTGGGATCGGGGCCGGCCGTAGTCGGCCCGGTCAGAGCAGGCCGGTCGGAGCGGGCTCGGTCAGAGCAGGCCCTGGGCCTTGAGCGCCAGGTAGTGGTCGACCAGCGCCAGCGGAAGGTCCTCGGGGGTCTCGTCGAGCACCGTCACCCCCAGCTGCGACAGGCCCAGGGCCGTGCGGTGCCGCAGCTCCTCCGTGCGCTCGGCGGCCGTGGCGTCGTACACCTGCTCCAGCCCGGAGAGGTCGGTGCGCAGCCGGGCCAGCTCGGGGTCGGCGACCGAGGCCACCACCACCCGGTGGTGGGCCGTCAGCGACGGCAGGACCGGCAGCAGACCCTCCTCGACCGCCGCCGGGTCCAGCGGGGTGAGCAGCACGACGAGGGCGCGCCGCCGCGTGATCGCCGTGATCGCACCGGCCAGCCGCCGCCAGTCCGCCTCCAGGAGCACCGGCTCCAGCGGGGCCAGGGCGCTGACCAGCTGGTGCAGGAGGGCGCCCCGGTCGCTGCCGCCGCCCACCCTGGCCCGCACCACCCGGTCACCGGCGATCAGGTCGACCCGGTCACCGGCACGTGAGGCGAGGGCGGCCAGGAGCAGGGCGGCGTCCATCGCCGCGTCCAGCCTGGGCTCGTCACCGACGCGGGCCGCGCTGGTCCGGGAGGTGTCCAGGACCAGCACGACGCGACGGTCCCGTTCCGGCTGCCAGGTGCGGACCACGACGTGCTGCCGCCGGGCCGTGGCGCGCCAGTCGATCGACCGCACGTCGTCACCCTCGACGTAGTCGCGCAGCGAGTCGAACTCCGTGCCCTGGCCGCGCGTGCGCACGGCCGAGCGGCCGTCGAGCTGCCGCAACCGGGCCAGCGCGCCGGGCAGGTGCCGGCGCGAGCGGAAGGGGGGCAGCGAGCGCACCGCCCCCGGCACCTCGAGGGTCGCTTGCCGGCCGGCCAGCCCCAGGGGGCCGTGGGTGCGGACGGTCACGCCCGTGGCGGGCCGGTCGCCGCGCCTGGTCGGGCGCAGCGTGGTGGTCAGGCGACGCCGCTCGCCCGCCGGCAGGTCGACGGTATGCCGCACCCCGTCGGCCCCGGCGGACGGCACCCAGGCGTCCCGCACGACGCCGCGCACCCTGCGGGACCCGGGGTTGGTCAGGGTGAGGGTGCTGGAGGTCTCCTCGTGGAGCCGCACCTGGGGCACCCCACCGCGGCTGACCTGCAACGACCGGGGTGCGGCCGCCAGGAGCACGTCGGCGGCGACCAGGACGGCCACGCCCGCCACCCACCAGGCGGCCACCACCCCCGCCCGGTCCGGCAGGAGCGCGGTGGGGAGCAGCCCCAGGAGCACCAGGACCAGGACCGGGCCGCGCACGATCATCGTCGCGCAGCCTCAGCGGGGCACGGGCACGGCGGCCAGGACCGACTCGAGCACAGACGCTGCGGTGACGCCCTCGAGCTCGGCCTCCGGCCGGAGGGCCACGCGGTGCTCCAGTGTCGGCCGGGCCAGGGCCTTCACGTCGTCGGGGGTGACATAGTCGCGACCCTGCAGCCAGGCCCAGGCGCGCGCGGTGCTCATGAGGGCCGTGGCGCCTCGGGGGCTCACGCCCAGCTGCAGCGAGGGGGTGACGCGCGTGGCGGCGGCCAGGTCCACGACATACCCGATGAGCTCCGGTGACACCTGGACGGTGCGCACCGCGGCCGACCCGGCGGCGAGGTCCTGCGGCGTCGCCACCGGCCGCACCCCGGCGCCTACAAGGTCGCGGGGGTCGAACCCCTCCGCGTGCCGGGTGAGGACCTGGATCTCGTCCTCCCGGGGCGGCGGCGGGAGCGTGACCTTGAGGAGGAAGCGGTCGAGCTGGGCCTCGGGGAGGGGGTAGGTGCCTTCGTACTCGACGGGGTTCTGGGTCGCCGCGACCAGGAAGGGCGAGGGGAGGGCGTGGGTGGTGCCGTCCACGGTGACCTGCCGCTCCTCCATCGCCTCCAGGAGCGCGGACTGGGTCTTGGGCGGCGTACGGTTGATCTCGTCGGCGAGCAGGAGGTGGGTGAAGACCGGCCCGGGACGGAAGGTGAAGTCGCTGCGGCCGCTGTCGTAGACCATCGACCCGGTGACGTCGCCGGGCATGAGGTCGGGGGTGAACTGCACGCGCCGGGTCTCCACGGACAACGCCGCCGCCAGGGAGCGGACCAGCAGCGTCTTGGCCACCCCGGGCACGCCCTCCAGCAGGACGTGACCGCGGGCGAGGAGGGCGACGATCAGACCCGAGACCGCCTGGTCCTGCCCGACGACGGCCTTGGCGACCTCCTGCCGGACGGCGTGCAGGGCGTCGCGGGCCCCCTGGGCGGACTCGGTCATGCTGCATCCTCTCGGCCGGTGCTCGGAAACCCCGCGGCCCACCCTAGTCGTCGTCCACGACCGTCCCTCGCACGCCTCGGGCGCCTAGACCTGCAGCTCGTCCTCCAGGGACCGCAGGGCGCGGACGGTCGCGACCAGGGTCTGGTCGTCGTCGGCCCTCCCCGTCACCAGGAGGGCGCGCACCTCCGGGGCCGGCCTCCCGGTGGCGTCGGCCACGGCGGTGACGAGCAGGTCCGGGTCGCCGGACCGGGGTAGCCCGAGCCGGGGGGCGAGCCGACGCCGGGTGCCGGCGCGGGCCGCGGCCAGCGCGTGCGCCCGGTCCTTGGCCTGCCGGTAGAGCCGCCCACGGCTGCGGGTGGTCTCCGCGGCCGACACGACGGCCGGGAGCGGCTCGGTCACGACCGGTCCCAGTCGTCGGCCCTGCCACAAGGCCAGGACCACGACGGCGGTGCCGAGGAGCCAGACCCAGGAGGTCAGGAAGCGGGGGAGCACCTCCCACAGGGAGGTCGCCGCGTCCAGCTCGGCGTCGCCGGGCTGGGGCAGCACCCAGAGGAGGCGCTCGGAGCCGCCGAGCAGCCGCAGCGCGAGGGCCGCGTTGGCCTCCTCGGTGATGGCCTCGTTCGTCCAGCTGGTCGTCAGCCCGGCCACCGTGATGACCGGTCGCCCGGCGGTCGCCGGAAAGGTGAGCAGCGCCCCTCCCGGGCTCCGCCGGCGTTGTGCCCCAGCCCCGGCGGGTAGCAGGCGCTCACCGTCGCACGGTCCTCCCCGCCGGCGGCGAGCAGCACGTCCCAGCGGGTGATCAGGTCGCCGGGCCGCACCACCGGGTCGACGCAGTCCGCGGCGACCGTGGTGGAGCTGCCCCACGACACGTCGAGGTCGAGCCCGAGCACGGGCCCGGGGTCCTGCTCGGCCCCGGGGACGAGCACGACCAGACGGTCGGCGTCGGCGAGCCGGGAGACCAGGTCGGGGCCGCTGCGCGGTCCCAGGTATGAGGTGTGCGGGAGCAGGACCGTGGTGCCCGGGCCGGCTACCACCTCGCCCTCCGCGAGCGGGGCCGAGCCGGTCACGAGCTCGACGTCGACGCCCTGCCCCGCGAGCACGCGCGCCAGCGCCTGCGCGCCGTCGGGGCCGGGGTTGGTCGGCCCGAAGGGCTCGCCGGAGCGGGGGGTGGCCAGGAGGGAGGCGAGGACCGCCGTCGCCAGGAGAAGCAGCACCCAGGGGGCGAGCCGGCGCGCGCGCGTCCTCATCGGGGCACCGGGAAGGCCGGGCCCTGCGGCCGGGCGGCCGTCGCGGGGGCGGGCGAGGTCCGCTGCAACCGCTCGTCGAGGTCGACCACGGCCCGGGCCCGGCCCTCCGAGGCACGACGCCCGCCGTAGCGGACCGCGTCGAAACCGTCCGCGGCGTCGGCCAGGGCCGTGGCCTCGGCCGGGAAGACGGGGGCCAGGGCGAGGGCGATCTCGTGGGCGGTGCTGTCCGCGCGGTCGTCCAGCAGGGCGCGCTCGACGGCACCGCTGGCCACGGCTCGGTAGGCCTCGAGCAGGGCGGTCCCGGCGTCACCCGCCGCCAGCGCCGCGCGGGCGGAGGCACGGTGCTCCGCGGCCGGGCGGCGCCGGCCCTCCAGCACGGCACCGGGGCTGGCCGGGTCGCTCAGGCGGGCGGCGCGCCAGCGGTCACGGCCGGCGAAGGCCAGCACCGCCAGGACGGCCACGACGACGCCGGTGAGCACGGCCCAGGTGACCCAGGGCGGCATCGGCCCGAGGGCGCCCAGGTCCGGCAGGAGGTCGGTGAACCAGCGCCACACCCGGCTGACGAGCGACTCCTGCAGCTGGTAGGTGCCGGAGTCCAGCTCCTCCTGCAGCAGCCGTCGGGCCTCGTCGCGGTCGGGGTCCAGCGGAGCGCCGAGGCTGGTGGCGCTGGCGGGCGGTCCGGCGGGACGGGCCATGGGGGCCTCAGCCGGACCGCGTGGCGGCGCGGTCCTGCGCGGCGCGGACCAGCACGACGTCCAGGCCCTCGCGGCGCATCCGCTGGTCGAGGTAGAGCAGCGCGGCCACCCCGGCGGTGAAGGGGATGACCAGGGTGTTGACGACCAGCTGCGTGAGGTGGTCCAGGACGAGCAGGGCGGGCGAGACCGGGCTGTCGACCAGGCCCGTCGGGTCGAGCAGCAGCATGGCCGCGAAGATCACCGGGGTCTGCACCATCGCGGTGAAGATGTTGGCGACCAGACCGGCCAGCAGGGTGATGCCGGTGACCCGCCACCCCTGGCCGCCGCGGGTCAGGGACCAGGCCCGGCCCAGCGACCGCAGGGGTCCCATGCGTTCCAGCACGACCGCAGCCGGTGCCAGGGACAACCGGCACCCGGCCCAGGTCAGCACGACGACCATGCCCAGGACGAGCAGGATGCCGAGGACCACGGCGAGCCAGGTCACCCCTCCCGCGTCCGCGACGGCGACCAGGGCGACGACGGCCAGCACCCCGAGGACCACGAAGGCCAGCAGGAGCAGGATGAGCAGCACCAGGTTGCCGAGGAGGGCCGGCAGCCGTCCCCGGGTCGCCCGCCAGGTGTCGGCCAGCCGCGCGCGATCGCCCAGGACGGCCTCCCCGACCACGTGCACGATCATGCCGGTGAGGGCGACGGAGGCGAGCATGGCCGACAGCGCACTGACCCCGGTGGTGAGCAACTGCAGGTCGGTGGGGGCGACGGTGGTCAGCCACCGGGTCAGCAGGAGCGAGATCACCAGCGACGGGACCAGCAGGGTGGCCAGGACCACCAGACCGGTCCCGATGGTGGCCTCGGGGTTGCGGCGCAGGGTCTGCAGGGCGCCCGAGAAGACGTCCCCGAGGGTGAGCGGACGCAGCGGCACGACCCCGGGCTGGTGCAGCCGCGCCAGCTGCTCGGGCGGCAGCCGGTGCCAGCCGGGCGGTCCGGGGAGGGCGGGCGGCGAACCCGGGGGAGGTCCTGACGCGGCCCCGGGACCGGGTGGGGGGAAGCTGCCGTGCTGGATGGCGCCGGACCCGGGTGGGGGGAAGCCCCCGTGCCGCGGGGCGCCGGACCCGGGCGGGGGGAAGCCCCCGTGCTGCGGGGCGCCGGACCCGGGCGGGGGGAAGCTGCCGTGCTGCGGTGTCTCGCTCATCCCCCGGCTTCCCTCGTCGTCCCGTGCTCGTCGCGTCCGGCCTGAGCGCCGGGAGCCTGCGGGCCGGACCCCACGAGGAGCCGGTGCGCCCGGGCCTCGGCCTCCCGCACCGTCATCGGGACGGCCCCGAGCGCGGCCTGCGCGGCCACGATACCCGGCTCGGCACGGCGCAGGATGTGCCCCCGTCGCCACAGCGTCACCGGCGGCTTGCGTCGCTCGGACAGGTCCCGCGCGAGCCGGCGGCCGAAGGTGAGCCACGGGCTGTTGCGGATGCACCAGGCCTCCGCGAGCAGGCCCCGCTCCCGCAGCCCCGGGATGCTCTCGGCGGCGAAGATGCCCTCCGCCACGACGACGGGGTGCCCGTCCAGCTCCAGCTCGGCGCGGCCGGTGACCGCGGAGGTGGCGATGTCGTAGACCGGCACCTCGGCGCGGCCCGTGGCGCACAGCTGCTCGAGGGCGTCCAGGGCCTCCGGGAGGTTCCACGAGCGGGCGTCGTCCCAGTCGGGCAGGCCCAGCGGGCTCATCGGCAGCCCCGGGTCGCCGAGCTCGCGGTAGAAGTCGTCGAGCTGCACCACCGGCCAGCCGTGCAGGGCATGGAGCCGACGCGCCAGCCTGGACTTGCCCGCACCGCTCGGCCCGGCGAGCACCAGGACCCGCGGGCTCACGCCAGGACCGCCAGGACGCTGAGGACCACCGCCACCGACAGCACCGTCACCGCCGGCCACGAGACGGTCTGCACGGCACGCGTCCGGGAGGCGTCCTGCTCTCCGAGCTGCCCGCCGTCGAGCCGCCACCGCTGCAGCGCCCGCTGGACCTCGTCGGCGACCCCCTGGGCGGTCGTGCCGGCCGATCCCCGGCGACGCGTGGTCTCGGCGAAGTCGTCGAGGGCGCCCCGGCGCGAGCGCTCCCGCCGGACCGGGACCGCCCAGGCGCTGTGCCGCCGGCCCTCGCCGTCGTGCAGCTCCAGCGCCCAGCGGTGGGTCACCTCCTCGACGGCACCGAAGGGCACCACGGTGTCGGTCACGACGTTGTCGAGCTCCACGCCGTCCGTGCGCAGCCGCACCCTGGGGCGCAGGAAGAGCGCCCAGGACAGCGCCGCGATCCCGCAGATCAGTGCCACGGGGAAGAGCAGCCCCTCGTCCCGGCCCATCGAGACGTCGATCACGGTGAGCGTGGCCAGCACGACCGCCCCGGCCACCATGGACCACCCGATGATCCGGGCGGGCAGGGTGCGGTAGTCGGCGATCACCTCACCGGTGAGGGCCGGGCCGGAGGGGGCGTCGCTCATACGGTGGTGAGCTCCTCCATGCCGGCGCGGACCGCGGCGAGCCGTCGGGCGGCCTCCGCGCGGGCCGCGACCAGCTCCTGCGGCCCCGCGAGCGGCACCACGGCCTCCAGGTAGACCTTGAGCTTCGGCTCGGTGCCGCTGGGCCGCACGATGATCCGGGTGTCGTCCTCGAGCAGGAAGCGCAGCCCGTCGGTCGGCGGGAGGGCGCCGTCGCCGAGGGAGAGGTCCTCGGTGCTGGTGACGCGCACGCCGCCGAGCTCCTGCGGGCCGTCCTCGCGCAGCCGGGTCATGACGGGGGCGATCTGCGCCAGGTCGTCGACACGCACCGAGAACGCGTCAGTCTGGTGCACCCCGTGGGCGACCGCGAGGTCGTCCAGCACGTCCAGGAGCGTGCGTCCGCCAGCCTTGAGGGTGGCGGCCATCTCGGCGGCCAGGAGGGCGGCGGTGACACCGTCCTTGTCCGGCACGTTCCCCGGGTCGACGCAGTAGCCGAGCGCCTCCTCGTAGCCGTAAAGGAGCCCGGGCACGCGACCGATCCACTTGAAGCCGGTGAGGGTCTCCTGCCCCTCCAGCCCCGCGGCCCGGGCCATCGCGCCCAGCAGCCGGGACGAGACGATCGAGCGGGCGAGCACGCGTCGCTCGGGGCTCGCCATACCTCGGTCGAGAACGTGCTGGCCGAGCAGGGCGCCGACCTCGTCCCCGCGCAGCATGCGCCACTCCTGGCCGTCCCGCACCGCCAGGGCGCACCGGTCCGCGTCGGGGTCGTTGGCGATGACCAGGTCCGGCCCCACCTCCCCGGCCAGCGCCAGGGCGGCGTCGATCGCCCCAGGCTCCTCGGGGTTGGGGAAGGCGACGGTGGGGAAGTCGGGGTCCGGGTCGGCCTGGCTGCCCACCTGGCGCGGAGCCGGGAAGCCGGCCAGGTCGAAGGCCTGACGGACTGCCTCCGACCCCACGCCGTGCAGGGCCGTGTGGACCACGGACAGGTCCCGGGGGCCGTCCGGCGCCAGCACGGAGACGGCCGACCGGAGGTAGGCCTGCAGCACGGTGTCGTCGAGGGTCTCCCAGCCGTCGTCGGCGCGGGGGACGTCGGCGACGGAGGCGACCGCGTCGATGCAGGCGGCGATGTCGCTGTCGGCCGGCGGCACGATCTGGCTGCCGTCGCCGAGGTAGACCTTGTAGCCGTTGTCCTGGGGCGGGTTGTGGCTGGCCGTCACCATGACCCCGGCGTCGGCGCCCAGGTGCCGGATCGCGAACGCGAGGACCGGGGTGGGGAGGGGCCGCGGGAGGACCATGGCCCGGCCCCCGGCCGCCGTGACGACCGCGGCGGTGTCCCGCGCGAAGACGTCGGAGTTGTGCCGGGCGTCGAAGCCGATGACGACGGCGGGGGCCGGGGTGCGGTCGCCGCGCGCCCGCGCCTGCTCCGTGAGGTATGCCGTGAGCCCGGCGGCGGTGCGGATGACGACCGCGCGGTTCATCCGGTGAGGACCGGCGCCCAGCGCGCCGCGCAGCCCCGCCGTGCCGAACTCCAGGAACCCGGAGAAGCGGTCGGCCAGGTCATCCTGCGCCGCCTCGTCCCCGTCCTCGGCTCGCCGCAGGACGTCCTCGAGCTCGGCCCGGGTCGCGTCGTCGGGGTCGTCCGTCAGCCAGGCGCGGGCCCGGTCGACGAGGGTGCGGTCGCTGTCGCTCATCGTGCCTCCTGGCTCAGATCCGGTCCACGATGCGGGCGAGGAGGTCTCCGCACCGCTGCGCCGCGGCCTGCCCGGCCTCGATCACCTCCTGGTGGTCCAGCGGGGTCGGGCTGATGCCGGTGGCGGGGTTGGTCACGAGCGAGATCCCCAGGACGTCCATCCCGGCCTCGCGGGCGGCGATCGCCTCCAGGGTGGTGGACATGCCGACGAGGTCGCCGCCGATGACCCTGGCCATCTGCACCTCGGCCGGGGTCTCGTAGTGCGGCCCGGGGAACTGCACGTAGACGCCCTCGTCCAGGGAGGGGTCGATCTCGCGCGCGAGGTCCCGCAAACGGGGGGTGTAGACGTCGGTGAGGTCCACGAAGGTCGCCCCCTCGAGTGGGGAGGTGGCCGTGAGGTTGATGTGGTCGCGGATGAGCACCGGGGTGCCGGGGGCCCACTCGGGCCTCAGACCGCCGCAGCCGTTGGTCAGCACGATCGTGGAGCAGCCCGCGGCGGCGGCCGTCCGGACGGCGTGCACCACCGAGCGGACACCGCGGCCCTCGTAGAAGTGGGTGCGCGTGCCGTAGACCAGCACCCGCCGGCCGTCGGCCAGCGGGATGGACCGGATGGTCCCGCTGTGCCCCTCGACGGCTGCGGCGGCGAAGCCGGGCACGTCGGTGTTGTCGATCTCGGCGTCGGCCTCGCCGAGCAGCTCGGCGGCGGGCTTCCAGCCGCTGCCGAGGACGAGCGCGATGTCGTGCCGGGCGGCGCCGGTGCGCTGCGCCAGCACGTCGGCGGCGGCCCTGGCCACCGCGGCGGGGTCGGTCCGGGGGTCTGCGAGGTCGAACTCTGCACCGTGGGTCACGGGCCTAGGGTAACGATGGTTGGATAGGGCCGTGAGTGCAGCAGGGAAGTCCGTCGTCGTCATCGGTGGCGGCCCTGGTGGCTACGAGGCCGCCCTGGCCGCGGCACAGCTGGGGGCGGAGGTCGTCCTCGCCGAGCGGTCGGGGCTGGGCGGGGCCGCCGTGCTGACCGACTGCGTGCCGAGCAAGGCCCTCATCGCCACCGCGGACTTCATGGACCGGTTCAGCGCCGCCAAGCGGATCGGGGTGCACTTCGAGGGCGAGCACGTCCCCGGCGACCAGGGCGTGACCGCCCACATCGCTGACGTCAACCAGCGGATCATGGAGCTCGCCGTCGCCCAGAGCCGCGACATCGGCGAGCGGCTGGAGTCGGCCGGCGTCCAGGTCGTGCAGGGTGCGGGCCGGCTGCTCGGCCAGGGGCGGGTCGAGATCCTCGAGGGGGTGGGTGACGTGCCGTCGGGGGAGACGCCCGCGCCGCACTCCGAGGAGCAGCGCTCGCCGGGCACCCGGCACCGGGTCGTCGACGCCGACCTCGTCCTGCTGGCGACCGGGGCCCGGCCCCGCGTGATGCCGACGGCCATGCCGGACGGGGAGCGAATCCTCACCTGGCAGCAGATCTGGAACCTCACCGAGCTCCCCACCCACCTCGTCGTGGTCGGGTCCGGCGTCACCGGCGCCGAGCTGGCCCACGCCTACCTCGGGCTGGGCTGCGAGGTCACCCTGATCTCCTCCCGTGACCGGGTGCTCCCGGGAGAGGACCCGGATGCCGCGAACGTGCTGGAGGAGGTCTTCCGCCGCCGGGGGATGAACGTCCTCAACCGCTCCCGCATGTCGGCCGTGCGGCGGGAGGGGGACGGGGTCGTCGTCACCCTGGAGGACGGGCGGGAGGTCGAGGGCTCGCACTGCCTGCTCGCCGTGGGCTCCCTGCCCAACACCGAGGACCTGGGCCTGGAGGAGGCCGGGGTCGCCGTCACGCCGTCCGGGCACGTCGACGTCGACCGGGTGTCCCGCACCAGCGCCCAGGGGGTGTATGCCGCGGGCGACTGCACGGGAGTCTTCCCCCTGGCCTCGATCGCCGCCATGCAGGGGCGCATCGCCGTCGCGCACGCGCTGGGTGACGCCGTGGCGCCGTTGTCGCTGGGCAAGGTGAGCTCCAACATCTTCACCGACCCCGAGATCGCCACCGTCGGGGTGGGTCAGGCGGACGTCGACGAGGGCCGCAGCGACTCCCGCACGGTCATGCTGCCGCTGTCGAAGAACCCCCGGGCCAAGATGCAGAACGTCCAGGACGGTTTCGTCAAGCTCTTCGCCAAGCGGGGGAGCAGCACCATCGTCGGGGGCGTCGTCGTCGGGCCCCGGGCAAGCGAGCTGATCTTCCCGATCGCGCTGGCGGTCGCGAACCGCCTCAACGTCGACCAGTTCTCCTCGACGTTCACGGTCTACCCGTCGCTGTCGGGGTCGCTCTCCGAGGCCGCCCGGCAGCTGCACGGCTTCGGCGACTGACCCCATACCCCCACCGGCCGCGTGGTGTGGTTGGCCCTGACCCGACCGGCCGCCCGGTGTGGTTGTTCCTGACCCGACCGGCCGCCTGGTGTGGTTGCCTCTGACCCGACCGGCCGCCTGGTGTGGTTGCCTCTGACCCGACCGGCCGCCTGGTGTGGTTGTTCCTGACCCGACCGGCCGCCTGGTGTGGTTGTTCCTGACCCGACCGGCCGCCTGGTGTGGTTGCCTCTGACCCGACCGGCCGCCTGGTGTGGTTGGTATGAGGATCACCGCACGCGTCGGGTGGCTGCTCCCGCATCGCTGCCGGCACCAGGCGGCGCGCTCGGTGGCGCTAGGAACAATTAGGCGGCGCGGTCGGTGGGGCTAGTAGCAACCAGGCGGCGCGGTCGGTGGGGCTAGGAGCAACCAGGCGGCGCGGTCGGTGGGGCTAGGAGCAACCAGGCGGCGCGGTCGGTGGGGAGGGGAGCGAAGGGGGGTCGGGACGGTTAACCCTTGAGCTCGCAGAGGACCGCGCCGTTGGAGACGGTCTCGCCGACGGTGGCGGACAGGCCGGTGACGGTGCCGGCCTTGTGCGCCTTGATCGGCTGCTCCATCTTCATCGCCTCCAGCACCACCACGACGTCGCCCTCGGCGACGGCGGCGCCCTCCTCGACCGCGATCTTGACGATGGTGCCCTGCATCGGCGCGGTGACCGCGTCGCCGGAGGCCGCGGCCCCGCCGCCGCCCCCGCGGGAGCGCTTGGGCGCCTTCCTGCGGCCGCCGGCGGCGCCACCGTTGCCTCCGCCCAGGGACAGCCCGGCGGGCAGCGAGACCTCGAGGCGCTGGCCCCCGACCTCGACCACCACGGTCTGGCGGCCCTCGTCCTGCGCGGGCGCGTCCGCCGTCGGCCCGGAGTAGGCGGCGATCTGGTTGTCGAACTCCGTCTCGATCCACCGGGTGTGCACCGTGAAGCCCGCGGAGGGGTCCTCGGGCGCGAAGGCCGGGTCGGAGACGACGGCCCGGTGGAAGGGCAGGACGGTGGGCATGCCCTCGACCACGAGCTCGTCCAGCGCGCGGCGCGAGCGTTCCAGGGCCTCCTGCCGGGTGCGCCCGGTGACGACGAGCTTGGCGATCATGGAGTCGAAGGCGCCGGCGACGGTGTCGCCCTCGACGATCCCGGCGTCCCAGCGGACACCCGGCCCGTGGGGGACCACCATCCGGGTGACCGTGCCGGGGGCGGGAAGGAAGTCCCGGCCGGCGTCCTCGCCGTTGATCCGGAACTCGAAGGAGTGCCCGTGCGGGGTCGGGTCGTCATACCCGATCTCCTCGCCGTCGGCGATGCGGAACTGCTCGCGCACGAGGTCGACGCCGGTGACCTCCTCCGTCACCGGGTGCTCCACCTGCAGGCGGGTGTTGACCTCGAGGAAGGAGATCGTGCCGTCCTGGGCCACGAGGAACTCGCAGGTGCCGGCGCCGACGTAACCGGCCTCCTTGAGGATGGCCTTGGAGGCCCGGACGAGCTCGGCGCGCTGGTCCTGCGTGAGGAACGGGGCCGGGGCCTCCTCGACGAGCTTCTGGTTGCGCCGCTGGAGCGAGCAGTCGCGGGTGGAGACGACCACCACGTTGCCGTGCTGGTCGGCCAGGCACTGGGTCTCGACGTGGCGGGGGCGGTCCAGGAACTTCTCGACCAGGCACTCGCCGCGCCCGAAGGCGGTGACCGCCTCGCGGACCGCGGACTCGTAGAGCTCGGGGATCTCCTCCATCGTGCGGGCGACCTTCAGGCCACGACCGCCACCGCCGTAGACGGCCTTGATGGCCACGGGGAGGCCGAACTCCTCGGCCAGCGCGACGACCTCGTCGGCGTCCTGGACGGGGTCCTTGGTGCCGGGGGCCAGCGGGGCGCCCGCCCGGACGGCGATGTGCTTGGCCTTCGCCTTGTCGCCGAGCGCGTCGATCGCCTCGGGCCCGGGGCCGATCCAGACCAGCCCGGCGTCGAGGACGGCCTGGGCGAAGGAGGCGTTCTCGGCCAGGAAGCCGTAGCCGGGGTGGACCGCGTCGGCACCGGCCTGCCGGGCCACTTCGAGCAGCTTCTCCTGCACGAGGTAGGAGTCGCCGGGCGTCGTGCCGCCGAGCGCGTAGGCCTCGTCAGCCACGGTGACGTGCAGGGCGTCACGGTCGGGCTCGGCGTAGACCGCCACCGACCCCAGGCCGGCGTCCTTGCAGGCGCGGGCGATGCGGACGGCGATCTCGCCGCGGTTGGCGATGAGGACCTTGCTGATCGGCATAGCGCACACCCTAGACCCAGCCACACCCCGCCCCGGCGGAAGGTCACCCCAGCCGGCGCAGGTCCTGGGCGCACCGCCGCTCGAGCTCGTCCAGCTCCCGCAGGCTCTCCTCGATGTCCCTGCGCCGGCCCTCGAGGTCCTGGCGCCGCTCCCCGATCTGGGACAGCAGGTAGCGCAGCTGACCCACCTCACCCGGCTGGTCGTCGTACATGTCCAGGATGGTGGCGATCTGCTCGAGGGAGAAGCCCAGCCGCCGTCCCCGCAGGATCAGGGCGAGCCGGGTGCGGTCGCGACGGTGGTAGACGCGACGCTGCCCGACGCGCTCGGGGGACAGCAGGCCCAGGTGCTCGTAGTGGCGCAGGGCACGGTGGGTCACGTCGAAGTCGGCGGCCGTCTGGGCGATCGTCCATGTCGCGTCGGGGTCGGTCACGGTTGTCCTCACGTCAAGCACGTCGGGTCGGGCCATATCGTGCTTGACGTTGACGCAAAGGTCAAGCACCATGTTCCTGCGACCCGTACGCCCCCTCACCACCGCCCGAAAGAGGACCCGGACACCGATGTTCGAGCTGAGCCAGGACCACGAAGACTTCCGCCGCCTCGTCCGCGACTTCGCCGAGGCCGAAGTGGCCCCCCACGTCGAGCAGTGGGACCGGGAGGCCCATTTCCCGACCGACCTGGTGCCCAAGATGGGCGAGCTCGGGCTGTTCGGCCTCAACGCCCCCGAGGAGTTCGGCGGGGCGGGGTTGGACGAGGGCGGGTTCACCTACCTGTGCCTGGCGATCGAGGAGCTGGGCCGGGTCGACCAGTCCGTCGGCATCACCCTGTCCGCCGGTGTGGGTCTGGGGATCAACCCGATCCTGTCCTTCGGCTCCCAGGAGCAGAAGGAGAGGTTCCTGCCCGACCTGGTCGCCGGTCGCGCCCTCGCCGGCTTCGGCCTGACCGAGCCGGAGGCCGGCTCCGACGCCGGGGCGACCAGGACGCGCGCACGGCTCGAGGACGGCTCGTGGGTGGTCAACGGCGCCAAGGCCTTCATCACCAACTCGGGCACCGACATCACCTCGGTCGTGACCGTCACCGCCCGGACGGGGGAGACGGCCGACGGGCGGCCCGAGATCAGCGCGATCATGGTGCCCTCGGGCACCGAGGGCTTCGTCGTCGAGCCGGCCTACCGCAAGCTCGGCTGGCACATCTCCGACACCCACGGCCTGACCTTCGAGGACTGCCGCGTGCCGGAGGGCAACCTCCTGGGCGCCCGCGGCGAGGGCTTCAAGCAGTTCCTCAAGACCCTCGACGACGGCCGCATCGCCATCTCGGCGCTGGCCGTCGGCTGCGCCCAGCGGATGCTCGAGGAGAGCACGGCCTACGCCGCGGAGCGGATCGCCTTCGGTCGCCCGATCGCGGTCAACCAGGGCGTCTCCTTCCAGATCTCCGACCTGGCCGTCATGGTCGAGGCCGCCCGCCTGCTGACCTACAAGGCCGCCTGGCTCAACGACGAGCGGGAGGCGGGCCGCCGGTCGGCGGCCGAGGTCAAGCAGGCCGCGGCGATCGCCAAGCTCTACTCCACCGAGGCCGCGGTCACCGCGACCCGCATCGCGACCCAGGTCTTCGGCGGCAACGGCTTCATGGAGGAGTACCCCGTGGCGCGCTTCTTCCGGGACGCCAAGATCCTGGAGATCGGCGAGGGCACCTCGGAGGTGCAGCGGATGGTCATCGCGCGAGGGCTGGGCCTCCCCTCCTGACGGGGGCCGGCACGATGACAGGTATGCGCAGCTCGGGCACCGGAGCCGGGTCGGTGGGCAACTCCCACCCCGACCCCCGCGTGGAGAACCTGCGGGAGCGTCTCGAGGCGGCCCACGCGGCCTCGGCACGTCCTCCGGAGAAGGCGAAGGCCAAGCTCGACTCCCAGGGCAAGATGTACGTCCGCGACCGGATCGCCCTGCTCTTCGACGAGGGCACCTTCGTCGAGGACGGTCGCTACGCCAACGCCACGGCGCAGGGGCTGCCCGCCGACGGGGTGGTCACCGGCCGGGGCGAGGTCGACGGGCGGGCGGCGATCGTCGTCGCCAACGACCCCACGGTCAAGGCCGGCTCCTGGGGCGCGCGAACCGTGGAGAAGATCATCCGGGCCACCGAGGCGGCGCTGCGCGAGGAGCTGCCGATCTTCTGGTTCGTCGACTCCGCCGGCGCCCGCATCACCGACCAGGTCGACCTCTTCCCCGGTCGTCGCGGCGCCGGGCGGATCTTCCACAACCAGGTCGCGCTCTCGGGCAAGGTGCCCCAGATCTGCTGCCTCTTCGGCCCCAGCGCGGCCGGCGGTGCCTACATCCCCAGCTTCACCGACGTCATCATCATGGTCGAGGGGAACGCGTCGATGTATCTCGGCAGCCCCCGCATGGCCGAGATGGTCGTGGGGGAGAAGGTCAGCCTGGAGGAGATGGGCGGGGCCCGCATGCACTGCACCGTCTCCGGCGTGGGCGACCTGCTCGCCGGCGACGACGAGGAGGCCATCGAGCTCGCCAAGCACCTGTTCTCCTACCTGCCCGAGACCTGGCACGACCCGTTGCCGCACTACGCCCCCGAGCCTCCGGCCGCGCCCCTGGACCGCAGCACGGTCCCGGAGGCCGAGTCGGTCCCCTTCGACGTCCACGACGTCATCGAGGGTCTCGTCGACGCCGACAGCTTCTTCGAGATCAAGCCCCTCTTCGCCGCCGAGCTCGTCGTGGGGCTCGGGCGGGTCGAGGGGCAGACGGTCGGCATCGTGGCCAACAACTCCGCGGTCAAGGGTGGGGTGCTCTTCACCGACAGCGCCGACAAGGCCTCCCGCTTCATCTGGCTGTGCGACGCCTACGGCATCCCCCTGCTCTACCTGGCCGACGTGCCGGGCTTCATGATCGGGTCGGAGGTCGAGCGGGGGGCATCATCCGGCACGGCGCCAAGATGGTGTCGGCCGTCTCCGAGGCGACCGTCCCCCAGCTGTGCGTCGTGGTGCGCAAGGCCTACGGCGCCGGCCTGTACGCGATGGGTGGCCCGGGGTTCGGCCCCGACGCGACCATCGCACTGCCTACCGCGCGGATCGCGGTCATGGGCCCGGAGGCGGCGGTCAACGCCGTCTACGCCAACAAGATCGCCCAGATCGAGGACCCGCAGGAGCAGGCGGCCTTCGTCGAGGCCCGTCGCGCCGAGTACCTCGAGGACGTCGACCTCGAGCGGCTCGCCGCCGACCTGGTCATCGACGCCGTGGTCGAGCCCGAGGAGCTGCGGGCGGAGGTCGAGCACCGGCTCCGGTATGCCGCGCGTCGCGACCGCCACTTCTCCACCCGGCACCGTTCGATCCCCCCGGTCTGAGGAGGGCCTCGGCGCGGCCTCAGCGGCGGCGGAGGCGGGCCAGCAGGTGCACCAGGCCGGCGCGCCGGGCGACCTGGCGCAGGGGGAGGGCCAGGCTGGCGCCGACCACCACGCCCAGGGCGATCGCGGCCAGGACCAGCGTCACCGAGGCGACGGAGGCGATCGCCGCCTCCGGTCCCACCTCGAGCTGGGCGACCGACACCAGGCCGAAGGATCCCGGCACGAGCAGCCAGAAGCTCGGCAGGAAGACCACGGACCTCGGCAGGGCCGGACGCGCCAGCTCCACGAGCGTCGCCACGAGGATCGCCACGACCGCGCCCACGAAGGCCCCGGCCCACCGGGCGTCCACGACGCCCTGCCCCAGCAGCTGGGCGAGGTACGTCATCAGCGCCGTGAGCATCACCCAGGGCACCAGGGCCAGGCGCAACCCCTCCAGGAGCGAGATCGCGACGGTGACGACCGCGACCCCGAGCAACGGGGCCCACCACCCGAACCCGACCGGGCGGGCGGGGTCGAGCAGCGAGGGGGGCACGTCCAGCAGGGCCGCCGCCGCCCCCACGCCGAGGGCGAAGAGCAGCAGCTGCACCGTGCCGTGACCCAGCCGGGAGGTGCCGGCCACCATCGAGCCCGCCGCCAGCTCCACCAGGCCGGTGACGAGGGTGGCCCCCGGCAGCAGCACCGCGATCGGGGCCACGAGGGTCCACAGCGGGGCGGTGACGAGCCCGGCGTCCGCTGCCCAGAAGGCGGCCAGGGCGGCGACGAAGCCCGCGACGAACGGGGTCAGGGTCGCGGCCGTCCGGTAGCGGCCGGCCAGCAGCATGAGCAGGACCGTCAGCGGGGTGACCAGCGCCGCGAAGAGCACCGAGGGCCACGCCGGGGCCAGGACCAGCGCGATCCCGACCCCGGAGAGCACGCCGCCCACGACCAGCCCGGGGACGGCATACCGGTGCGGCGCGGCGCGCAGGGCACCCAGGCGCGACAGCGCCTCGTCCGCGGGCAGGCGCCCGGCGCGCAGGCCGGCCAGGACGGTCGAGACGTCCGCGAGCTGGTCCAGCCGCACCGCCCCGTCGACCTGCTCGAAGGTGGCCGCGTCCCCGGGGGCCAGGCCGACGTGGATCCCCCGGGGCAGGCAGGCGACCTGGGCCCGGGGGTGGCCGAGGGCGCGCGCCGCCTGCCGCACGTCCTCCTCGACCTCCTGGGTCGGCATCCCACCCGCCAGCAGCCCGGCCCCCAGCCAGGCGAGCAGCTGGCGGGAACGCTCCGGCGTCACCTCGCCTGGCACGGGCACCATCCTGCGTGCCGGGGCCCGCGGCTCACCGCAGGTGCTCGTCCCACCAGGCCAGGATGTGCTCGAAGCGCTGGACCCGGTGACGCGGCTGGCCGGTGCGCGAGAGCTCGTGCCCCTCACCGGGGAAGACCAGCAGCCTGGTGGGGACGCCGTTGGCGCGGAGCCGGGCGAACAACCGCTGGCCCTGCTCCAGCGGGCAGCGCAGGTCACGCTCGGAGTGGATCACCAGCGTCGGGGTCCGGATGCGGTCGGCCCACGTGAGGGGGGACTGCTGGTGCGCGAACTGCCCGGCGTACTCGTCGGCGAAGAACCAGCCGATGTCGGAGGTGCCGGCGAAGGAGTCCCAGGCGTTGACGGCCCGCTCGCTGATGGCCGCGGTAAACCTGTCGCTGTGCGCGACCAGCCAGGTGGTCATGAGGCCCCCGTAGGAGCCGCCCTGCACCCCGACCCGGGAGCCGTCGAGGCCCGGAAGGGTGAGGGCGTGGTCGAGCAGGGCGGTCAGGTCGGCCACGTCCACCGTGCCGATGGCCTCCTTGACCGCCCGGCCGTGGGCGGCGCCGTAGCCGGACCCGCCCCGGGGGTTGCCCATGACCACCGCGTAGCCGGCGCGGGCCAGGACCTGCGCCTCGTCGAAGAGGTTGCCGGAGTACTGCGTGTAGGGCCCGCCGTGGATCATGAGGACGACCGGGTGCCCGGCCTTGCGACGCGGCCCGGTCGGGGGGCGCAGCAACCAGCCGTGCACCGGGTAGCCGTCGTGCGCCGTGGTCCGCAGCTCCTCCGGCTCGATCGGCGCCGCCACCTCCCTCAGGTGCCGCCCGACATCGGTCACCTGCACCAGGCGGCCCCCCGTGGGTCCGACGAAGAGCTCGGAGAAGGAGTCGCGGGTCCCGGCCACCGCCACGACCACCCCGCCGCCCACGGCGACGTCGGTGACGCTCACCTGGCCGTCCAGGAGGACCTGACCGGTGCCGACGTCCCGGACGACCGTGTCGCCGCGCACCTCGAAAGCCGCCACCAGCGTGCCCCCGGCACCCAGGGCCGGGGCGCAGGCGAGGTGGTCGGACTCGGCGTCGGTGAGCGGGTCCCCGCCCAGCCGGCGCAGCACGGCGTTCCGTGCCACGAAGTCCTGCCCGCTCGGCCCGAGGTCCGCCACACCGTGGACGACCGTGCCGTCCGCGGCCGTGCTGAGGCTCCCCACCATGCCGGTCCCGTCGGTGTGCCGGCGGAAACCCTTGCCGCGCAGGTCCACCGAGCACACGTCGGAGACCAGGCTGTCGGGCCGCCAGGCCCCACGCCGGTCACGGGAGGCGACGAACGCCACCCGGTCGGCCGCGAGCCACGCGGGGGAGGAGTCGTCACCCGGACCCGTGGTCAGCTGCCGGCTCTCCGGCACCGTCTCGGCCTCCGCCGAGTCGTCCGCCCCGAGGGTGTCGAGGTCGACCACGAAGATCTTCGAGGGCCGGTCCAGCACGTAGCCGAGCCCGTCGGCGAGGTAGCGGCTGTGCTCGATGAGCCGCGGGGCCTCCTGGTCGGGCTTGACCGCCTCGTCGGTGCCGTACCGGCCCTGCTCGGGCACCCGTGCGGCGTAGGCGATTCGGCGGCCGTCCGGGGACCACGCGGGGGCACCTGCGCCCAGCGGCTGGTCGGTGAGCCTTCGCGGCTCACCCCCTGCGGCGGGCAGCACGTGCAGCTGCGCCGGGCCGTCCTCGGGAGCGCGCAGGAAGGCGATGAGGGTGCCGTCGGGGGAGTAGCAGGGCGCGGAGTCACGGGTGTCGCGGGTCAGCCGCGACAGTCGCCGGGGGTCGGCCCCGCCGGGGTCCCCCGCCGGGTCGCCACCCAGGGGCAGGCGCCACAGGCTGGTGCGGTAGCGGTTCTCGTCGACGTCGGGGCGCTTCATCACCACGACGACGTCCCGCCCGTCCGGATGGACGGTGGGGGAGGACAGGGTGCGGACCAGGGCGAGGTCGGACGGCTTCACCTGCGCGACCCTACGCCAGGGGGCGCGGGCGGCGACCTGCCGTGGCCGCCGGCCCGACCGGCGCGGTCAGGCCGGGTCGCGCAGGTCGGCCACGGACCGGGCCGCCCAGCCCGAGACGACGGCCGCCAGCACGCTGGGGACGACCACCGCGACCCAGCGCTCGCCGCCGGGCAGGTCCCAGCTCGACCCGCCTCCAAGGACCGACCCGCTGACCCCGGAGAGGGCCAGGAGGGCCAGCAGCCAGGTCACCAGCACCGTGCCGCCCACCCGGACGGCCGCGGCGCGGGGGTCCGTGGTGCCGCGGGCGACGGCCGTCGCCACCAGACCGGAGAGCCCGCCGAGCAGGGCACCCAGGGCGGCGCCGATGATCAGCCCGCCGAGCAGCGCCCCGAAGGCCACGCCCAGGACGGGCCCGGCCTGATCGCCCCCGCCCGTGAGCGACCCGGCGAGTCCGGCCACGGCGCCGTAGGTGGCACTGGTCGCCACACCGGCCAGCAGGCACGCGACGAGGTAGCGGGACCTCATACCCGCCCCGCGATCCGCTCGTAGGTCACCCAGGCGCGGACCGGCTCCTCGCCCGGCACCCGGTCGACCACGTGCCACCGACCGGGGTCGATGCGGGGGAAGCGGGTCGGGCCCTCGGGCTCGAGGTCGACCTCGGTGACCACGAGGCGGGAGGCGTGCTCGATCGTCAGGGCGTAGACCTGCCCACCCCCGACGACGAAGACCTCACCGTCACCGGCCAGCGCCAGGGCCTCGGGCACCGATCGGGCGACGTCGGCGCCCTCGGGCTGCCAGTGCTCCCGCCGGGTGAGGACGATGGTCCGCCGCCCCGGCAGAGCCCGCCCGATCGAGTCCCACGTCCCCCGGCCCATGAGCATCGTCCCGCCCATCGTGGTGTCCTTGAAGAAGCGCAGGTCGGCGGGAAGGTGCCACGGCATCGTCGACCCGTCGCCGATGACCCCGTTGCGGCCGACGGCGGCCACCAGGGTGAGCCTCTGGCGGAAGCCGCGCGTCAGGAGCGCCGGCGTCGGCCGCGCGGGTCCCTCCGCCAGGCCCGGGGTATGCCGCCGCGCCAGCTCCTCCAGGGCCCCGCGTTCGTGCGGCACCACCGCGTCTGGGAGCGCGGCCAGCGGCCACCAGCGCAGCTCGGCCACCTTGTCGACCTCCCGGACCACCGGGTCCCCGCTCCAGCTGGTCGTGCTGAGGAAGACGTCGATCCTCTCCTCCGAGGGCTCGTGGGCGGCCACGGTGCGGTGCCCCGTGGCCACGTGCTGCAGCTCCCCGAGCCCGACCACCACGCCGAGCTCCTCGGCCGCCTCCCGAGCCGCGGCGTCCAGGACGCTCTCGCCCAGCTCGACGTGCCCCGCCGCTCCGTGCGCCCAGCGACCGTCCATGTAGCCCGTGCCCCGGCGCAGCTGGAGCAGCACCTCCGGCCCCGCCGGTCCTGTGTCCCGGACCAGGGCGAGATAGGCGGCGGGGACCACCTGGAAGCGGGACGTCATACCGCGATCGGGGCGGGGATGGTCGGGGCGGCGACGTAGTCGCGCACCTCCACGTCCTCCAGCTCGAAGGCGTCGATCTCCCGGACCTGGGGGTTCAGCCACAGGGTGGGGAGGGGACCCGGCGTGCGCCGCAGCTGCTCGTCCGCCTGCTCGAGGTGGTTGAGGTAGAGGTGCGCGTCGCCCAGGGTGTGCACGAAGTCCTTGGGCCGCAGGTCGGTGACCTGGGCCACCATGTGCGTGAGGAGGGCGTAGGACGCGATGTTGAAGGGGACCCCGAGGAAGGTGTCGGCGCTGCGCTGGTAGAGCTGGCAGGACAGCCACCCCCGGCCGTCCTCGTCGTCCGCGGCGGGCGGCGCCACGTAGAACTGGAACAGGGTGTGGCACGGAGGGAGCGCCATCTGGTCGACCTCGGCGACGTTCCACGCCGACACGATGTGACGCCGCGAATCAGGGTTGGTGCGCAGCCCGGCGACGAGGCGCTCGATCTGGTCCACGGTGCCCCCGTCCGGCGTGGGCCACGAGCGCCACTGGTGCCCGTAGACGGGGCCCAGGTCTCCGGACTCGTCCGCCCACTCGTCCCAGATCCGGATGCTGCGCTCCTGCAGCCAGCGCACGTTGGTGTCGCCGCGCAGGAACCACAGCAGCTCCCCGACGACCGAGCGCAGGTGCAGCCGCTTGGTCGTGAGCACGGGGAAGCCGGCGGTGAGGTCGAAGCGCATCTGGTGCCCGAACACCGACAGGGTGCCGGTGCCGGTGCGGTCGTCCTTGCGCACGCCCTCGGTGCGGATCCGCCGGAGGAGGTCGAGGTAGGCCTGCATGGCAGCAGCCTAGACGCCGGTCCGGCGTGCGACCGGGGGCCCGCGGTCGTGCCCGCGGACCCGGGGGGATGTGACCCAGATCACACGACCGGTCGGTAACATTCCTCGCCCGGGGCCGATAGAACCCTTGACCGCGCTGCTGCCCGGACCCCCCGAGCGGGCAGCAGCGCGGTCTTCTCCGGTCCGGTCGGGGGCACGTGTCTATCCTTGGCGGCCATGAGTCACCCCCACCCCGAGCTGGCCGAGCCCGCCCCCCTGGTCGACGGCGGGGTCCGGGTGATCCCGCTGGGGGGCCTGGGTGAGATCGGGCGCAACATGGCGGTCCTGGAGCACCTGGGCAAACTGCTCGTCCTCGACTGCGGGGTCCTCTTCCCGGAGGAGCACCACCCGGGGGTGGACCTGATCCTCCCGGACTTCGGGCCCGTCCAGGACCGGCTGGACGACATCGTCGCCGTCGTGCTCACCCACGGCCACGAGGACCACATCGGGGCGGTGCCCTACCTGCTCCGGCTGCGGCCCGACATCCCGGTCGTCGGGTCGCAGCTGACCCTGGCCCTGGTCGAGGCCAAGCTGAAGGAGCACCGGATCGCCCCCCTCACGCTGGGGGTGCGCGAGGGGGACCGGGAGCAGCTGGGTCCCTTCGACTGCGAGTTCGTGGCCGTCAACCACTCCATCCCGGACGCGCTCGCGGTCTTCGTGCGCACCTCGGGGGGCACGATCCTGCACACCGGCGACTTCAAGATGGACCAGCTCCCCCTGGACGGGCGGATCACCGACCTGCGCGCCTTCGCCCGGTTCGGCGAGGAAGGGGTCGACCTGTTCATGACCGACTCCACGAACGCCCACGTCCCCGGTTTCACGACCCCCGAGCGGCAGATCACCCCGGCCATCGAGCGGGTCTTCCACCAGGCCCGGCGACGGATCATCGTCGCCTCCTTCGCCTCGCACGTCCACCGGGTGCAGCAGGTCCTCGACGCCGCGACCGGGTCCGGGCGCAAGGTCGCCCTGGTCGGACGGTCCATGGTCCGCAACATGCGGATCGCGGCGGACCTGGGCTACCTGCACGTCCCCGACGGCGTCCTGGTCGACCTGGGACGGCTCACCCAGCTGCCGGACGACGAGCAGGTCCTCATCTGCACCGGATCCCAGGGGGAGCCGATGGCGGCCCTGTCGAGGATGGCCAACGGGGACCACCGGATCGACGTGGGGGAGGGCGACACCGTGCTCCTGGCCTCCTCGCTCATCCCGGGCAACGAGAACGCCGTCCACCGCGTCATCAACGGGCTCACCCGCCGCGGTGCGGTCGTCGTCCACAAGGAGAACGCCCTGGTGCACGTCTCCGGTCACGCCAGCGCCGGCGAGCTGCTCTACTGCTACAACATCGTCCGCCCCCGCAACGTCCTGCCGGTCCACGGGGAGTGGCGTCACCTCGTGGCCAACGGCGACCTGGCGGTCGCGACCGGGGTGCCGCGGGAGAACGTCGTCCTCGCCGAGGACGGGGTGGTGGTCGACCTGGTCGACGGTGTGGCGCGCATCGCGGGCGCCGTCGACTGCGGGTACGTCTACGTCGACGGCTCCCTGGTCGGGGCCACCGACGAGACGCTGCTCAAGGACCGGCGCATCCTGCGCGACGAGGGCTTCGTGACGATCATCGTGGTCCGGGACTCCTCCACCGGGGCGATCGCGGCCGGTCCGGAGATCCAGACGCGAGGGTTCGCCGAGGGCGAGGAGGCCTTCGAGCGGGTGCGGCCCCGGCTGGAGGACGCGCTGCGGGAGGCGCAGCGCAACGGGGTGCAGGACGCCTACCAGCTGCAGCAGATCATGCGGCGCACCGTCGGGTCCTTCGTCGGCAGCACGCTGCGCCGTCGGCCCATGATCATCCCGTTGGTCATCGACGCCTGACGCGGAGGGCTCCGGCGCGACTCAGTCCTCGATGGCCCCGGGGGGCCGGGTTCGGTCCCTGGCCATCCGGCGCGCCTGGGCCTCGATCTGCGCCTCGGTGGGCTCCTTGTCCCACGTGAGGGAGGCCAGGTGCAGGGCCAGGCCCAGCCCCCACCCGAGGGCCGGCCAGACCGGCCAGAAGAAGCCCCCGCCGCTGACCACCCAGATCGCCGTGAGGAAGCCGATGACCGCGAGGTAGACGGTCAGGTGGATCCGGAAGCCCTTGACCGCCTCGAGCCGCTCGAGAGCCTTGGCGCGCAGGGCCGGGTCGGCGGCCGGGTCCGAGCGGGTCGCCGGGTCCGTCGGCGGCTGGTAGGCCGGGAGCGGCGGCGGGGTGCGGGGGTCGTCCTCGGTCATCCCGCCAATCTAGCGACCCGGGCCTGCTCGCGGCAGGGGGCTCACGGGCCCCGTCCGGCCCGGACCGGCGTGGGACACGTGTGACGGGCGTGGTCGTTGGGTAGCGTGCCACCGTGGCCAAGACTGCGACGACCTCGACCAGCACCCGCGCCGGCGGCACCCGCGGGTCGTCCTCGCGACCGGCCGACCGCTCGGGGGGACGGTCCGCGGGCGGCGCACGGTCGGGAGGCGGCGCCCGCCCCGCGCGGGCCGGGGGCAAGGGCGCCAAGGACCCCGGCCCCTCCCTGCCCGGCCGGGCCGCGCGCGGCATCGCCGGTGTCACGGGGGGCACCGTGCGCGCGATGACGGACACGGCCCGCGACCTGGAGCCCGAGCACCGTCGTGACGGCGCCGGCTTCCTGCTGCTGGCCCTGGCCCTGGTCGTGGCGCTGCGGGAGTGGTGGGGCCTGGACGGCATGTTCGGCGACGCGGTCCACGCCGTCGCGGCCGGGACCTTCGGTCGCGTGGCCCTCGTGCTGCCCGTCGTCCTGCTCTTCTTCGCCGTCCGGCTCTTCCGGGCCCCCGACCAGCAGCAGGCCACCAACCGGATGAGCATCGGCACCACCGCCATGCTCGTCGCCGCGAGCGGGATCACGCACCTGGCCACCGGCAACCCCGACTACGGGGAGGGACCGGCGGCCATGCAGGCCTCCGGCGGAGTCCTGGGCTTCATCGCCTCCTCGATCCCCGCGTCCGCGATCACCGTCACCGGTGCCTACATCGTCCTGTCCCTCCTGGGCGTCTTCGGCTTCCTCGTCCTCACCCGGACCCCCGTCCACCGCATCCCCGACCGCCTCCGTGAGGTGGAGCAGCACCTCTTCGACTCCGCGCGCTTCGACGACGTGGACCCCGTGACCGGCGAGGTGCTGCCACGGCAGCGCCGGCCCCGCCGCCGTGCTGCCGACCTCGACGAGCGTCACGGTGACGTCGCGTTCGAGCAGGCTGCGGAGGTCGAGCGGGCCAGGGCGGCCTCGTCCCCGCGCACCCGCAGCCGCACCCGCCCCGCGCCGGACCAGCAGCCCGGGGCGGAGGCGGAGGCCGCGCCCGAGCGGCGGTCGACGCGACCGGCCGCGCGGGCGTCCGAGCCCGGGACGGGGGACTCGACCGAGGAGATCCCCGCGCTGCGTCCCGGCCAGAAGCGCCCGCAGGACAAGAGCGCCGTGGACAAGCTCCGGGAGGCCGCGGCCACGCCCGCCAAGAACGAGCTGCAGGCGCCGCCGACCGCGCAGCTGCCCCAGCGCGTGGAGCAGCTGCAGCTGGCCGGCGACGTCACCTACACGCTGCCGGACTCCACCATCCTGCGGCCCGGCAGCCCGCACAAGGAGCGCTCGGAGGCCAACGTCCGGGTGGTCGAGGCACTGACGGGCGTCCTCGACGACTTCAACATCGACGCGCAGGTCACCGACTTCACCCGCGGGCCGACCGTCACGCGCTACGAGGTCGAGCTCGGCTCCGGGGTGAAGGTGGAGCGCATCACCGCCCTGTCCAAGAACATCGCTTACGCCGTCGCCTCCGCCGACGTGCGCATCCTCTCGCCGATCCCGGGCAAGTCCGCGGTGGGCGTCGAGATCCCCAACACCGACCGGGAGAACGTCAACCTCGGGGACGTCCTGCGCAGCCAGGCGGCGCGCAACAACACCCATCCGATGGTCATGGGCGTCGGCAAGGACGTCGAGGGAGGCTACGTCATCGCCAACCTCGCCAAGATGCCCCACCTGCTGGTCGCGGGTGCCACCGGCTCGGGCAAGTCGAGCTTCGTCAACTCGATGATCACCTCGATCCTCATGCGGTCCACCCCGGACGAGGTGCGGATGATCCTGGTCGACCCCAAGCGGGTCGAGCTCACCGCCTACGAGGGCATCCCCCACCTCATCACCCCGATCATCACCAACCCGAAGAAGGCCGCCGAGGCGCTGGCCTGGGTGGTCAAGGAGATGGACCACCGCTACGACGACCTGGCGGCGTACGGCTACAAGCACCTCGACGACTTCAACAAGGCCGTCCGCGCGGGCAAGGTCACCCCGCCCCCCGGCTCGGAGCGGGTCATCCAGCCCTACCCCTACCTGCTCGTCGTCGTCGACGAGCTCGCGGACCTCATGATGGTCGCCCCGCGCGACGTCGAGGAGTCGGTGGTGCGCATCACCCAGCTGGCCCGTGCCGCTGGCATCCACCTGGTCCTGGCGACCCAGCGACCCTCCGTCGACGTGGTCACCGGCCTGATCAAGGCCAACGTCCCGTCCCGGATGGCGTTCGCCACCTCCTCGCTCGCCGACAGCCGGGTCGTCCTGGACCAGCCCGGCGCCGAGAAGCTCATCGGCCAGGGCGACGCCCTGTTCCTGCCGATGGGGGCCTCCAAGCCCATGCGCGTCCAGGGGGCGTGGGTGAGCGAGTCGGAGATCCACGACGTCGTCGCCCACGTCACCGGTCAGCTCAAGCCGAAGTACGTCGAGGAGGTCGTCGCGGCCCCCGCCAAGAAGCAGATCGACGAGGACATCGGCGACGACCTCGACCTGCTGCTCCAGGCGGCCGAGCAGGTCATCACCACGCAGTTCGGCTCCACGTCCATGCTCCAGCGCAAGCTGCGGGTCGGCTTCGCCAAGGCCGGTCGGCTGATGGACCTCATGGAGTCACGAGGGATCGTGGGGCCCTCCGAGGGGTCCAAGGCCCGCGACGTCCTCGTCAAGCCCGACGACCTCGAGGAGACGCTCTCGCTGCTCCAGGGCCAGGAGCCCGCCCCCCGTCCCGAGCCGGAGACGGTCAGCGAGCCGTTCGACGCCGGCGCGGCCGAGGTGGTCGTCGTCGACGAGGAGGACGAGGTGCTGTCCGACGAGGGCGGGGAGACCGGGGAGATCCGCCCCGCTGTGCGCGACAGCCGCTACGACGACGACCCCGTCTCCGGCAGCCGGGTGGTCGAGGAGGACGACGAGGAGTCCGAGGACGCCTGGGAGCTGACCGACCGCGGCGGTCGCGACCGCTACTGACCACGGCCTGCCACCGTAGACTGGCCGTCATGTCCCTGGCCCGCTCCGTCGCCGTCGTCACGCTCGGCTGCACCCGCAACGAGGTCGACTCCGAGGAGCTGGCCGGACGTCTGGCCGCCGAGGGGTGGACCCTCGTCGACGACGCGGCCCAGGCCGACGTGGCGGTGGTGAACACCTGCGGGTTCGTGGAGCAGGCCAAGAAGGACTCCATCGACGCGCTGCTCGAGGCCAACGACCTCAAGCGCACCGGGCGGACCCAGAAGGTCGTGGCCGTGGGGTGCATGGCCGAGCGCTACGGTCGCTCGTTGGCCGAGGAGCTGCCCGAGGCGGACGCCGTCCTCGGGTTCGACTCCTACGCGGACATGTCGGGGCACCTGCAGCGCATCCTGGCGGGGGAGCGCCCGGCGTCCCACGTGCCGCGGGACCGCCGCACCCTGCTCCCGCTCGCCCCCGCGGCACGGGGAGGTGCCTCCGGGGCGGTCGCGCTCCCGGGGCACCAGCAGCCCACGGCGCCCGCGGATCTGCCCCCGACGCCCGAGCCCAGCACCCCCCTGGCCGACGTCGCACCCGCCAGCGGCCCGCGGGTGGTGCGCTCCCGGCTCGACGACCGGCCGTGGGCGCCCCTGAAGATCGCCTCGGGCTGCGACCGACGGTGCGCCTTCTGCGCCATCCCCATGTTCCGGGGCAGCTTCGTCTCCCGCCGCCCGGAGGAGATCCTGCAGGAGGCGCGCTGGCTGGGGGAGCGAGGCGTCCGGGAGGTCTTCCTCGTCAGCGAGAACACCACCTCCTACGGCAAGGACCTGGGGGACCTGCGCCTCATCGACCGGCTCCTGCCCGAGCTGACGACGACCCCCGGCATCGAGCGGGTCCGGGTGTCCTACCTCCAGCCGGCGGAGATCCGCCCCGACCTGCTGGACGCCATGGCCAGCACCCCCGGGGTGGTCCCCTACTTCGACATCTCCTTCCAGCACGCCAGCGGTCCGCTCCTGCGCCGGATGCGGCGCTTCGGCGACCGGGCCTCGTTCCTCACGCTGCTGGAGCAGGTCCGCACGCGCCTGCCCGAGGCGGGCATCCGCACCAACGTCATCGTCGGCTTCCCCGGGGAGACCGAGGAGGACCTGGCCGAGCTGACCGCCTTCCTGGAGGAGGCACGGCTGGACGTGGTCGGGGTCTTCGGCTACTCCGACGAGGACGGCACCGAGGCCGAGGGCCTCGGCGGCAAGCTGGACGAGGCGATCATCGCCGAGCGGGTGGCGGCCGTCACCGCGCTGGTCGAGGAGCTCACCGCCCAGCGTGCCGAGGAGCGCGTCGGCACCCTCGTCGAGGTCCTGGTCGAGGGGGTGGAGACCGACGGCGGCGAGGACCGGCTCGTCGGCCGGGCCGGGCAGCAGGGGCCCGACGTCGACGGGGTCACCTACCTGGTCACCCCCGACGGGGCCGCACCGGACCTCGCCCCCGGCACGATCGTGACCGCCGAGGTGGTGGCCACCGAAGGGGTCGACCTCGTGGCCGTCCCGCTCCTGCCCGCCCCGTCCCGCCCCCAGGAGGCCAGACCCCTGTGATCGGTCCCCACGACCCCGACGGCCCCGAGATCGCCACGGCCCCGGAGACCCCGCAGGCCTCGCCGTGGAACCTGCCCAACGCCCTCACCGTCCTGCGGATCCTCCTGGTCCCGCTCTTCGGGTGGCTGCTGCTGACCGAGGGTGGGCAGGACACGTCGATGCGCTGGTGGGCGCTGCTGGTCTTCCTCGTCGCCATCCTCACCGACTGGGTGGACGGTCACCTCGCCCGACGACAGGGCCTCATCACGGCCTTCGGCAAGCTCATGGACCCCATCGCCGACAAGGCGCTGATCGGCACCGCCCTGGTGGGACTGTCCCTCATCGACCTGCTCCCCTGGTGGGTCACGGTGGTCATCCTGGTCCGGGAGGTCGGCATCACGCTCATGCGGTTCGTCGTCATCCGGCGGGGGGTGATCCCCGCCAGCAAGGGCGGCAAGCTCAAGACCGTCCTGCAGGCGGTCGGTCTCTCCCTGGTGATGGCACCGTTGGTGGGGTGGCTGGGCGACCTGGGCCTGTGGGTCATGTACGCCGCGGTCCTGGTCACGGTCCTCACCGGCGTCGACTACGTCCGGCAGGCCCTCGCCCCCGGCGCCGCGCGACGGGCCTGAGGTATGACGCCGGCCGGGTCGCGTGCCTCGGTCCCGGGCGCCCCGGAGGTGGTGGGGAGGTTGCGCGCCCTCGGCGCCACCGTGGCCACGGCCGAGTCCCTCACCGGCGGTCTGGTCTGCGCGGCGCTCGTGGGCGTCCCCGGAGCCAGCACCGTGGTGCGCGGAGGGGTGGTGGCCTACGCCCCCGAGGTCAAGCACGAGGCGCTGGGCGTGCCCGCCGAGGTCGTCCGCCGCCACGGGACCGTCTCCCGCGAGTGCGCCGAGGCCATGGCGGCCGGGGCGAGCAGGATGCTGCACGCGGACTGGGCCGTCGCGACGACCGGGGTGGCCGGCCCCGACCCGAGCGAGGGTCGACCGGTCGGCACCGTGCACGTGGCCGTCTGCGGACACCGGGACGGGGAACACATCACCGCGCACCGCGCGTTGAGGCTGCAGGGTGACCGGGCGCAGATCCGCACCGCCAGCGTGAGCGCCGCGCTGCGGCTGCTGCACGACACGCTCCCCCCGACACTGTCGGACCGGGGATGTACCGTAGGAGACCATCCGGGAGAGACCGCCCGGTCGACGAGCTGCTGAGGAGGGACGACCATGGTGCTGCTGCGACGCGAGCTGGGCGACGCCCTCCGCGAGACCCGCCAGACCCAGGGTCGGACGCTGCGGGAGGTCAGCGCCTCGGCCTCGTGCTCCCTCGGCTACCTGTCCGAGATCGAGCGCGGTGAGAAGGAAGCCTCCTCCGAGCTGCTGGCCTCGATCTGCCGGGCCCTGGACGTGCCCCTGTCCGACATGCTCTCCGACGTCGCGGACCGCGTCAGCCTGGCCGAGGCCGCCCAGCAGCAGATGACCGCGGTCCTGACCGACGGGCTGGCCCAGCCGATCCGGCGCAGCGAGGTCACCACCCGGCGCCGCGCCGTCGTCTCCGCCGCCTGAGCCGAGTCCGGTCGCTCACCGCTGACAGGTGGGGCAATAGCTCACGATCCGCTCCCGGGGGGCCGACCCCACCGTGAGCTGCCGCACGAGGGACCCGCACCGGTGGCAGGGTCGGTCGGGCCGGCCGAAGACCCACGTCTCCTCCCCGGGGGTGGTGGACCCGGTGGTCGTGGTCCGGGGGAGCCGGCAGCTGCGCACCATGAGCTGCCGGGTCGTGGTGAGCAGCTCGCGCAGCCGCTCGGCCCCGACCTCGCCGACGGGCGTGGCGGGGGAGATCCGGTGCAGGTGGAGGGGCTCGCTGGCCCAGATGGTGCCGATCCCGGCCAGGTTCTGCTGGTCCAGCAGCGCCTCCGCGGCCCCCCGGCCGGGCTCGGCGAGCAGGTTCGCCACGGCCAGGTCCAGGTCAAAGCCCGGATCCAGGAGATCGGGCCCCAGGTGTCCCACGACCCGACCCTCGTCCACCGTCCGCACCAGGTCGAGCATCCCCAGCCTGTCCCCGACGGCCACGACCGCGGCGGTCCACAGCAGGGCGCGCGTGGTGTGGCGGCGCGCCGCCGCATACCTCGCACCGGCCGGCTGCACCCGCCACGAGCCGTCCATCCGCAGGTGGCTGTGCAGGGTGAGACCGCCCTCGACACGGTGCAGGAGGTGCTTGCCCCGGGGGACCACCTCCAGCGTGCGCCTCCCCGACAGGTCGCTCGTGGCCAGGGCCGGCACACGCAGGTCGCAGCCGGCGATCAGCTCACCGGCCAGTGCCCCGTGCAGACGGGAGGCGGTGCGCCAGACGGCGTCACCCTCGGGCATCGGGGCTCAGCGGGCCTGGGAGTGGTACTCGACGTTGGGCACCATGGAGATGGCCGTCGCGATCCGGTTCGTCATGTTGAACATGCCGATGACCTGGATCGCCTCGAGGATGGCGTGGTCGTCCAGCCCCACGCCCCGCAGCGGGTCGAGGTCCTCGGGCGTCACCTCGGCGGGGGTGAGGGTGAGCTTCTCCGCGTAGGCGGCCAGCGCCGCCTCCCGCTCGGGCAGGTCGGCCTGCCGCCAATTGACGGCGACCAGGTCGGAGGTGACGGGGTCGCCGCTGTGGTGCCGCAGGGCCGCCCCGTGCGAGACGGCGCAGTAGGTGCAGCGGTTGACGCCGCTGACCACCACGGCCAGGAGCTCACGCTCGGCGTTGCTCAGGTGGCCCGGCTTGTTGACCAGCAGGTTGAAGTAGGCCCACCAGGCCTGGAACTGCTCGGGGTTGTAGGCCTGCGCCACGAAGACGTTGGGCACGAAGCCGAAGACCTCGCGCGACCTGGCCCACAGCCGCTGCACACCCTCCGGCACGTCCTCCTCGGCGGGGAGCGGGAGGGCGGAGATGGACGCGTCGGTGCGCTCGCTCATGGTGGCCACCCTAGCCCGGCGTCCGCCGCCGCACGGCCATGACCGACAGGCTGCCCAGGACCACCAGGATGCCTACCGCCGTGAGACCGGTGACGTCCTCGCGCAGCAGGAGGACCCCGAGGAGGGTCGCGGTCACAGGCTCGGCGAGGGAGAGGGTGGCGACGGTCCCGGCGGGGAGCCCGGCCAGCCCCTGCTGGAAGAGCACGTAGGACACCCCGGTGGCGGCCACCCCCAGCCACAGGACCATGAGCGCGCCCGCGCCCGTGGCCAGCCAGCCCAGGTCGCCGAGGGCCAGGGCGGGGGCCAGCAGCACCGCCGCGATCGTGAAGAAGCCGGCCACCACGCTCCTCCCGTCCGCGCCGCGCACCAGCAGGGCGCGGGCAGCCACGGTGTAGACGGCGTAGGACACCCCGGCACCCAGGGCCGCGCCCAGCCCCACAAGGTCGACGTCACCCCCGCCGGGTGCGGAGCCGCTGACGAGCAGGCCGATCCCCCCGACGGCACCCACCGTCGCGACCAGCCAGCGGGCCGTCGGTCGCTCACCCAGCCCCGTCCCCAGCAAGCCCGTCGCCAGGGGCGCGACGCCGAGCGCCACGACCGTGCCCACCGCGACGCCGGCCCGTGCCACCCCCAGGAAGAAGAACGCCTGATAGGCCGCCACGGCGAGCCCCCCGACGACCAGCACCACCGGGCCCGGGACACGGCCGACCGGGCCGCCCGCCACCCCCGTCGCCCCCAGCAGCGCGGCGGGGCGGTCGGGCCCGCCCGGACGACGCCGACGGTGGACCAGGGCCAGCAGGACCAGCACCACCGCACCGAGGCCCACCCGGGCAGCGCCCACGGACGTCGGGTCCGTCCCCTGCGGCCCCAGTGCCTGGGCCGTCCCCGTGGTCCCCCACAGCGTCGCCGCCCCCAGGGCGGCCAGGGCTGCGTGGGCGGGCCGGGTCGTCACCGCCCGATTGGACCACGGCCCGGGCTGGGTCACGCAGCCGGTCACGCGGCGGACACGCGGGCGCCACCTGCTGTCCACCGGCCCGGGTGCGCATCGTTGCCGAAGGTCTAGTAGCGTCGCGCCGCGTGAGCCGGATCGAGGAACGACCTGGACGGGGCAAGGAGGCGCTGCTCGCCGCGGCGTTGCTCCTGCCCAACGTCCTCCTGCTCCTGGTCTGGACCTACCGGCCCCTCGTCGACAACATCCGGCTCAGCTTCTTCCGGTGGAACCTCGGCAGCCCGCGGTCCACCTTCATCGGGTGGGACAACTACGTCGAGTTCTTCACCAGCGACTCGAGCCGGACGGTCCTGTGGAACACGCTGATCTTCACCGGTGCCGCAGTGATCGGCTCCATGGTGATCGGCCTGGCGCTGGCCCTGCTCCTGGACCAGAAGCTCTTCGGCCGCGGTGGTGGGGTGAGGTCGCTGGTCTTCGCCCCGTTCGTGCTGTCGGGCGCGGCCATCGGCGTGGCCTTCCAGTTCATCTTCACCCCCACCTTCGGCCTGGTGCCCGACCTGCTGCGCACGATCGGCATCACCCCGCCCAACTTCTACCAGTCGGCCGGGTGGGCGCTGTTCATGGTCACCATCACCTACGTGTGGAAGAACCTCGGGTACACCTTCGTCATCTACCTGGCGGCCCTCCAGGCCCGGCGACGCGACCTGGACGAGGCCGCCGAGATCGACTCCGCCTCCGCCTGGACGCGCTTCCGGATGGTCATCTGGCCCCAGCTCCGGGGCGCGACCTTCTTCCTGCTCATCACCGTGATGCTCAACAGCTTCCAGGTCTTCGACGTCATCCACACGATGACCCGGGGCGGACCCTTCGGTAACGGCACGACCACGATGGTCTACCAGATCTACCAGGAGACTTTCGTCAACCTGCGGGCCGGGTACGGCGCCACCGTCGCCACGGTCATGTTCCTCGCCCTGCTCGTCATCACCCTCATGCAGGTGTGGGTCATGGAGAGGGGCCGGGAGAAGTGAGCACCGCCCAGATCGCGCCCCACGAACGGCGCAGCCCCGTGTCGGCCGTCAGCGGCTACCTGGCCATGGTGCTGGTCGTGGTCGTGGTGGCCCTGCCCCTCTACTGGATCCTCGCGGCCTCCCTCAAGGAGCGCAGCGACATCTACTCGGTCCCGGTGACGTGGGTCCCGGACCCGGTCACCTTCGAGAACTACGACGGCGTCCGGCAGGGCGTGCCGTTCCTGAGCTACCTGCGCAACTCGGTCTTCATCACCGGCACCCTCACGATCGTCCAGGTGGTCATCGGGGTGCTGTCGGCCTTCGCCCTGTCCTTCCTGCGCTTCCCCGGTCGCACGCTGGCGCTGCTGTTCATCATCGCGGCGCTCATGGTCCCCAGCCAGATCACCTGGATCAGCAACTACGCGCTCGTGGCCGAGCTGGGCTGGCGCAACACCTTCCAGGGCATCATGATCCCGCTGGCCGGGGTGGCCTTCGGGACCTTCCTCATGCGCAACCACTTCATCTCCCTGCCCGGGGAGATCATCGAGGCCGCCGAGATGGACCACGCCGGCCCGTTCACCCTGCTCTGGCGGGTGGTGCTGCCGATGTCCTGGCCCACCGTCATCGCCTTCACGCTCATCACCGTCGTCAACGAGTGGAACCAGTACCTGTGGCCCCTGCTCATGGCCGACGACGCCTCGACCGCGCCGCTGCCGGTCGGCCTGACCCAGCTGCAGGACGCCGAGGGCTTCACGAACTGGGGGCCGGTGATGGCCGGCACCGTGCTGACCATGCTGCCCATCCTGCTGGTCTTCCTGCTGCTGCAGCGTCACATGATCAAGGGCCTGACCGCCGGGGCGGTCAAGGGCTGAGCCGCCATGACCGCATACCCGTCCACCCCCGACCCACCGACCCCGCACCCATCGACCCCGTCCACCACCGCGCCCGCCCGCCGGGCACCTGCCGAGGAGAGAACATGACCCGTCCCATCCCCACGATCCTGGGCCTGGCCCTGACCGCCAGCCTGCTGACCGCCTGCGCCGGGACCGGTGGCGGCGGCACGAACGAGGACGACGGCGCCACCGGTGCCGCCGGCGGCGGCGCGGACGAGGAGGTCACCAGCCTGGTGTTCTGGTCCAACCACCCCGGTGGGTCCAAGGAGACCGAGGAGGAGCTCATCGCCGCCTACGAGGAGGAGACCGGGGTGAGCATCCAGCTGGTGACCGCCGGCGCCAACTACGAGGAGGTCGCCAACCGCTTCAACGCCGCCCAGGCCGGCAGCGACGTGCCCGACGTGGTCGTCGCCTCGGACGTCACCTGGTTCCCGATGATGCTCAACGACGCCATCGCGCCGCTGGACGAGCTGTGGGAGGCCGCGGACGTGGACACGAGCAGCTACGTCGACTCGCTGCGTGAGGACTACGTCTTCGAGGACCAGCACTACGCCGTCCCCTACGCCCGCTCGACCCCCCTCTTCTACTACAACAAGGACATGTGGGAGGCGGCGGGACTGCCGGACCGCGGCCCCGAGACGTGGGAGGAGTTCGCCGGGTGGGCGACCGACCTGCGTGAGGCCAACCCGGGTATGCCGGCCCTCACCATCCCCGACGGCTCCAACTACCTCGACTGGTACTTCCAGGGCATGATCTGGACCTTCGACGGCGCCTACTCGCAGGAGTGGGACACCTCGGTCCTCACCTCGGAGGGGTCGATCGCCGCCGGGGAGTTCCTCCAGGAGCAGGTCGAGTCCGGCAACTTCGTCATCGCGACCGACCCGAACAGCGACTTCGCCGCCGGTCAGGCGGCAGCCCTGCTCCAGTCGACCGGCTCGCTCGGCGGCCTGGTCGAGACCGCCACCTTCGACTTCGGCACCGCCTTCCTCCCCGGCCCGCAGCCGGGCGTGACCACCGGTGGCGCCGGCCTGGCGGTCTCCAACAACATCTCCGAGGCCCGCAAGGCGGCCGCGGCCGAGTTCGTCGACTGGTACACCAACACCGCGAACACGGTGACCTTCAGCCAGGCCACGGGGTACGTGCCCGTCCGCAAGGACGCCATCGACACCGAGGAGGTCCAGGGCTACCTCGAGGAGAACCCCAACTTCGAGACCGCGCTGGAGCAGCTGCCCAACACCCAGTCCCAGGACTACGCGCGCGTCTTCGTCCCCGGCGGTGGTGCCCGCATCGGTGCCGCCCTGGACCGGATCACCACCGGTGGCGAGGACGTGACGGAGGTCTTCACCGAGCTGGCCCAGGAGCTGCAGCAGGTCGTGGAGCGGGACGTCGAGCCCGAGCTGCGCTGACCGATGGCCAGCGTCAGTTACGAGCAGGCGACCCGGACCTTCCCGGGCGCGGACCGTCCGGCGGTCGACGCTCTCGACCTGCAGATCGAGGACGGTGAGTTCGTCGTCCTCGTCGGTCCGTCGGGGTGCGGCAAGTCGACCTCGCTGCGCATGCTCGCCGGCCTGGAGCCGGTGACCTCCGGGCGCCTGCTCATCGACGACGAGGACGTCACCCGCGTGCGCGCCCGGGACAGGGACGTGGCCATGGTCTTCCAGAGCTACGCCCTCTACCCGAACATGACGGCCGCCGAGAACATGGCGTTCGCCCTGCGCAACACCGGGACCCCGAAGGCCGAGATCCGGGAGCGGGTGGCGGAGGCGGCGCGCATCCTGCAGCTGGAGGACCTGCTGGACCGCAAGCCGGCCAAGATGTCCGGCGGTCAGCGCCAGCGGGTGGCCATGGGCCGGGCGATCGTGCGCCAGCCCAAGGTCTTCTGCATGGATGAGCCGCTGTCCAACCTGGACGCCAAGCTGCGGGTGTCGACCCGTGGCCAGATCGCGGAACTGCAGCGCCGGCTCGGCACGACGACCGTCTACGTCACCCACGACCAGACGGAGGCGATGACCATGGGCGACCGGGTCTGCGTGCTGCGGGACGGCGTCCTGCAGCAGGTGGGCTCACCGACCGAGCTCTACGAGCGGCCGGTCAACGCCTTCGTGGCCGGCTTCATCGGCTCACCGGCGATCAACTTCCTCGACGGGGTGCAGGTGCGCGAGCGCCGCGCGCTGCTGGCCCCGGGCCTGGACATCCCGCTGCGCCCGACCGAGGTCGCCTCGCCGGTCACGGTCGGGCTGCGACCGGAGGGTTTCGACGTCGTCGGGACCGGGGGCTCGCCCGGCCGGGACGAGCTGGTCGTCGTCGTCGACCGGCTGGAGCGGCTGGGGTCGGAGACCTTCGTCTTCGGCACGCCGGAGGTGTCGGAGGGTGTGTCCGTCCGCGGGGACCACCTCGTGGTGCGCCTGGACAAGCGGGAGCAGATCTCGCAGGGCGACCGGCTCCGGCTGCGCGTCCACCCGGAGGAGGAGCTGGTCTTCGACGCCGAGGGCGTCCGGGTGCCGCACGAGTAGGAGCGAGCTCGCCGACCCGGGCGACGTAGCCGGTGACGTCCGTCGTCGCCCGGGGACGGCCTCAGGCCGTGCTGTCGACGCGGATCATCGTCGCGATCATCGTGGCGCAGTGGGTCTGCTCCCCGTCCGCCACGGCGTAGACGTCGCCGTGGCAGACGGTGATCGTGCGGCCCGCGCGGAGCACCCTGCCCTCGGCGCGAAGGAACTCGCCCCGGGCGGGCGCCAGGAAGTTGGTCTTGAACTCCACCGACAGGACCTCCGACCCCTCGGGCATGAGGGTGAGGGCGGCGTAGCCGCAGGCGGAGTCCACCAGGGTTGTCGCGACGCCGGCGTGGAAGTACCCGTGCTGCTGGGTCAGCCCCTCGTGGTAGGGGACCGCGATGTCGACCTGGCCGGGCAGGACCCGGGTGAGGTCGGCACCGAGGGTCCGCATGATGCCCTGACGCTCGAAGGACGCGCGGACCAGCGCGTCGAACTGCGGGTGGTGGGGACGCTGGGGGCTCACGGTGCTCCTTCGACGGTGGTGTCTGCCGGGCCCTCAGCGCCGCAGGCGCAGGCCCTGGGGTGCGGTGTGGAAGCCGGCCTCCACCAGCGCCGCGGCCAGGGGGGAGCCTGCCCCCAGGGCTCCCGCGCCGTCGATCTTGCTGATCGTCAGCCCGGCGAGCGACCCAGACCGCACGGCTCCCGCCAGCGTGTGGGCGACCGTCGTCCACACCTGGTGCCCGTCCTGCGGCTCGGGCACGGGGAAGGTCAGGGCGGTGCGGCCGCCGCGCTCGAGGTAGAGGGCCAGGGCCCCGTCGACCAGGGCGACCATCGAACCGGCCTTGCGCCCCGGCCGGTGCGCGCCACCGGTGTCGGGCGCGCCACGGGCGGGGTCACGGTCCGGGTCGCCCTCGCCCGGGCCCCGCTCCGGCCAGGGCACGCTCGCCCCGTAGGGGTTGGCAGGGTCGGTCGCGGCCAGGAGGACCACCTCGGGGTCCTGGCCGTCCTGGTCCCGGGCCTGGCCGTCCAGGGCGCGGAGACGGTCGATCGCCCCGGCGGAGCCGAACTGCGCCGCGCCGAGACCCTCCACGACATACCCCCGCCGGACGCGGCCCGCCTCCTCGGCGCCGGCCAGGACCCGGTAGACCCCGGCATACCCGCCGGCGATGCCCTCGGCGACCACGGAGCCGCGGGTCAGCACGCCGTAGCGGTCGAGCAGCTGCTCGGCCGTGGCCAGGGCGCGGACCGTCGGGTCGGTCTCCACCGGCGGCAGGAGCGACCAGCGCCCGACCGTGCTCGGGGGGCCCGACCGCAGCGGGAGGGCAGGCCGGGCCGCCCGCTGCGACAGCGCCACCGAGGACCGGGACCACCGGGACGAGCGCGTCGGGCTCCGGCGCGCGCGGTGGGCCGTCCGGCCGCCCCCGAGCAGGGCCCGGACCGGGGCGAAGGTGTCGGCCGTGACGCGCCCGCCCCAGACCAGCTGCCACAGGGCGGCGGTGAGCCCCGGGTCGTCGGTGGAGCCCACGGCGTCGGACAGCGACCGGAACTGGTAGGCCCGCCGGGGACCCGCTCGAGCAGCTCGAGCAGCGGCGCCCCGGGACCCTCCTCCACCGGCTCCGGCCCGGCCAGGGTGAGGTGCGCCGCGTCGGCCAGGTGGAGCGAGACCCATCCGTCGTCACCGGGCATGCTGCCGTGGCCCTGCCAGAGCACCTCCCCGGCCGTCATCAGCTCGTCCAGCAGCGCGGGGGTGTAGTCACGGACCCGGGCGGGCAGCACGAGGGACTCCAGCGCGGAGGCGGGCAGCCGTGCCCCGGCGAGCTGCTCGACCGCGCGCAGCACACCGTCACCGCCCCGCAGCTGCTGCTCGGTCCCCACCGCCGGACCCGAGCCCGGTCGCCGCCTGCCACCGGGGGAGGAAGCGGGCGTACGTGCGCTGGGGCACCGGCTCGACCTCCTGACGCAGGGCGGCGAGGGACCGGCGACGCAGCAGCCGCAGGACCTCGGCGTCGCACAGGTCGTCGTGCCCGGTGCCGTGCGGCACCAGCGCACCCTCGGCGAGCCGGCCCGAGGAGACGAGGCGCCGCGCGGCGTCCCGCACCACCGCGGCCCCCAGACCCAGCCGGCCGGCCAGCTCGGCCAGAGTGAACGGCGTGTGGGTGCGGGCATAACGGACCACGAGATCGCCCAGCGGGTCGTCCACCGGCTCCAGGTAGGTGGCCGGGATCCCCACCGGGATCGCGGTGCCCAGGGCGTCGCGCAGCCGGGCGGCGTCCTGGGCGTCGGCCCACCGCTGCTCCCCGGCCACCCTCACCTCGATGACCCTGCGGGCCGCCGCGAGCTCGGCGAGCCAGCCGGCGACCGACCCGCGCACCTCCTCCTGCGCACGGGCCAGGATCTCCGGGGTGCTGAGCGGGCCCAGCACCCGCAGCAGGTCCAGGACGTCCTGCTGGTCGCGCGCCGCCCGCTCGGGGGTCAGCCGCTGCAGCTCCGCCTCCGTCCGGGCCACGACCTGCGGGTCGAGCAGGTCGCGCAGCGCGGCTCCCTCGCCCCGTCCGAGGAGCTCGGCGAGCAGGGCCGGGTCGAGGGAGAGGGCGGCCGCCCGCCGCTCCGCCAGCGGGGAGTCGCCCTCGTAGAGGAACTGGGCGATGTAGCCCATGAGCAGAGAGCGGGCGAAGGGTGAGGGGCTCTGGCTGGCGACGGTGACGACCTGGACCTCCCGGGCGGCGATGCGCCGCATGAGGTCGGTCAGGGCCGCCACGTCGTAGACGTCCTGGACGACCTCCCGGACGGCCTCCAGCACGATCGGGAAGGTGGGGTAGCGCGAGGCGACCTCCAGCAGCTGCGCCGAGCGCTGGCGCTGCTGCCACAGGGGCTGCGTCGCCCCGGGTTGCGCCGGGGCAGGAGCAGCGCCCTCGCCGCGCACTCCCGGAAGCGGGAGGCGAACAGCGCCGACCCGCCGATCTCCTGGGTCACCAGGTCGGCGACCTCGTCCGGGTCGAGGGTGAGCAGCTCGGCCACCTCGGCGTCGAGCCGCGCGCCCTGCGACCGCTCGTTCCCGCCCTCGTCGTCCCAGCCACCCAGGTCGGGCAGGCGCAGGACGATCCCGTCGTCGGCGGCCAGAGCCTGGACGTCGGTGCCGTACCGCTCGCGGGCCCGTGCGGCCAGGCACAGCGCCCACGGCCCGTGCACCGGGCGACCCCAGGGGGAGTGGACGACCACGCGCCAGTCCCCGATCTCGTCGCGGAAACGCTCGACCACGACCGTCCGGTCGGAAGGGACGTGCCCGCCGGTGTGCTGGGCCTGCTCCTCCAGGTAGGTCACGAGGTTGTCGGCGGCCCACGCGTCCAGACCCCGCCCGGGCCCGGTGAGCGCGGCGAGCGCCTCCGCGCGGGGGAGGGCCGCCGTCTCCCGGACGAAGGCGCCGACCGCGGCGCCCAGCTCGGCCGGTCGTCCCTGGGCCTCGCCCTTCCAGAAGGGCAGCCGCCCGATCTGGCCCGGTGCGGGCGTCACCAGCACCTGGTCGTGGGTGATGTCCTCGATCCGCCAGCTCGTCGTGCCCAGGGTGAAGACGTCGCCGACGCGGGACTCGTAGACCATCTCCTCGTCGAGCTCGCCGACGCGCCGGCCCGGCCCGTCCCCGGTGGCGAGCATGACGGCATACAGCCCCCGGTCGGGGATGGTGCCGCCGGAAGTGACGGCCAGCAACTGGGCGCCGCGGCGCGCGGTGAGCGTGTCGGTGAGACGGTCCCACTCGATCCGGGGGCGCAGGTCGGCGAAGTCCTCACCCGGGTACCGTCCGGCCAGCATGTCGAGCACGGCCTCCAGCAGCGGTCGGGGGAGGGCGGCGTAGGGGGCCGAGCGGCGCACGAGGTCGTGGAGGTCGGCGACGGTCCAGTCGTCCATGGCGACCATCGCCACGACCTGCTGGGCGAGGACGTCGAGCGGGTTCGCCGGCACGTGGAGCGACTCGATCATCCCGGCGCGCATCCGGTCGACGACGACGGCGGTCTGCACGAGGTCGGCGCGGTGGGTGGGGAAGAAGACACCGTGGCTGACCGCCCCCACCTGGTGCCCGGCGCGCCCGACGCGCTGCAGCCCCGAGGCGACGCTGGGCGGGCTGGAGACCTGGACGACGAGGTCGACGGCACCCATGTCGATGCCGAGCTCGAGGCTGCTGGTCGCCACCACGGCCGGCAGCTGGCCGGTCTTGAGCGCGTCCTCGATCACGGCGCGCTGCTCCTTGCTCACCGAGCCGTGGTGGGCCCGGGCCAGGGCCGGGGGCGCGCCCTGGCTCGCCCCGGACTGCGCCATGACCTGGGCGGCCGGACGCTCCGCGGGCCCCGGGGTATGCGGTCCGCCGGGGCCGTCCCCGGCGTCCTCCTCCGGCGGGGCCTGGCGCTCGGCCCACTCCTCGTTGAGCCGGGAGGTGAACCGCTCCGCCACCCGACGGGAGTTGGTGAAGACCAGCGTGGAGGTCTGCTGCTCCACCAGGTCGACCACCCGTCGCTCGATGTGCGGCCAGATGGAGGCGCGCTCCTCGGGGTCCTGGGCCGGGGCCCAGACGTCGCCGCCACCGTCGCCGTCGAGGTCGGGCAGGACGGGGCCGCGACCGGGTGGCTCGGCGGGGTGGTCGGTGCTGTCGGCACCGACCACCCACCGGTCCGCGGCTGCCGCCCCGACCCCGCCGGCCCCGTCGGGCCCGCCCGAGACCGTGCGGCGCTGCGCCGGGCTGCTGCCAGGGACCGTGGGACGCTCGGTGGCACCCGGGTCGGACATGTCGGGGATCGGGACGGCGACCCGGAGGTCCCACTCCTTGGTGGACGCCGGTTGCACCGTGGTGACCGGACGACCGCCGGTCAGGTAGCGCGCCACCTCCTCCACCGGACGCACGGTGGCCGACAGGCCGATGCGCTGGGCCGGTCGGTCCAGCAGCGCGTCCAGCCGGTCCAGGGTGAGCGCCAGGTGCGCGCCGCGCTTGGTGCCCGCGACGGCGTGGACCTCGTCCACGATGACCGACTCGACGCCGCTGAGGGCCTCGCGGGCCTGCGAGGTGAGCAGGAGGAAGAGCGACTCGGGGGTCGTGATGAGGATCTCGGCGCCGTCACGGGCGAAGGCGCGGCGGTCCGCGGCGGGGGTGTCTCCGGAGCGCACCGCCACCGAGACCGACGGCGCGGGCAGGCCCAGGCGCGTGGCGGCGTGCGCGATGCCGACCAGGGGTGATCGCAGGTTGCGCTCGACGTCCACGGCCAGCGCCTTCAGCGGGGAGACGTAGAGGACCCGGCACCGGGCGGCGCGGCCGCCACCATCAGCCGTGCCCGCCGTGCCCGCAGCGGGCCTGCGCCCGTCGGACCTGCGCCCGTCGGACCTGCGCTCGCCGGACCTGGGCCTGGCGGGCCGTGACGCGGCGGGCGCGGGCGGGTCGGTGACGATCCGGTCGATCGCCCATAGGAAGGCGGACAGCGTCTTGCCCGACCCCGTCGGAGCCACGACCAGCGTGTGGTCACCCCGGCTGATCGCGGACCAGGCGCCGACCTGGGCGGTGGTGGGCTCGCGGAAGGAGGCGTCGAACCAGGCCCGGGTCGCCGGCGAGAACCGGTCGAGGACCGTCGACGGGGCCGGAGCGGTGTGCGCTGAGGTCACGGGCACACTCTGTCACCCGGCGGTGACAGACGTCCCGGTCGACAGCACCGCCGGGCAGCGTCCCCGGCCGGCTCCGGCGAGGAGGGGCCGGCGGCTCAGTCGCGGTCGGCGCGCTGAGGGACCAGACGACGCCGGGTGGTGGTGTCGACCCGGTTGCCGTGGGCCCCGGTCACCGGCGGCACCGGCGGCGGTTGGGCCTCGCGCAGCTCGTGGTGCAGCGTGCGGTGCGGAGGACGCCACATCTTGAGGAAGACCAGCAGCTTCTGCCACCAGGCGAGGTCCGGACGAGTGCTCACGATGCCTCCAGAGCGCGGATGACGGGTACTGCCCGTCATCCTCTCACGCCCGAGGCTGCCGGTCCGGCCGGGGACGGTGCCGGACGGGGCCGCTCGCGCCCGAAAACCGTTCGTGGTCCGTCGGTGGGAGGGCCTAGTGTTGCTCCTCGCCATGCGCGACTTCCCCCCCACCGTCACCGCCTGGACCCCTGGGTCCGGGCCGCTCGACGAGCCCGACACCCGCTCACCCAGCCGGCACCTGCTGTGGCTGCTGGGCCGCCAGGCGGACCTGGTCGTCATCGGCTGCCTGTGCAGCCTGGCCTGGATGCTGCCGACCGCCCTCACCCCGTGGGTCCTGGGACGGGCGATCGACGAGGGGATCCTGCCGCGCGACACCGGGCAGATCGCCCTGTGGAGCGGGGTGCTGCTGCTCGTCACCCTGATCGGTGCCGGCAGCGGCGTGTTCTACCACACCGTCGTCGTCCGGTCCTGGCTCGTGGCCGCCTACGGACAGACCCGGCTGGTCACCCACAAGGCGGCCGCCCTGGGGCACGTGCTGCCGCGGCGGGCGCCCACCGGGGAGGTCCTGTCGGTCAACGGGGGTGACGGCGAGCAGTTCGGCCACTTCGTCGAGATCGTCTCCCGCACCGTGGGCAACCTGGTGGCCTACCTGGTCGTCGCGGCGATCGTGCTGCAGATCTCGGTGCCGCTCGGGCTGGTCGTGCTCCTCGTCGCCCCGCTGCTCGTCCTGCTCTCGAGCGTCCTGCTGCGCCCCCTCACCGCAGCCCAGACGCGGGAGCGCTCGCGCGACTCCGAGCTGACCTCGCTGGCCACCGACATCGTGGCCGGGCTGCGCATCCTCCGCGGGATCGGGGGCGAGCGCATCTTCGGCGACAACTACGCCGGCCAGAGCCAGCGGGTCCGCCGCGCCGGGGTGCAGGCAGGCGGCTGGGCGGCCTTCGTCGAGGCGGTGGGCGTGCTGCTCTCCGGGCTGTTCGTCGTCGCCCTCATGGCGATGGGCGTGGAGCAGGTGCGCCAGGGCGGGCCGCGCATCGGTGAGCTGGTGACCTTCCTCGGCTACGCCCTCTTTCTCGTGCAGCCGATCCGCGTGGTCTTCGAGTCCTTCCAGCAGATCACCCGGTCGGTCGTCTCGGCCCGCAAGACGATCGGGGTGCTCGGCACGCCCGACCCCTGGCCGCAGCCCGAGCCCCGGCCCACCACCGACCTGCTGCTCCTGGCCGCGGGCGACCTCGTCGACGACGCCTCCGGGCTGCGCGTGCGGGCCGGGCGGCTCACGATGGTCGTCAGTGCCGTCCCGGACGACTCGGCCGCGCTCGCCGACCGGCTCGGGCGCTACCTCCCCGCGGGCGACACGCTGCCCGACGACGAGAGCGACGACGAGGCCAGCGGGCGGACCGCCCGCCGCGCCCAGCTCGCCCGTGACCGCGCCCGCCGGGAGCTGGCCGCCCGCGACCGGGCCCGGGCCGGCGGGTCCTGGGGCGTGACGCTGGGCGGCGTCGATCTCGCCGACCTCCCGCTGGAGCAGACCCGGCAGCTGATCCTGGTGAGCGACACCGCGGCGCACGTCTTCGCCGGCACCCTCCAGGAGGCCGTCGACCCGCACGGGCGGCTGACCCGCGAGGAGGCCGAGGCGGCCCTGCACGCGGCGGCGGCGGAGGACGTCTACGACATCCTCCCGGGCGGGTGGCAGGGCGTCCTCGATGAGCGTGGACGCGGGCTGTCCGGCGGCCAGCGCCAGCGACTGGTGCTGACCCGGGCGCTGTCCGCCCGGGCCCCCGTCCTCGTGCTCGTGGAGCCCACCTCGGCCGTGGACGCGCACACCGAGGCCCGCATCGCCGACCGGCTGCCCGCCCACCGCCGCGGCCGGACCACCGTGGTCATGACCGCCTCGCCGCTGCTGCTGCACCACGCCGACGAGGTCGCCTACCTCGTGGACGGACGCGTCGCCGCGACCGGCACCCACGACCAGCTCGTGGCCACCCACGCCGGCTACCGGTCCACCGTGCTGCGCGGCGACGACGACGGCCCTGACGACATACCCCCTGCCCCGCACGACCTGCACCCGGAGGAGGTGAGGACATGAGCTCGCTGGATGAGCGGCTGCGCGCCGACTCGGCGCGCACCTGGAGCCAGGAGCCGCAGCGGCCCCCGGCCGTCCCCGTGGCCCTCCGGCCGCCGGCACCCGGCTCGGTGACCCGGCGTGAGCGCCACCGGCTGCTGTGGGAGCGGCACTCGCTGCGCCGGCAGCGTGCGGAGGACCACCTCGCCGAGGCGCTCGACCCCCGGCGGGGTCTTCCGGTCGCAAGCAGCCGCACGGTCCTCGACTACCTGCGCGGGCTGCTGCGCCGGCGCGCGGGCCTGGTCCTCACCGTGACCCTGGCCAACGCGCTCGCGGCGGCCGCCGGGCTGGCCGTGCCGCTGCTGCTGGGTCGTCTCGTGGACACCATGGTGGAGTCCTCCGGCCGACCCGTCCCGGGGACGATCACGACGTTCGTGCTGGTCGTCACCGGGGTGCTGGTGGCGCAGGCGGTCCTGACCTTCCTCGCCAAGTGGCTCGCGGCCGTCCTGGGCCACGGGGTGCTCGCCGAGGCCCGTGAGCACGTGGTGCGGGCCGTCCTCCGGCTGCCCCTGGGCCGGGTGGAGTCGGCCAGCACCGGCGACCTGGTCACCCGGGTCACCCGCGACGTCAGCTCGATGAGCGGTGCGGTGCGCTGGGCCCTCCCCGAGTTCATCATCGGGATCGTCACCGTGCTGCTCACGGTGGTCGCGATGGTGCTCAACTCGTGGGCGCTGGCCGTCCCCACGGTGCTCACCGCCTCGCTGTCGCTGCTGCAGGTGCGCCGCTACCTGCAGCAGGCACCGGCCGCCTACCTGCTCGAGGGCGCGACCTACTCCCGGATCAACTCCACCCTCACCGAGACGGTGGAGGGGGTGCGCACCGTCGAGGCCTACGGCCTGCAGGAGCGGCGCCGCCGGGCCGGGGCGGACGACATCGAGGTGTCGGCCCAGGCCGAGCGCTACGGGCTCTTCCTGCGCAACATCCTGTTCGCGGTGATGGACATGGCCTTCTCCATGCCGCGGGTCATCACCCTGGTCCTCGGGGCCCTCCTCTACGTCCAGGGCCAGGTCACGCTGGGGCAGCTGACGGCCGCGATGCTCTACATCGAGACCTTCTACGGCCCCTTCGACCGGCTGATCGGCACGATCGACCGGCTCCAGGTCGGCATCGCCTCGACCACCCGGTTGCTGGGGATCGCCGAGGTGCCCGCCGACCGCGTGGCCGGCACCGCCGAGCCGTCCGGCTCCGAGCTGGTGGGGCGCGACCTTCGCTACGCCTACCGGGAGGGCCACGACGTCCTGCACGGTGTGGACCTCGCGCTGCGGCCGGGGGAGCGGCTGGCGGTCGTCGGTCCCTCCGGGTCCGGCAAGTCCACGCTCGGCCGGCTGCTGTCCGGGATCCACGGACCGCGGGCCGGGTCGGTGACCCTGGGCGGCGTCGAGCTGGTCGAGCTGCCCCTGGAGCGGCTGCGCGCCGAGGTCGCCCTCGTCACCCAGGAGCACCACGTCTTCCGCGGCAGTGTCCGCGACAACGTCGAGCTCGCCCGGGAGGGCTCGGGCGAGGAGTCGGTATGGCGTGCCCTGGCGACGGTCGACGCCGACGCCTGGGTGCGGGCCCTGCCGCGCGGCCTGGACACGGTGCTCGGCTCCGGGCACCACCAGCTGACCCCTGCGCAGGCGCAGCAGGTGGCGCTCGCCCGCCTCATCCTGGCCGACCCCCACACCCTGGTCCTGGACGAGGCGACCTCGCTCATCGACCCGCGCACCGCCCGGCACCTGGAGGGCTCGATGAGCGCGCTGCTCACCGGCAGGACGGTGGTGGCGATCGCGCACCGGCTGCACACCGCCCACGACGCCGACCGGATCGCGGTCGTGCAGGACGGCCGCATCGTCGAGCTCGGGAGCCACGAGGAGCTGCTGGCCGCCGACGGGGAGTACGCCGCCCTGTGGCGGGCGTGGACGAGCTGAGACCGGCCGGGCCGTCGGGCGGGCGGCCCGGCCCGGCGTCCCGCTAGGTCGGGTCGGCGGCCGTCGGCTCGGCGGTGGCCGGCTCGATCTGGGTGACGTTGGCCGGCTGGTCGGTCGCCAGCTCCCCAGGGTGCGCGGACGCAGGCGGTCGTTGGCGCGCTGGCGCAGCCGGGGGGGGACAGGCCCTGCTGCCGGTTGTAACCCTCGACGATGGCCCGCCGCAGCTCCCGGGCGGTGACCTGCGGGTCGTCGTCGTCGTGCACGATCGTGTCGACCAGGCCCTGGGCCCGCAGGTCGGTCGCCGAGGCCTTCATCGTCTCCAGGGTCATCGCGACCTGCTCGACGCTCGGGTTGGACTCGTTGTAGAGGATCGTCGCCGTCGACCGGGGCTCGGAGACGAAGCCGAGCGCCGAGTCGAGCATGATCGTCTCCCGGCCGAAGGGGGTGGTGGCCAGGCCACCGCCCGAGCCCATCGCCCCGGTGATGACCGAGATGGTCGGGTAGGGGTGCGACGCGGCCCGCTTGATCGACTGGGCGATCGCCCGGGACTGTCCGCGCCGCTCGGCCGCCATGGTGGGCAGCGCGCCCAGGGTGTCGGTGAAGAAGACGATCGGCAGCTCCCAGCGCTCCGCGGCGTCCATGAGGCGCACGGCGTACTCGAAGTCCTCGGGGCTCGGGTTGGGCGGCCGCTTGCCGACGTAGCCGGAGGACACCTTGTAGGACGGCTGGTCGCCGATGGCGATGAAGGAGTGGTCCCCGATCGTGGCGAGCGCGCCGATGATGTTGGGGTAGACCTTGTCCTGCTCGAACTGGACGTGGTTGTAGAGGGGCACGGCGTGGTCGAAGACGTGCTGGAGGAAGAACTCGGTGTCCAGCCGGCCCGACCCGGCGGCGATCTCGTTGTAGCGCGCCATGAGCGCCTCGCGGGTCGAGGGCTGGCCCTTGTCCCGCCGGTCCCGCGCCACCTGGATCGTCTCCCGGACCTCCTGGTGGTCCCACAGGGCGGCGGAGAAGCCCTCCGGTCCCACCGTCACCGGGCGCGACCCGGGCTCCAGCGCCGTGCGGCCCCCGGGCCGGGCCCGGTCGCGGAGGCGGGAGTGGGAGCGGCCGGAGGCGAAGACCCGGGACAGCAGGACCATCAGCTCGTCCACGTCCTTGACGAGGACGTCGATGTTGCGGTCCAGCAGGTTCGCCTCGGCGCTCTGCAGGCCCTTGGGGACCTCACGGCCCTCGAAGGTCTCGATGACCCGGCGGCCCGCGAAGCCGTAGTCCGTCCCCTCAAGGGCGATGATGAGGTCGGCGACCGGCACGGCGCTGGCCGACATCCCGCCCCAGACCTGCCCCGCGAGGACGGAGATGTAGGGCCGGTTGGTCGTGTGCTGGAACTTGTTGGCCGCCGCCGCCATGCGCTGCATCTGCACCAGGCCCAGGACGTTCTCGTGCTGCCGGACGCCGGAGGAGGCCCCCATGCTCACCAGCGGGAGGCGCTCCCGCTCGGCCAGCTCGGCGGCCTGGACGAACTTCTCGCCCGCCACCTCGCCCAACGAGCCCGCGAAGAAGGCCCAGTCCACGACATACACGACCGCGCGCTCCCCGTGGAAGTGCCCGATGCCGAACTTCGCGGACTCGGTGGAGCCGGAGCGGTCCTCGGCGTTGCGGAGCTTGTCGGTGTACCGCTCGATCCGGTCGCCGACACGCCGCTGGAGGCCGACGAGGTCGTCGACGACGCGCAGGTGGCCGTAGCGCTCCTGCAGACCGACGGCCTCGACGAAGGCCGAGATGCAGCGGGTGGGGTTCAGCCCGGGGCGGCCCTCGTAGAGGTCGGCGACCGTGCGCGTCTGGACGGGGCGCCGGTCGACGAGGTCGGTGGTGACCCCGCCGTCACCGGTGACGTAGTCGGCGTACGGGTCGAGGGTCAGGTCCTCGTCGTCGGGTCCGGACTCGGTCATGGCGGGAACGGTAGCAGCGGATGCGGGGAGGTCCGGGCACGGGCGGCGGCCGGCCCGGCCCGGGGTGCCATCATGGCTGCTCGTGATGGCAGTGCTCCAGGGCTTCTCGCTCATCGCGGTCGTCGTGGGTGTCGGCTGGCTGGTGGCGCACGTCGGGCTCTTCGGGCCCGCCGAGCAGAAGATGCTGGGCACGCTGACCTTCCGGGTGGGCTCGCCGGCCCTGCTCTTCCTCGTCGTCGCCGACGCCGACGTGGCGGTGGTCTTCTCCGGCTTCCTGGTCGCGAGCCTCGCGGCGGTGGTGGTGACGGCGGCCGGCTACCTGCTCCTGGCCCGGCTGGTCTGGAGGCGCGACTGGACGCACTCGCTCATGGGCGGGATGAGCGTCAGCTACGTCAACAGCAACAACCTCGGCGTCCCGATCGCGATCTACGTGCTGGGCGACGCGGGCTGGGCCGCCCCCATCCTGCTGCTGCAGCTGGTCCTGCTCCAGCCCGTCTGGCTGGCGGCGCTGGACGCCAGCGGGGGCGGGCGCGTCTCGTTGGGACGGGTGCTGCGCTCGCCCCTGACCAACCCGCTCACCGTCGGGACCCTGCTGGGCCTGGCGGTCAACCTCGCCGGCCTGCCGCTGCCCCCGCTGGTGCGGGACCCGGTCGAGACCATCGGCGGGCTGGCCATCCCCTGCATGCTCATCGCCTTCGGCATCTCCCTGCGGTTGTCACCGGTGCCGGGACGGGCCGGAGGGCGGGGCGAGCTGCTCGCCACGGCGGCGCTCAAGCTCCTGCTCATGCCGGCGGTCGCCGTGCTGGTGGCCGGGCCGGTGCTCGGGCTGAGCGACCGGGAGGTCCTGGCCGCGGGCGTCCTGGCCGCGCTGCCGACGGCGCAGAACGTCTTCATCCTCGCGGTCGCCTACGGGCGGGGCGTCCAGGTGGCGAGGGAGGCGGTCTTCGTCACCACCGCCCTGGCGATGCCGGCGATGCTCGCCGTGGTGGTCCTGCTCACCTGATGACCTAGCCTGGGACGATGCGGGTGAGTGAGTTCTGGGCGCTGATGGAGCAGGAGTTCGGGCGGGGGTATGCCGCCGTCGTCGCCTCCACCCAGTCGCTCGGCTCGCTGCAGGGGCGCACGGCCGACCAGGCGATCGAGGACGGGGAGCGCGTGCGGGTGGTGTGGGAGGCGGTCTGCCGCGACATGCCGGTCCCGCCCGAGCACCACCACCTGCAGCACCACCGGGCCTGACCTCGACAGGACAGACCCGCGCGGGGCGGGCAGACTCGCCGCATGACCGACCACCCCAGCGCAGCCCCCGACCTCACCGAGGACGAGCAGGCCCTTGTCAAGCGGTCCGCCTTCGGCGCGATCGCGCTCGTCTCGCGTGCCGACCCCGGCTTCTTCTCGATGTTCAAGGAGTCCATGGCCGGCTCCCGTGCCTTCGCCGCCGCCCCGGCCGGCGTGCAGGAGCTGCTCCGTGGCGGCGGGTTCCCCACCCCGCCGACCGGCAGCCCGGAGCAGATCGAGGCGGCCACCGTCGAGGACCTCAGGCAGGCCGTGCAGGTCCTGGAGGCCAAGGACCCCGAGCACGTGCAGGGTTTCCGGGACGTCGTGCTGGCCGCCGCCGACCAGGTCGCCTCGGCCTCGGACGGCGTCGCCCCCGAGGAGCAGGCCGTGATCGACACGATCCGGCAGGCGCTCGCCGGTGGTGGGCCGGCGGCAGCCTCCGCCGAGGCGCCCCAGCTTCCCGGGCCGGACGGCCCCTCGCAGCCCGGGCCGCTCGGCTGAGCAGGGGCTCCGCCCTCGCCCTGCGGGCTCAGACCAGGCCGCGCTCCAGCATGACCTCGGCGATCTGCACGGCGTTGAGCGCCGCGCCCTTGCGCAGGTTGTCGTTGCTGACGAACATCACCAGGCCGCGCCCGTCCGGGACCGAACGGTCGACCCGGATCCGTCCGACGAAGGACGGGTCGCGCCCGGCCGCGTCCAGGGGGGTGGGCAGGTCGACCACCTCGACCCCGGGAGCCTCCCGCAGCAGCGCGGTGGCGCGCTCCGGCGTGATCGGGGAGCCGAACTCCGCGTGCACCGCCAGGCTGTGCCCGCTGAAGACCGGCACCCGGACGCACGTGCCCGAGACCGCCAGCCCCGGTATGCCGAGGATCTTGCGCGACTCCTGCCGCAGCTTGACCTCCTCGGAGGTCTCCCCGTCGTCCACCAGGTCGCCGGCCAGCGCCACGACGTTGAAGGCGATCGGCGCGACGTAGGCCGACGGGGCGGGCATCGCGACCGCGTGCCCGTCGTGGGTGAGGGCCTCGACGGGCACCTCCCCGCCGAGGGCGGCCCGCGCCTGGTCGGCCAGCTCGCTGACCCCGGCCAGGCCCGACCCCGAGACGGCCTGGTAGGTCGCGATCCGCAGCCGCTCCAGCCCGGCCTCCTCGTGCAGGGGCCGCAGCACCGGCATGGCGGCCATCGTGGTGCAGTTGGGGTTGGCGACGATCCGCGGGCCGCCCTCGCGCACCGCGAGACCGAGGTCGTCGGGGTTGACGTCGCTGACCACGAGCGGCACCCGGTCGTCGGTGCGCCAGGCGGAGGAGTTGTCGATCACGACGGCCCCGGCCTCGGCGAACCGGGTCGCGTGCTCCCGGCTGGCCGCGCCGCCGGCGGAGAAGAGGGCCACCTCGATGCCGGTGAGGTCCGCGGTCCCGACGTCCTCGACCACGACCTGGCGGGGCTCGTCATACCCGGGGGCACCGTGCGCCGATCCCTCCCAGGCCAGCTCGGTGCCCGCCGAGCGGGCGGACGCGAGGTAGCGGACCGAGGCCACCGGGAAGTCGCGCTCGGCGAGCAGACGCCGCAGCACGGCCCCCACCTGACCGGTGGCCCCCACGACCGCGACGTGCACCTGGCGCTGCTGCCCCGTCATGCCGCTCACCGCCCCGTCCCGCCGTAGACGACGGCCTCGTCCTCGGCGTCCAGGTCGAACGCGGTGTGCACCGCACGCACGGCGTCCTCGAGGTCGGCCTGGTCGCAGATGACCGAGATCCGGATCTCGGAGGTGCTGATCATCTCGATGTTGACCCCGGCCTCGGCCAGCGCCGAGAAGAGGCGCGCCGCGACGGAGGGGTTGGAGCGCATGCCGGCCCCCACGAGGGAGAGCTTGCCGACGTGGCTGGTGAACAGGACGTCGTCGAAGCCCATCTCGCCCTGCAGCTCCCGGACGGCGGCCACCGCGGCCAGGCCGTCGGACTCGGGGAGGGTGAAGGAGATGTCCGAGGTCTCGGCGTTGGAGGTCGAGACGTTCTGGACGATCATGTCGATCGAGACCCCGGCACGGGACACGGCGCCGACCACGGCCGCCGCGGCGCCGGGACGGTCGGGTATGCCGACCGCCGTCACCTTGCCCAGATGACGGTCGTGGGCGATGCCCGAGATGATGGGTTCTTCCATGGTGTCCTCCGTGAGGGGTCGGCCGACCAGGATCCAGGTGCCCTCCTGGTCGGAGAAGCTGCTGCGGACGTGGAGCGGTACGTGGAACCGGCGGGCGTACTCCACAGCGCGCAGGTGCAGGATCTTGGCCCCGTGGGCCGCCATCTCGAGAGTCTCCTCGATGGTCAGCCGGGTGACCCGGCGGGCGCTGGGGACGATGCGCGGGTCGGCGGTGTAGAGCCCGTCGACGTCGGTGTAGATCTCGCACACGTCCGCTCCGAGGGCCGCGGCCAGGGCCACGGCCGTGGTGTCGGAGCCGCCCCGCCCCAGGGTGGTGATGTCGTCGTCGGTGGAGATGCCCTGGAAGCCGGCCACGATCGCGACCGCCCCGTCCTCCAGCGTCCCGCGGACCCGGTCGGGCTGCACGTCCAGGAGGCGGGCCCGGCCGTGGGCGGTGTCCGTGCGCATCCCGGCCTGCGCGCCGGTGTAGCTCTTGGCGGGGACCCCGAGCTGCTGGATGGCCATCGCCAGCAGCGCCATGGAGATGCGCTCGCCGGCCGAGAGCAGCATGTCCATCTCCCGCTGCGGCGGCGTCCCGGGGGCGATCTGGGATGCGAGGTCCAGCAGGTCGTCGGTCGTGTCACCCATGGCGGACACCACGACCGCGACCCGATGACCGGCGCGGTGGGCGGCGACCACCCGCTGGGCGACGCGGCGCATCGCCTCGGCGTCGCTGACGGAGGAACCGCCGAACTTCATCACGAGCAGGGCCATGAGACTTCCTTGCCGGAGGTGCAGGGGAAGGGAAGACGTCGGCGTCGGGTCCCGTGGAAGATCAGTCTAGGGGCCGGCGCCGACGCCCGGGCCGCCGGTGCTCGGAGGATGACAGCGCCGAGCCGGCGACGACCGCGGTGGCGACGACCTCGCCCACCCCGATCCGGGCCTGTGACGAAGAAGGGCCGGGTAGCCCGTGAGCCAGAAGGCGGCGAGGAGCAGCGGGCCCAGCGCGGGCCGGAGGCGAGGCCCTGCCGGGGCGGTTGACGTGGGTGCCTCACCCCGCGGACTAGGCTCGCGGACATGGATGACGAGGACCGGATCGCGCTGCTCATCGACTACGAGAACCTCGCGCTCGGCTCGCGGGACCACCTGGGGGTCCCCTTCGACCTGCGGCCGGTCGCCGACGCCCTGGCCGAGCGCGGGCGCGTGGTCACCCGCCGGGCCTACGCCGACTGGTCGTACTTCGACGAGGACAGGCGCATGCTCACCCGCAACCACGTCGAGCTCATCGAGATGACCCAGCGGATGGGGGCCTCGCGCAAGAACGCGGCGGACATCAAGATGGCGGTCGACGCCATCGAGCTGGCCTACGAGCGGGACTACCTCACCACCTTCGCGATCTGCACCGGGGACAGTGACTTCACCCCGCTGGTGCACAAGCTGCGCGAGCTCAACAAGCGGGTCATCGGCTTCGGGGTGCGGGACTCGACCTCCACGATGCTGCCGCCGGCGTGCGACGAGTTCCTCTACTACGACGACCTCGACGGCGTCGTGCCGGCCGAGGAGAGCGGCGGACCCGCGGCCCGCGGCCGCTCGCGCAAGGGGGGTCGGGGCGGTTCGGCCAAGGAGGGCACCGGCGCGCGGACGACCGACGGCCAGGGCGACCAGCGGCCGGGCGGCGCGCGGTCCGGGCCGGAGGCCGTCGTGCCGGAGAGCGAGGAGGACCAGGGTCGGGAGCCGGAGCAGGAGCAGCCGGCCCTGGACGTCCTGGTCGCCCAGACGGTCTCGGGCCTGCAGCGCAGCTCCGGAGGAGCGGTGACCGCCTCCGTCCTCAAGCGGACCCTGCTGCGCAAGGACTCCACCTTCTCCGAGGCGGCGCACGGCTTCCGGGCCTTCGGCGAGCTGCTGCAGCACCTCGCGGACCGAGGCATCATCGAGCTGACCGAGGGTCCCGCCAAGGGTGATCCGGAGGTGACCCTCCCCGAGGGGGAGCGGCCCGGGGCGTTCTCGCTGCTGCGGTCGACGGTCGAGGACCTGGACGAGGACGGCCAGGGCGTCGCGCTGTCAGGCCTGAAGGACCAGCTCCGGCAGCGCCGCGAGGGCTTCTCGGAGAAGTCCCTCGGCTACGGCTCGTTCCTGCAGTTCGTGCGGGGCGCGGCCGCCCAGGGTGTCGTGCGTCTGGAGCGGGTGGAGGGCGGGTACCTCGTCCACGCCGAGGAGTGAGCGGGTCAGCGGGTCCGTTCACCTGTCCACTCCTGCGCCGCGGCGTGTCGCCGAAGACTCGTACACAGGTGCGAGTATCCTGCTCACAGGTGTCCTCGTCCCGACCTGGTTGTCCACAGGTAGGGGTGTGTCGGCCGGGTCTGTCGGTCCGGGCATCTAGCGTCTGACCGGACGGCGGTGAAGCGCCCCTCGCACCCGAGGGGGACGGCGCCAGCAGGCCGGTCGCAGGTAGGCGCGCTCACCCACGAGACCAAGGAGCAGGGCACATGGCACACACCACCACGAGGAACCCGCAGGCGGCGGGCAACGACAAGCTGCGGGCGCTCGACACCGTCATGGCGCAGATCGAGAAGCAGCACGGCAAGGGCTCGGTGATGCGCCTGGGTGACGAGGAGCGTCCTCCCATCCAGATCATCCCCACCGGCTCCATCGCCCTCGACGTCGCCCTCGGGGTCGGAGGACTGCCCCGCGGGCGGGTCGTGGAGATCTACGGCCCGGAGTCCAGCGGCAAGACCACGGTCGCGCTGCACGCGGTGGCCAACGCCCAGAAGGCCGGCGGCATCGCCGCCTTCATCGACGCCGAGCACGCGCTCGACCCGGAGTACGCGAAGAAGCTCGGGGTCGACACCGACGCCCTGCTGGTGAGCCAGCCCGACACCGGTGAGCAGGCGCTGGAGATCGCCGACATGCTGATCCGCTCCGGTGCCCTGGACATCATCGTCATCGACTCCGTGGCCGCGCTGGTGCCCCGCGCCGAGATCGAGGGCGAGATGGGTGACAGCCACGTGGGTCTGCAGGCGCGGCTCATGAGCCAGGCGCTGCGCAAGATCACCGGTGCCCTCAGCTCGACCGGCACGACCGCGATCTTCATCAACCAGCTGCGCGAGAAGATCGGCGTGATGTTCGGCTCCCCGGAGACGACGACCGGTGGCAAGGCGCTGAAGTTCTACGCCTCGGTCCGTATCGACGTCCGCCGCATCGAGACGCTCAAGGACGGCACCGACGCGGTCGGCAACCGCACCCGCGCCAAGATCGTCAAGAACAAGGTGTCCCCGCCGTTCAAGCAGGCCGAGTTCGACATCCTCTACGGCCAGGGCATCTCGCGGGAGGGGGGCCTCATCGACATGGGGGTCGAGCACGGCTTCGTCCGCAAGTCCGGCGCCTGGTACACCTACGAGGGCGAGCAGATGGGCCAGGGCAAGGAGAACGCCCGGCAGTTCCTCAAGGACAACCCTGACCTCGCGGACGAGATCGACCGCAAGATCAAGGAGAAGCTCGGCATCGGCGCCCGGCCGGTCGAGGCGCTCGAGGACCTCCCGGCCGGGGTCGACCCGGTCACCGGTGAGGTCTCGGTCGACTTCTGATGGCGGCGGCGGACCGCCTGTCCGCGGCCCGGGATGCCCTGGCCGAGGCCGAGGCGGCAGCGAGCCCCTCCGGGCTGCGCCCCACCCGGGAGGCGGAGCCGGACCCCCACTCGGTCGCGCGCAGGATCGTGCTGCGCCAGCTGGCGATGGGCCCCCGGACCCGTCGCCAGCTGGAGGACAAGCTGCGCGAGCGAGGGTGCGAGCCCGACGTCGCCGCCCGGGTCCTGGACCGGATGGGTGAGGTCGGGCTGGTGGACGACGAGGCGTATGCCGAGATGTTCGTGCGTTCGCGCCAGGAGACCAAGGGGTTGGCCGCAGGCGCCCTGCGTCACGAGCTCCGGCACAAAGGGGTCGCGGACGACATCGTCGACGCCGCCCTGGAGGAGATCGACCCGGAGCGGGAGAGGGAGCAGGCCAGGGCCCTGGTGGCTCGTCGGCTGAGGACGATGAGGGGCCTGGACCGTGAGGTGCAGACCCGTCGTCTCGCGGGCTTCCTGGCCCGCAAGGGCTACGGTCCCGGCGTCGCCCTCCAGGTCATCCGGGACGCGCTGGACGGGCTGCCCGAGCACGCGCGCGACTGACGCCGCGCACCGGTCAGCGGGTGCGGTGATCCCGGCCGCTCACTCCTCCTCGGAGGTTGACCGGTCCGTCGGCTCCCACTCGACCTCGGTAAGGTCGTCGAGCCCCTCGTCGCCGTCCACGAAGTGCATCGCCGACTCCTCGGGGGAGTCCCAGCTGGTGGCCCGGCCCTCCCGCGCCACCATCCGTGACTCACGGTCGGGGAAGCGTCCCTCGTCAGGGGCGATGATGCGACCCACCCGGTGGTTGGGTCCGCCGTAGTAGTCGAGCTCGGGCCGGATCGCGTCCGGGTCGTCACCGCCGATCAGGCCGTCGTCCTCCAACCCGGACTCGTTGTCCGGCGCGCCGTAGGCGGACCAGGGGTCGGGCTCCTCCTGGCGGATGCGCTGGTCGATGGTCTCCTCGTGCGACTGCTCCTCGGCGGTCACGCCGAAGGCCGTCACCCCGCGGTAGCCGTCCCCCACCCGGAAGCCCCGGTCCAGCACGTCACCCTCGCCGTCCAGGGTGTCCTCGGGCTGCAGCTGGTCCTCCGCGTCCACGCTCCACACGCCGAGGTCGTCGCCGATCGTCTCTCGGTCGGTCTGCTCACTCATGGCGTCGCTCCTTTGCTTCGCGATGGACTGCTGTCCTCACCTTACGCCTGACACCCCCCCGCCGGTGCCGAGGCCTCGACGTGTCCTGGGCGACCCACCGGCCGGCCCGGATCGTGACCGACCTGATAGTCCTTGACCCGTGACTTCTCGCGGCACCCACCTGCTGCACCTCGCCGCGGGGGACCGGGACGAGCGTCTCAACCGGCACCTCGCCTACCTGCTGGCCTGGGTCGCCGGCGTGCTCAACTCCGTCGGGTTCGTCGCCGTCGGTTTCTACACCTCCCACATGACCGGTCTGGTCGCTCTCGTCGCCGACCGGCTGGTGCTCGGCGGCCTGACCGTGGTCCTCATGGGCCTGGTCGCCATCACCTCCTTCGTCCTGGGTGCCATGGCCTGCGCGCTGCAGTTCAACTGGGCACGCCGCCGGCTGCGGCACGACCGGTTCGCGCTCGTCCTGCTCGTGGAGGCCGTGCTCGTCCTCATCGTGGGCGGGCTGGCGGAGAGCGTCACGTGGGCCCATCGCGAGTGGCTCATCGTCGCCGTGCTGGGCTTCGTCATGGGTCAGCAGAATGCCCTCATCACGAAGGTGTCGGGCGCCACGATCCGCACGACGCACGTGACCGGGATGGTCACCGACATCGGCATCGAGCTGGGCAAGATGGCCTATCCACGACGCCCCGCCGACCCTGACCCGGTCCGTGGCGACCTGCCGAAGCTGCTCATGCTCGCCACGATCGTCGGGCTCTTCTTCGTCGGCGGCGTGCTGGGCGCCCTCGGGTTCCTGGCGCTCGGCTTCCCCGTCCTGCTGGTGCCGGCCGTCCTCCTGCTCGGGGTCTCCGTGCCGCCGCTCTTCGCGGGCGGGAACCGTCCGTGGAAGCACGTACCCTAGAAGGCGCCATGAGCACCAGGACCTATGACGTACGCACCCACGGGTGCCAGATGAACGTGCACGACTCCGAGCGGCTCGCCGGGCTCCTCGAGACGGCCGGGTACGTCGACCTCGCGAGTCTCCCCGTGACCGCGCGGCCCGACGTCGCCGACGTCGTCGTGTTCAACACCTGCGCCGTGCGCGAGAACGCCGCCAACAAGCTCTACGGCAACCTCGGCCAGCTGCGTCCGGCCAAGCAGGCCAACCCCGACATGCAGATCGCCGTCGGCGGGTGCCTGGCGCAGAAGGATCGCTCGACCATCGTCGAGCGCGCCCCCTGGGTCGACGTCGTCTTCGGCACCCACAACGTCGGGTCGCTGCCCGCGCTGCTGGACCGGGCCCGGCACAACCGGGCCGCCGAGGTGGAGATCCTCGAGGCCCTGGACGTCTTCCCCTCCACCCTGCCGACCCGACGCGACTCGGCCTACTCCGCCTGGGTCTCGATCTCCGTCGGCTGCAACAACACCTGCACCTTCTGCATCGTCCCGGCCCTGCGCGGCAAGGAGAAGGACCGCCGCCCCGGAGAGATCCTCGCCGAGGTCGAGGCGCTCGTCGCCCAGGGGGTCGTGGAGATCACCCTGCTGGGGCAGAACGTCAACACCTACGGCGTCGAGTTCGGCGACCGGCTGGCCTTCGGCAGGCTGCTCCGCGCCTGCGGAGAGGTGAACGGGCTGGAGCGCGTGCGCTTCACCAGCCCCCACCCGGCGGCGTTCACCGACGACGTCATCACCGCGATGGCGCAGACGCCCAACGTCATGCCGAGCCTGCACATGCCGCTGCAGTCCGGCTCGGACCGGGTGCTGCGGGCCATGCGCCGCTCCTACCGCTCCGAGAAGTTCCTCGGAATCCTCGACCGGGTCCGCGCGCAGATCCCCGACGCGGCCATCACGACCGACCTCATCGTCGGCTTCCCGGGTGAGACCGAGGAGGACTTCCAGGCCACGCTCGACGTCGTCCGGGCCTCCCGGTTCTCCAGCGCCTTCACCTTCCAGTACTCCATCCGCCCCGGCACGCCCGCCGCGACGATGCCCGAGCAGGTCCCGAAGGCGGTCGTCCAGGAGCGTTTCGACCGCCTGCTCGCCGTGCAGGAGGAGGTCTCCTGGGCGGGCAACCGCGAGCTCGAGGGCCGCGAGGTCGAGGTGCTGGTCGCACCGGGGGAGGGCCGCAAGGACGTCGAGACCGAGCGGCTGTCGGGCCGGGCCCAGGACAACCGGCTCGTGCACTTCGCCGTGCCCGCCGGCGCGGAGCGGCCCCGCCCCGGTGACGAGGTGAGCGTCGAGGTCACCTACGGCGCCCCCCACCACCTCATCGCCGACTCCGGGGTCCGCGGAGGCACGTACGCCGTGCGCCGCACCCGGGGTGGCGACGCCTGGGCGGCCCTCCAGGACGGGGGCACCCCGGGGACCACGAGGAAGCCTGCGGTGAGCCTCGGCATACCCACGGTCGGCGCCCCCGCCCCGAGGACGACCGACGTCCCCGCGTGCGGGGTCCTGGACTGACCGGGGCGTGCCCCGCGCCACCGTCGCCGACCTGGCCGCCGCCCGTCGGGTGCTCGTCTACGGCGTGACCGGCTCGGGCAAGTCCACCGCGGCCCTCGCCCTGGGGGAGCGGCTGGGGCTGCCCGCGCACCTGGTCGACGAGGAGATCGGCTGGCTGCCCGGCTGGCGGCAGCGCGACGGCGACGAGCAGCGGGCCCTCGCCGCCCGCATCGTCGCGCGTGAGGACTGGGTCCTGGATTCCGCCTACGGGACGTTCCGGGACGTGGTGGTGCCGCGGGCGCAGGTCGTCCTGGGGCTGGACTACCCCCGCTGGCTCAGCCTGGGCCGTCTGGTGCGACGCACCGCGCGGCGGTGGGCGACCCGCGAGCGGGTCTGCAACGGCAACGTCGAGACCCTGGGCAAGGTGCTGTCCCACGACTCGGTCCTCGTGTGGCACGTCCGGTCCTACCGGCGCAAGACCGAGCAGATCCGCGGCTGGGCGGCGGACACCGACGGGGTCCCGGTGCTCGTGGTGCGCCACCCGAGGGAGCTGGACCGCGTCCTGCGCGAGCTGTCCGCGGGGTAGGCCGGTCCAGGCCTCGGGGTCGGTCCTTCGCCCAGGGAGTCCTCAGGCCGCGTCGTTGGAGGGGCTGACGGCCCCGACCGGGCGGGCGTCGCGCCGCTCGGCGCGCCGGTCGGCCTTCATGGCCTTCAGCCGCCTGTGGGCTCGCTTGCGCGCCGCCACCCGCACCCGGTGCAGCTCCTCCATCCGGTCGATGGCCTCGACGGCCGCCGGCTTGCCGGTGAAGCGGTGGACGGCGAAGGCCAGCAGGCCGAGGCCCACGATGCTGGAGGCCACGAGGGTGATCCCGACAGCCGGCCCGCCGAAGAGCCACCACTCCTCGCGCAGCGGCCACCATCCGGGGGCTGGGGGCTGCAGCAGCCACAGGACCCCGGTGGCGGTGACGGTCAGCGCGGCTCCGGCCGACACGACGATCCGCAGCGGTGTCTCGACACCCTCCGCGGCCCCCCGCCACGCCTTGATGCGCACCGGCTCCATGACCCGCCGGGCCCAGGTGTACTGCGTGGACAGGATGGCCAGTCCCGCGAACGTGAGGATCAGGCCCGGACCGGGCAGGAAGAGGGCGAGCACGCCCAGGGCCAGCACCGTCCACCCGAGGATCTCGAGGAAGAGGCGCTTGGCTGCCCCCGCGGCGAAGTCGCGCATGGGGACAGGGTAGGTCGTCAACCTGACAGGTGCGATCCTGTCCGTCGTGACCTGGGGACGAGTGGAGCCGTCGGCGCTGCTGCAGCTCACGTCCGACCCGTTCGTGCGGTATGCCGCCCCACCGGGCACACTGGCGCTCACCGGGCCCCACGGCTGGGCCGTGCTGGTGCGCTGGCGCCCCCACGGCCACTGGGGCGGGGGTGCGGTCGTCGCCCCGGACGCGCCCCGGGGGGCGGAGTCCGAGGCACTGCAGGAGCTCACCCATCTGGCCGCCGCCCGAGGCGTGGTGCCCGAGTGGTTCTCGACCGTGGGGGACCGGGAGCTGCGCGCGCCCGCCGGGCTGCAGGTGCAGGGTGAGGGCAGGTGGGCCTTTCTGTGGACCACCCGGGTCGACGACCTGCCGCCGGGGCCGGCCGGGCTGGTCGAGCTGGACGACACGACCGACGCCGAGGAGATCGAGGCGTTCGGCCGCGGGCACAACCCCGCCTTCGAGGGCTTCCCCGGCCACGGTCTCGCCTCCCTCTGGCTGGGGGTCCGGGACGCCACCGGCCCGGCGGCGGTGGGGGCACTGCACGTGCTCGGCTCCGGTGCGCCGCACCTGGCCGGGATCGTGGTGCGCACCGACCGGCGGGGGAGCGGGCTGGGGGCCGCGCTCACCGCCGAGCTGACCCGTGCGGCCGTCTCCCGGCACGGCGTCGCCACCCTGGGGGTCTCCTCCTCCAACGCCGTGGCGGTCTCGCTCTACGACCGGCTCGGGTATGCCGCCGCCCACCACTTCCACACCCGCACCCTGGTGCCCCGTGCCGTGGACGACCCAGGTCCGACGGCACAGCTCTGACCGGTCCCCGGGGAGCCGACCCGGCGCGACCTACGATGAGGTCATGCCCAGCCCGGAACCGACCCGTGTCACGACCTCCCGGGTGGCCCCCACGCCGCGCCAGCTGAGCACCGGGAGGGCGGCCGCGGCCCTGGTGGCGCTGGAGGCGGTGATCATCGCGGGCTTCGCGGTCTTCTACCTCTACGAGCTGGCGATCGGTGAGGGTCAGGACCTCATGGTGGTGATCATGTCCGTCGTGACGATGGTGGTCTTCGTCATCGGGCTCTCCTACACGGCCAAGGGTCTGCTGGCGCGGCACCCCCGAGCGCAGGCGCCCGCCATCGCCTTCAACTTCCTCCTCGTGCCGCTCGGCATCGCGATGTTCCAGTTCGCCCCCTGGTGGCTCGCCGCCGGCATCCTCGTCCTGGGCGTGACGACCATCGCCGCGGTCTTCCTCATGGGGCGGCTGGAGGACTGACCACCTGCACACGGGTGCACCGCCCCCGGCGCACGAGCACGCCCCGCCCCGGGACGCGCAGGTCACCCACCGGCAGCTGGACGCCCACGACCCCGCCCTGGGCCGGTGCCTCCGGCTGGAGGAGAACGGCGCACCGGGCCCGGGCGGTGGCCGGGACCAGGCCGCGGAAGCTCCCGGCCGCGGACTCGAGGTCGGCCGCGACGAGCAGGTCGGCGCCGGTGCTCGTGGCGTGGTCGAGCAGGAGGTCCTCGACCGCGGTGCCGGCGAGGAGGTGCGCGTCGTCGACGACGACGGTGGACAGGCAGGCAGGATCCTTCAGACGCTCCCGGAGGTCGTCGACGTCAGGAGGGTCGAGCCCGTCGACGCGCAGGGTTGCGCCCTGGCGGAGGGAGGCCAGCACCTGCAGCGTCCAGGACCGTCCCGACCCCGGTGGCCCGAGCACGAGCACCGAGCCGTCGGGTGGGGTCACCGGCTCGGCGACGTCCCCTCCCACCGCCCAGACCACGTCGTCCGACCCGGGCCCGGCGTCCGGGCCCACCCGTGGGGGGAGGGCGACGCACCGCAGGGGCGGCTCCATACCGGCCGGGGGGCGGGGTCCGCGACCCGGCTCGGGCAGGACCACCTGCGCGACGATGCCGTCGCGGACACCCACGACGCGGCCGGGGGGACGGTCCCGCGGACCTGGGCGGAGCGCAGCCCGGTGAGGAGCAGGTCGGACGGGTCGTTGAGCGGCAGCGCCCAGGTCTCGGGCAGCAGCGCGGCGAGTCTGCCCACGAGCAGCGACCTGTCCCCGGACACCACCGCGACGACCCCGACGGCCGGACCCTCGCGCAGCAGCCGGAGCGCCTTGTCGACGCCGCGACCGCGCTCGACCTCGCCGTACTGCTCGACGAGGCGGTCCCACCCGTCGATCGCCACCACCACGGGGGCCCAGCGGTCCTCCTGCCCGGTCTGCCGTCGTCGGACCAGGTCCTCCAGGAGGTCGAGGACCCGCAACCCGTGGGCGGCCTCGTCGGGTCCGACCCAGGCGCAGCAGGCGCTGGACCGACGCAGGGCCTCGTCGCCGAGCCCCTGACCCAGGTCGAGCACGACGGTCCAGCAGTCCTGGAGACGGCTCAGCACCGACCGGAGCGCGGTGGACCTCCCGCTGCGCGCCGAGCCGACGACGCCGAGGTGGTGGGTCACCGGCCAGACCAGCTCCTGCCGGCGTTGCTCGGCCGGCCGGTCCAGCACCACCCAGGCCGCGCCGGAGGCCTGTGCATGGTCCAGCCGGTCGGGGAGCGGAGGCAGCCAGACCACGGGTGGCCGCAGGGCTTCCCGCGTCGCGGCCTCCTGCGTCAGGGCGACGAGCTCGCCGATCGCGTCCTCGCCGGCGGTCTCCGGGGCGGACTCAAGGTCCGCGCGCGCGGCCCAGATGTCCCGGTGCCCCCGGACGCGGAGGGGCGCAGCGTGCTCCGGGCCGGTCGGGGTCGCCGGCCGGGTGAGCCTGGTCACCTGCACCTGGCGGGGTGTCTCCGGTCCCGTCCGGACGAGGGCCAGGCCCGGGCGGCCCTCCGGCAGTGCGGCGGCGTCCCGCAGTCGAGGACGTCATGACTGTCCGCCACGTCCCGCACCCGCAGGGCGATCCGGAGGTTGACGTTGGCGCGCAGGTCCGCGCTGACGACTCCCGCCGGCCGCTGCGTCGCCAGGATCAGGTGCACACCCAGGCTCCGACCGACCGCGGCGAGGCGGACCAGCCGGGTCAGGACCTCCGGCACCTCCTCCGCTAGGACGCGGAACTCGTCGATGACGACCACCAGCCGCGGGAGATCCCCGCCGGAGTACTCCCGGACGTCACGGGCCCCCGCGCTCCGCAGGACGGACTCCCGGCGGGTCAGCTCGGCCTGCAGCGACATCAGGACCCGCTCGGCCAGGTGGGGGTCGAGGTCGGTGACCAGTCCCGTCACGTGGGGCAGCCGCGCGCAGTCGCCCAGCGACGACCCGCCCTTGTAGTCGACGAGCAGCAGGGCGAGGTCGGCCGGGGAGCAGCGCAGCGCCAGCCCGGCCACGAGGGTGCGGAGCAGCTCGGACTTGCCCGAGCCGGTGGTGCCGGCCACGAGGGCGTGCGGCCCGTCCCGGACCAGGTCGATCCGCACCGGCGCACCGCCGGGATCCACCCCCAGGACCACGTCGAGGCCGGGTCGCGTCCAGCCCGCCAGGACGTCGTCCACGTCCGCCGGCCACCGCAGGAGGTCGGGGGAGTCGAGGCCCTCCTCCCGTGTCGCGGGCGTGTCGTGGCCGGAGGCCAGCCGGAGCGGGGCGAGCCGTCGGACCATGCTCCTGGCCGCGGACGGCCCGAGAAGAGTCGGCGCGCAGGTGCGGACCCTGCCGTCGGGTCCGTGCACGGCCGCGTGGGTGGCGGAGTGGACCACGACCAGGGTCGCTCCGGCCGGGACCGCGGCGGGGTCCTCGACGAGCAGCAGGTCGTGGCCCCAGCCGATCGTTCTCCGCTCGGGGGAGGTCGGCCCGGGGGCGGCGGCCGCGGAGACCGTCACGGTGTGCGGCAGCCAGGCCAGCAGCGCCCCCAGGTCGTGCCCGGGGTCGCCGAACCTCCCCGGGTCCACCGAGACGGTCACCTGGTCGGGGGGATGCCGGCTGGCGAGCTGCAGGAGCAGGCTGCGCATGACGCCGTCCCGCAGCGGCCTCGGCCCGGCGACGGCGAGCGGCGCGTCGAGGGGGACCACGACGGGTGCGCAGGAATGCCGCAGCACCTCGCCGTCCAGGCTCACCCCTGAGGCGACGGCGCCCGTCCCCACGACGAGGGACGGCACCTCCTCCAGGCACGCCCAGACGGTGGACGACGCCGGGTCGCCGCAGACCAGCGCCCCCGCCACTCCCGTGAGGCCGCCGTCCGCGTCGCGACGCACCCGCAGCTCGGCCGCGAGCGCGGACCGTGCGGTCTCCTCGACGGCCCGGGTCCTGACCCGGTGGTCCTGGCAGGCCTCCTCGAACTCCTCCCGGGCGGCGCGCCGCTCGGCGAGGTGCTGCCCCAGGACCATGGCCGGTCCGAGCAGACCGAACATCAGCAGCCACGGCATACGGAGCACGAGGGCGACCGCCACGGCGACGGCCAGCGGCAGGCCCCAGGACCAGGTGCTCGGGCGTCGCACCCGACGCCGTTCGGGGTGGGGCGGTCGGTGCAGCCGGACCTCCTCGATCGTCCGCGGCTCCCGCGGCCACGGGACGATCTCGACGCGACCGTCGGCGACGGTCGTGCGAGCGGGCGCCGGAGGGCGGGTCACCAGGGCGAGCGAGGTGCTCCCGAGGAGCAACCGATCGTCGGCGGCCCAGACGTCTCCCTCCGCACCGCTCTCCCAGGCGACGCCGTTGGTCGAGCCCATGTCCTGGACCCTCACCCCGGAGCGCTCGAGCCGCACCCGCACGTGGAGGCGCGACAGGCTCGGGTCCCCGACCGTGAGGTCGCACGCAGGGTCCCTGCCGATGCTGACCCAACGCCCCGGGGGGAGGGACGTCACCATCCCGGCGTCCGGCCCGTCGGCCGCGACGATCCACGGGGGCGCGCCGGCTGCCTCCCGCGCCCGGCCGACCGCCAGGTCGTCCCCGTGCAGGACCGGGCGGGCCGGGCGCGGACCAGGGGCGTGCGCAGCCCTCGCCCCGACCGTGCTGAGCACCTCTTCGACGCTCACCCCGGGAGGCCCCTCGACCACGACGTGGCGCTCGGCCCCCCCGTGCCTGGTCGTGACGATGACCTTCATGTCCACATGCTGACCCAGCCCGGCCCGAGCTCTCGGAGTTGTCCACAGGGGTCGCCGGGATCCGGCCGGCCGGCGAGGCTGCAGGCATAGATTTGGTCAGCATTCGGTAAGGACTTGACCAAGACGCTTGACCGGCGGCCGGGCGATGACTTCCATGTGCTGGGGCGGGTGTCAGGGACATCAGCCGGGGACCAGGCGGACGACCAGGGGAGGGCCGGGGGTATGCAGACGACTGCGCTGCAGCTGCTCGAGGAGGACGTCCGGGAGCTCATCCGACGACGACGCCTCGACCCCAGCCGTGACGAGGCACAGGTCCGGGACCTGATCGACGAGGTCCTCGACGACTACGACGACCGCGCCCTGGTGGGTGGGCTCGTGCCCCTGGCAGACCGCGGTGAGGCGGAACGGCTGCTGCGGGAGTCGGTCGCCGGTTTCGGCCCGCTCCAGCCCTACCTCGACGACCCCACGGTCGAGGAGATCTGGGTGAACGAGCCGACCAAGGTCTTCGTCGCCCGGCACGGCCGCTCCGAGCTGACCCCGACCCTGCTCACCGAGCAGCAGGTTCACGACCTCGTCGAGAGGATGCTGCGCAGCTCCGGTCGACGGGTCGATCTGAGCAGCCCGTTCGTGGACGCCAGCCTCCCGGACGGGAGCCGGCTGCACGTGACCATCCCCGACATCACGCGGCGCCACTGGGCCGTCAACATCCGCAAGTTCGTCGTCGCCGCCGACGAGCTGGACGACCTCGTGCGGATGGGGAGCCTCACCCGTCAGGCGGCGGACTTCCTGCAGGCCGCGGTGGTCGCCGGCCTCAACATCCTCGTGGCGGGCGGGACCCAGGCGGGCAAGACGACGATGCTCAACTGCCTGGCGGCCGCCATCCCCGCCCAGGAGCGCGTCGTGACCTGCGAGGAGGTCTTCGAGCTGAAGATCAACCTGCGGGACGTGGCCGCGATGCAGTGTCGGCAGCCCTCGCTGGAGGGAACGGGCGAGGTGCCGCTCCGCAGGCTCGTGAAGGAGGCGCTGCGGATGCGTCCGGGCCGCATCATCGTGGGGGAGGTCCGCCAGGAGGAGAGCCTCGACCTGCTGATCGCCCTCAACAGCGGTCTTCCGGGCATGTGCACCCTGCACGCCAACTCCGCGCGCGAGGCGGTCACGAAGATGTGCACCCTTCCGCTGCTGGCGGGGTCCAACGTCTCCAGCAGCTTCGTGGTGCCCACCGTGGCCAGCTCGATCGACCTGGTCGTGCACCTCGGCCTGGAGGCGGACGGCAGCCGCAGGGTCCGGGAGATCGTCGGGCTCCCCGGGCGGTCGGAGGGTGAGGTCGTGGAGGTCTCCGACCTCTTCGTCCGCGACGAGTCGGGCGACCTCGTCCGCGCCGACGGCTTCCCGCCCCATCCGGAGCGGTTCGTGCGCGCGGGCCACGACCTCGCGCAGCTCCTGGCGGTCGCCCGGTGAGCGGTGCGGGCTGGGGTCTGGTCCTGGGACTGGGGCTCGCGTCCGTGTGGTGGTCGTTCTGGCCCCGTGCGGGCGGCGCCGGACCGGCCCCGACGGGCCGGCGTCGGATCGACCAGCTGCAGGACGAGATCGTGCTGGCCGGCCTGCGTGGCGTCGGGGCACGGACCCTCCTCGGCTTCTCCGCGCTGGCGGCCCTCGTGGTGCTGCTGCTCGGGTATGCCGTCACCCAGGTCCTCACGGTCAGCCTGTGCTTCGCCGTCATGGCGGCCTGCGGGCCCGTTCTCGTGGTGCGCGGTCGGGCACGCCGCCGGCGGACCAGGCTGCGTGACGTCTGGCCGGACGTGGTCGACCACGTCAGCTCGGCGGTGCGCGCGGGGCTGGCTCTGCCGGAGGCGCTGGTCCAGCTCGGGGACCGTGGCCCGGCCGAGCTCCGCCCGGCCTTCCAGGAGTTCGCCCACGACTACCGGGCGACCGGCCGCTTCTCCGAGAGCCTGGACCTGCTCAAGGAGAGGCTCTCCGACCCGGTCGCCGACCGGCTCGTCGAGGCCCTGCGGATCGCCCGGGACGTCGGGGGCACGGACCTGGGACGGGTCCTGCGCACCCTGTCGGGGTTCCTGCGTGACGACGCGAGGGCCAGGGCTGAGCTCGAGGCGCGTCAGTCGTGGACGGTCAACGCCGCGCGTCTGGCTCTCGCGGCCCCGTGGGCGGTCCTGCTCCTCCTGGCCACCCGCGGCAGCACCCTGGACGCCTACGGCACCCCCGCCGGTGCCCTGGTGCTCGGGATCGGCGGTGCCGTCAGCATCGTCGCCTACCGCCTCATGCTCACCCTCGGTCGGCTGCCCGTCGAGCAACGGGTGCTGCGGTGACCGCGGTGACGCCCTGGTGGGGCGCCCTGCTCGGCCTCCTGCTCGGGGTCGGTCTCGTCCTGGTGTGGAAGGGGCTGCCGGTGAACCGGCAGGTCGCCCTGGACCAGCGGATCGAGCCCTACCTGGATCGGGCTCCCCGCAGGTCCCGGCTGCTGACGCTGGACGACCCGTCACCCTGGCGCCTGTCCGACCTGGCCACGCCTCTGACCCGGAGGCTGGCCGCCGCCCTGGACCGCGTCCTGGGCGGCACGGAGTCGGTGAGAACCCGGCAGCAACGGGCGGGTGCTGCTCCGGACCCGGAGAGCTTCCGCGTCCAGCAGGTGCTCTGGGGCACCGGCACGGCGACCCTCGCCCTGGCGGCGGGCACCGTCCTGTGGTGGGCAAGGGGGGCCTCGGTCGTCGCGCTCGCCGTCCTCGTCGGGTGCGCGTTCCTCGGCGGGGTGGTGCTGCGCGACATGCTTCTCACGCGGGCGGCCGAGCGCCGTGAGGCGCAGATCATGGCCGAGTTCCCCTCGATCGCCGAGCTGCTCGCCCTGTCGGTCACCGCCGGTGAGGGGACCGCCCAGGCCCTGGAGCGGGTCGCCCGCCTGTCCCGGGGGGAGCTGTCCTCCGAGCTGGACCTCTGTCTTGCGGAGGCCAGGACGGGAGCCAGCCTGCCCGAGGCGCTGCTGGGGATGAGTCGCCGCACCGGACTGCCACCGCTCGTGCGATTCGTCGACGGCCTGGTCATCGCCATCCAGCGGGGAACACCCCTGGGCGAGGTCCTCCGCGCCCAGGCGGCCGACGCCCGGGAGGCCGCGCGTCAGAGCCTCATCGAGCAGGGCGGCAAGAAGGAGATCTCGATGATGGTCCCCGTCGTCTTCCTCGTGCTGCCCGTCACCGTCCTCTTCGCCGTCTACCCCGGCGTCACGATGCTCCGCCTGACTGTCTGAACCACCCCACGAAGGAGAAACGATCATGTCCCCACGCCTCACGGTCCTGCGTCGCCGGGTCGAGTCCTGGCTGGATGAGCCCGACCGCGGTGACGTGCCCGGTTGGGTGCTCATCACGATCATGACGGCCGGTCTGGTCGCCGCGCTCTGGCTCGTCGCGGAGCCCCTGCTGACCTCGCTGTTCGCGAGCGCCATCAACAGCGTCGGTGGTTAGCGGTCGAGGACTGCGGAGCGACCGGGGGGCCGCCGCACCCGAGTTCGCCCTGCTGGCCGGGCTGGTCAGCGTCATCCTGCTGGCCGCGATGCAGCTGGCGTTCGCGCTGCACGTCCACAACACGGCGACGGCCCACGTCGTCGAAGGGGCTCGCCTGGGAGCCCGTGCCGACAGCTCACCGGCCGCAGGCGCACAGCGGGCCCGCGAGCTGCTCGGTGGGAGCCTGCCCTCGTCCGGTGGGGTCGCGGTGCAGGCAGGCCGGTCGACCGTCGGCGGGATCGCGGTGGTCGAGGTCACCGCCCGCATCAGTCTCCCCGTCTTCGGCCCCTTCGGTCCCGCCGAGGCCATGACGGTCACCGGTCACGCCTTCGCCGAGGACCAGTGATGGCCGGCGGAGCGTCCTTCCGTCACCTGGACCGGGGGTCCATGACGGTCGAGGTGGCCTTCCTCCTGGTTCTCCTCGTGGTCCCGCTGTTCTACCTGGTCGGCACCCTCGGTCGGGTCCAGGCCGGCGCGTACGCCGTGACCGCCGCCGCACGGGAGGCGGGTCGGGCCTTCGCGACCGCCGACTCGGCCGACCTGGCACCGGGGCGGGCCAGGGTGGCCGCGGACCTCGTGTACGCCGCGCACGGCTTCGATGGGGGCGAGGGCGTGGTCACCGTGGGGTGCGGCGGTCCCTGCCTGGCCCCCGGGTCGACCGTGCAGGTGGACACGCAGGTCGTCGTCCCGCTCCCTCTCGTCCCGGACTTCGTCCGCTCAGCGGTGCCCGCGACCGTCACCCTCACCGCCCGTCACCTCGAGCCGGTCGACGCCTTCCGCGAGGGGGGCTCGAGGTGACACCGTCGGCCGGAGCACGGCGCACCGGTCGCCGCTCCCCGGTCCGGGACCGGACGGACAGCGGTCAGATCAGCGTCCTGCTCGTGGGGCTGGTCTCGGTCACGCTCAGCATCGTCCTGGGGATCGTGGGCGCCACCTCGGTGCAGCTCAGCCGGATCCATCTGCTCGACGCGGCGGACGCCGCCGCCCTGGACGCGAGCGACGCCCTCGCCGAGCAACGTGCGTATGCCGAGGGCCTGGGGTCCGGGGTGCCCGTCACCGACGCCACGGTGGCCCGGGCCGCGACGGAGCACCTCGCGGTCAGACCCCTGCCGGGCCGCCTGAGCGGGTGGTCGGTGGCGAGCGCGGGGACGCCCGACGGTCGGACCGCCGTGGTGACGGTGACGGGCACGGCCCGGATCCCGGTCGTGACCCCCGTCCTGTCGGCCTTCGGCGGGGGAGTGGACATCACGGTCACCTCGACGGCCCGGTCCGAGATCCTCCCCTGAGGCTTGCCAGGATGACCGGGTGAGCGACCTGACCACCCGGACCTTCGCCGCCGTCCTCTTCGACAACGACGGCACCCTCACCGACTCCCGGGCAGCGGTGGAGCGCTCCTGGGTCGCGTGGGCGGTCGACCACGGGGTCGACCCGGCCGTGCTCGTCGCCTTCCACGGGGTGCCCACCAGCTCCATCGTCCGGGCGGTGGCGCCGCAGCTGGACGTCACCGCCGCCACGGCCGACATCGACTCCCGCGAGCTCGCGGACCTCGACGGCGTCGCCGCGCTGCCGGGTGCGGCGGACGCGCTCGCCGCGGTGGGCGGGCGGGCGGCCCTGGTGACCTCCGCGTCCCGCGAGCTGGCGCTGCTGCGCCTGGGTGCCGCCGGGCTGCGGCCACCCGCCGTGCTGGTCGCCGCCGACGACATCACCCGCGGCAAGCCCGACCCCGAGCCCTACCTCCTCGCCGCTCACCGGCTCGGGGTGGAGCCCTCACGCTGCCTGGTGGTGGAGGACGCCCCGGCCGGGCTGGCCTCGGCGCGGGCCGCCGGGGCGGCCACGCTGGCGCTCACGACGACGAGCCGGGCCGCGCAGCTGGTGCCGCTGGCCGACCTGGTCGTGGCGGACCTGTCCGCCGTGGAGCTGGTGGCGGTCGCCTCCGGCGTCCGGGTGCGCGCGGTCTGAGACCCGGGCTTCCTGGCTCAGCCGGCGACGGGGTGCGCCGCCGGCCGCCGGTCCACCACCGGCACCTCGAGCTCGGCCAGCAGCTCGCGCACCCTCACCTCGAGGTCGTCGGCGATCCGGCGGGTCGTCTCCAGGTCCTGGGCGTGAGGGTCCTCCACGTCCCAGCGCACGGTCCGGCGACCGGCCAGGTCGCACGACCCGCACCCGATGAGGACGAGGACGTCCGCCGCGTCGAGGGCGTCCGCCTGCACCTCCGAGGGCAGCGGGTTGCGCAGCTCGATACCACGCTCGGCCAGGACGGTGCGGGCGTGCGGGTTGAGCCGGCCGGTGGGATGCACTCCTGCGGAACGGGTCAGCACCCCGCAGTCGGAGAGGTGCTCGGCCAGCGCGGCCGCCACCTGGGAGCGGCCCTCGTTGCGCTCGCACACGAAGAGGATCTTGGGCAGCGGCGACAGGGCCCGACCCTCCTCCCGCGCGATGCGGAGCAGCTCGTCACGGGCCCAGTGGTCGAGCAGCGCGGGGATGAACTCGGGGTGCCTCCCGGCCTCGAGCTCGGCCCGGCCGCGGGCCACGACGGCCGCGACCTCGTCGGCGGTGAAGCCGTCGGAGAAGCGTTCGGTCAGCTCCTCCAGCACACGCCCCACCGTCTGCTCGTACATCCGGCTGTGCAGCCTCATCGTCGCGCTCCTCCTGCAAACTCCACCCTAGGTGAACGCCAGGTGAACAACCAGTGTACGCCCGGGGTTGTGCGGATGCGCGCCGACGCGCCTGACCTGCGTGATGCGACAGGAGGGCCAACCTACGTTACCGTAACTTACGCAAGCGAAACCTACGTGTCCGTAGGTTCCCCCGACACGAGAGGTCTCCCCTCGTATGGCTGCTGTCCCCACCGAGCACCAGCACGCGCCCTCGCCCGGGCACCCCGTCCGTCACCGCCCCATGGTCATCCAGGGCGGCATGGGGGTGGCCGTCTCCGGCTGGCGCCTGGCCCGCGAGGTCTCCACCGCGGGCCACCTGGGGGTCGTCTCCGGGACCGCCATGGACGCCGTGCTGTCGCGGGTGCTGCAGGACGGGGACCCGGGCGGGCACTACCGGCGGGCCCTGGCCCACTTCCCGTCGCCGGCCATGGTCGAGCGGGTGCTGGAGAAGTACTTCGTCGAGGGTGGGCGCCACCCCGACGCGCCCTACAAGCCCATCCCCAAGCTGACCCTGGAGACCGCTCGCGCGGGCCAGGAGCTGGGTGTGCTCGGCAACTTCGCCGAGGTGTGGCTGGCCAAGGAGGGCCACGACGGCGTCGTGGGCATCAACTGCCTCGAGAAGGTCCAGATGGCGACCCCCACGGCCCTGTTCGGGGCGATGCTGGCCGGTGTCGACTACGTGCTCATGGGCGCGGGCATCCCGCGGGAGATCCCCGCCCTGCTGCGCGCGCTGGCCGCCGGGACCGTCGGCCGGATCAGCGCCGACGTCGCCGGGGGACGGTTGCGCCGCTACGTCGAGGTCGACCCGGTCGACCTGCTGGGGGAGGAGCTGCCCGCCCTCGTCCGCCCCGACTTCCTGGCCATCGTCTCGGTCGACCAGCTCGCCTCATACCTGCACCGCGACCCCGAGATCCGCCCCGACGGCTTCGTCGTGGAGCGGCCGCCGGCCGGTGGCCACTCCGCGCCTCCGCGCGGCAGGATGCAGCTCGACGAGCACGGTGACCCCGTCTACGGTGCCCGCGACGAGGCCAACCTGGAGAAGATGGCCGCCCTGGGACTGCCGTTCTGGCTGGCCGGTGCCTACGGGACGCCCGAGCGGGTCGCCAAGGCCGTGGCCGCCGGCGCCGTCGGTGTCCAGGTCGGCACCCTCTTCGCCATGTCCCGCGACTCCGGTCTCGCCGACCGCATGAGGGCCCAGATGCTCGACAGGCTCCGGGCCGGCGGCCTCGAGGTGCGCAACGACCCCCGCGCCAGCCCGACCGGCTTCCCCTTCAAGGTTGCCACGCTGGAGGGCACGGCCAGCCAGGTCGAGGTTTATGAGGCGCGCCCGCGCCTGTGCGACCTGTCCTACCTGCGCCAGCCCTACGAACGCGAGGACGGCGAGGTCGGCTACCGCTGCGCCTCCGAGCCGGTGCACATGTACCTCAAGAAGGGCGGCGACCTGGAGGACACCGTCGGGCGCAAGTGCCTGTGCAACGGGCTGATGGCCAACATCGGCCTGGAGCAGCACCGCAAGGACGGCTACGTCGAGGACACCCTGGTCACGCTGGGGCAGGACCTCGAGGGTGCTCAGGCGCTGATCGCGCGGCACCCCGAGGGGTGGACCGCCAGGCAGGCACTGTCCTACCTGCAGGAGGCCGTCGCCGCCAGCGCGTCGGCCCACCTGGTCGCGATCGCCTGACCGGTCGTCGGCCGCTCCGGCACCTCACTCCCCGGTCCGGCCGTCCACGAGCTCGCGCAGCAGGTCGGCGTGGCCGTTGTGCCGGGCGTACTCCTCCACCAGGTGGGTGAGCAGCCAGCGCAGCGTCACCTGCTCCCGGCCGTCCCAGGCGGGGTAGGTGAGGTCCAGCGCGTCCGGCCCGTGCCCGAGCAGCTCCGCCACCACCGCCCGGGACCGGGCCACCGCGCCCTCCCACCGCCGGCGGACCTCCTCGGCCGGCAGCGTCGCCGCCGACGTCCAGGCCCTGACGAAGTCCGACCCGTCGTCGGTGGATCCCCACTCGGCGGGCATCGGCGAGCCGGTGGCCCCGGAGGCGAGGTAGAAGTCCTCCACCCAGGCGAGGTGGCTCAGCAGCCCGGCCAGCGTGAGCTCCGACGGGTGGGCGTCGAGCCGGCGCCGCAGACCCGCCTCGTCCAGACCCCGGGTCTTCCACTCCAGGGTTGCCCGCTGGAAGTCCAGGAAGCCGACCAGCGTGGCGGCCTCGTCGGCCACCAGCGGCGGCTCGGGCCGGCCCTGCTCGTCGGTGCTGTGCTGCGGCATACCGGCCAGGGTAGGGCCTGGTGGGTCCTCCGGACGGCTGCGAGCGCGTAGGCTTGACCCTCGTGGCAGTCGACTTCGAGACCGAGATCAAGAACCTCCGCGCGACCATGGCGTCCGTGCGCGAGGTGACCAACCTCGACCGGCTGCAGGAGCAGATCACCGAGCTCGAGACCCAGGCCTCCGCCCCCGACCTGTGGGACGACGTCGAGCGGGCCCAGCAGGTGACCTCCACGCTGTCCCGCACGAAGGCCGAGCACGACAAGGTCGTCGGGATGGACGTCCGCATCGACGACCTCGAGGCGCTGGTCGAGCTGGGGGTGGAGGAAGGCGACGCCGCGACCCTGGAGGAGGCGGAGCGCGACCTGGCCACGCTGCGCAAGGACGTCGCCATGCTCGAGGTCCGCACCCTGCTCAACGGGGAGTACGACGAGCGCGAGGCGGTCGTGACGATCCGCGCCGGGGCGGGCGGGGTCGACGCGGCGGACTTCGCCGAGATGCTCATGCGGATGTACCTGCGCTGGGCCGAGCGACACGGCTACCCCACCACCGTGCTGGACACCTCCTACGCCGAGGAGGCCGGGCTGAAGTCGGCCACGTTCGAGGTCAAGGCGCCCTACGCCTTCGGCACGCTCGGTGTCGAGGCCGGCACCCACCGGCTCGTGCGCATCAGCCCCTTCGACAACCAGGGCCGGCGCCAGACCAGCTTCGCCGCCGTGGAGGTCATCCCACTCATCGAGAGCACCGACTCCATCGAGATCCCGGAGAGCGACCTGAAGATCGACGTCTTCCGGTCCTCGGGCCCCGGTGGGCAGTCGGTCAACACCACCGACTCGGCCGTCCGTATGACGCACATCCCGACCGGGACGGTCGTCTCCATGCAGAACGAGAAGTCGCAGATCCAGAACCGGGCGGCGGCGCTGCGCGTCCTGCAGTCCCGTCTGCTGCTGCTCAAGAAGGCCGAGGAGGCCGCCGAGCGCAAGGAGATGGCGGGTGACGTCAAGGCCAGCTGGGGGGACCAGATGCGCTCCTACGTGCTGCACCCCTACCAGATGGTCAAGGACCTGCGCACCAACCACGAGGTCGGCTCGACGGCGGCGGTGCTGGACGGGGACATCGACGACTTCATCGACGCCGGCATCCGCTGGAAGCGGTCGCTGGAGAAGGCGGAGGACTGACCTCATACGCTAGGGGGTATGCCGTCGGCCACCCCTGACCTCGCCCTCGACCTCGCCGCTCTGCGCGGCACCGTCACCTCCGGTGCCACCCTGGACCTGGACTGGCGCCGCACCCAGCTGCTCGCGCTGCGCCGCCTCGTCACCGAGCACGAGGAGGAGATCACCGCGGCGGTCACCGCCGACGTCGGCAAGCCCGCGCTCGAGGTGCGGACGACCGAGACCTCCTTCGTCGTCCAGGAGATCGACGAGCTGCTGGCCCACCTGGGGGAGTGGACCGCGCCGCGGCGGGTCGGCGTCCCGCTGGCCCTGCGGCCCGCGACGGCGCAGATCCACCTCCAGCCCAAGGGTGTGGTGCTGGTCATCGCCCCGTGGAACTACCCCCTCCAGCTCCTCCTGTCCCCGGTCGCGGGCGCGCTCGCGGCCGGCAACACCGTGGTCCTCAAGCCCAGCGAGCTCACGCCCCGCCTCTCCGAGCTGCTCGCCCGCCTGACGCCGCAGCACCTGGAGCCCGAGGTGGCCCGCGTGGTCACCGGGGGAGTGCCGGAGACGACCGCCCTGCTCGCCGAGCGCTTCGACCACATCGTCTTCACCGGGTCGACCCGGGTCGGCCGGATCGTCATGCGGGCCGCCGCCGAGCACCTCACCCCCGTGACCCTGGAGCTCGGCGGCAAGTCGCCGGCCTTCGTCGACGGGACGATGGACGTGCGCGTCTCGGCGCGCCGGCTGGTGTGGGGCAAGCTGACGAACGCCGGTCAGACCTGCGTCGCGCCCGACTACGTGCTGGTCACGCCCGGCGCCCGGGAGCCGCTGCTGGCCGCGCTGCGGGAGGCGGTCGAGGAGCTCTTCGGGGCCGACCCGCAGCTCAGCCCCGATCTGGGCCGTGTCATCGACGCAGCCCAGCACGAGCGGCTGGTCGGTCTGCTGGACGGTCACGGCGGCCGGGTGGTCCTCGGCGGCGAGCACGACGCCGCCGACCGGTTCTACCTCGCGCCCACCGTGGTGGTCGACCCTGACCTCGCCTCGCCGCTGATGACCGAGGAGATCTTCGGCCCGGTCCTGCCGGTGGTCACCGTCGCCGACGCGGAGGCGGCCGCCGCCTTCGTCCGCGAGCGGGAGCACCCGTTGGCGCTCTACGTCTTCTCCGACGACGAGGCGGTGCGGCGCACCTTCGAGCGGCGCACCACCTCGGGGGGTATGGCGGTCGGCGTGCCGCTCCTGCACCTCGCCACCCCGGAGCTCCCCTTCGGCGGGGTCGGCGCCTCCGGCATGGGCAGCTACCACGGCCGCCGCTCCCTGGAGGAGCTGAGCCACCACCGCTCCGTCCTCACCAAGCCGGCCACGCCTGACACCCTGCGGGTCGTCTACCCGCCCTACCCGGCCTGGAAGCAGACCCTCGTCCGCCGGGTCGCCCTGCCGCTGCAGCGGCCCGCGCTGCCCGGCCCGGTCCGCGGTCTCCTCCGGCGCGTCACCGGCAGGCGCTAGCCCGACCCACCCCCGGACGGGGAAGGGCCCCACGCACCAGGTGCGTGGGGCCCCTCGTCAGGCGTGCGCCTCCCGGCGTGCCGTCAGGCCGCGTCGGGAGCCTCCTCCTCGACCGGCACCGGGCCGCCGGGGTGCGGCTTGCCGGACTTGCCGGCGCTGCGCTCACCGTTGATGGCCGAGGTGTCCTGCGCGAGCGAGATCACGGCCGCACCGATCGCCTTGGACATGATCTCCAGCGCCGTCTCGTCGACGTTGTCGATGTCGTCGAGCGCGGTGTGGTAGTTCGGGTCGTAGGTGATGCCCGCGGTGCCGCCGAAGAGCTCGGCCTCCGCCGCGGTCTTGGTGCCGTCGGCACCGGTGAACAGGCCCGAGGCCGGGATCCCGTTGAGGATGAAGGCCTGGTAGTCCGAGCGGCCCGAGTAGGCGGTGTCGACCCAGGGCTGACCGGTGGCGTCGAACCAGTCGGTGAGGACCTTCTCCGTGGCGATGGACCCCGCGGGCGGGGGCACGCTCGCGTCATACGTCGACTCGTCGGCGTCGTAGACCCCGATGATGTAGTTGGGCGAGGCGACCATGTCGAAGTTGAGGTAGGTCGCGATGTTGTCCAGCTCGTCCGGGTCGTTGGCCGCGAGGTCGGCGACGTAGTGGTTGGAGCCGAGCAGACCGTTCTCCTCGGCGCCCCACCAGACGAAGCGCACCTGGTTGTTGAGCGTGTTCACCCTCGCCAGCTGCACGGCCGCCTCGAGGATCGAGCCGGAGCCGGAGCCGTTGTCGTTGATCCCGGCCCCCTCGAAGGCGCCGTCGAGGTGAGCACCGGCCATGACCACGTTGTCGGTGCGGCCCTTGCTGGTCTCGGCGATGATGTTGAAGGTCTCCACCTCACCGGCGAAGGCCTGGATGTCGAGCGTGACGTTGACCGCGCCGTTCGCCATCTTGCCCAGCAGCACCTGGCCCTCGGCCTGGGTGATCCCCGTGGCCGGCACGTGGTCGTCGTCCAGCCCGCCCAGGGTGCCGTTGAGGATGCCCGCCGTGTTGTTGTAGACGATGACGCCCTCGGCGCCGAGGCTGCCCGCGACCAGCGACTTGACGCCGAAGGCGCAGGTGCCGCGGCTGACCAGGGCGATCTTGTCGGTGAGGTCCGTGCCGCCCCACGCGTCGGCGTCACAGCCCTGCGCGTCGACCGACGGAGCGGCGAGGTCAGCCGTCACACCGCCCTCGGGCGTGCTGGGGCTGTAGCTCATGGCGCGGTGGGTGATCTCCCGCTGCTCGGGAGAGTTCTCCCGCAGCAGCTGGAACTCGGTGCGTGAGAGGTCGATGGTGAAGTACTGCCGCTCCGGGGTGTAGCCGGCGGCCTCCAGCACCTGCTCGACATACTCAGCGCTCGCCTGGTAGCCCGGGGTGCCGACGGCGCGGTTGCCGCCGTTGGCGTCGGCGATCTCCTGGAACGCCTCGAGGTGGGCCATGACGTTGTCGACCTGGATGGCCCGCGCCATCTTGGTCGGGTTGTTGGGGTTGCCGTTGTTGTTGCCCGGGCCCTTGCCGGGTCCGGCGAGGGCGGGGCTGGCGAGGCCGGCGACCACGAAGGCGGTGGCGGCGGACACCGCCACGGCACGGGGGTTGCGCATGTGTCGTCTCCTTTGACGGATGGGGGGTCCGCCGCACCACAGGCCTCTCCGGCGCCGCTCGGAAGGGTCCGCTCGCGTTCCTTACCCGTTCTTTACCCTCCCTTGACCAGCGCCTGACCTTCGGGCCCCGGGCCTGGCGGCGTGGGTCCTTGGCCGTGCCCCGTAGGTCGGTTACGGTGATGCCCGGCCATCCCAGCCGCCCCACTCGTCACCTGCACCGCACCTGTCCCTCTAGCCGCACCCGGGAGCTCGTCCCATGATCACCCTGGAGCACGTCAGCCTCCGCTACGCCAAGGGTGACCCCTGGGCGCTGCAGGACGTGGACCTGGACGTGACGCGCGGGGAGTTCTGCTTCGTCGTCGGCCAGTCCGGCTCGGGCAAGAGCTCCATGCTGCGGATGGTCATCCTGGAGCAGGCGCCGACCACCGGTCGGATCCTGGTGGCCGGCCACGACCTCGGCGCCCTCCCGCACCGCCGCGTGCACCTGCTGCGTCGCCAGATCGGCACCGTCTTCCAGGACTTCCGGCTGCTGTCCGGCAAGACCGTCTACCAGAACGTCGCCTACGTCCTGAACGTCCTGGGCGCCAAGCGGCACGAGATCCGCCAGCGGGTGCCCGAGACCCTGGCCCTGGTCGGGCTGGAGGACAAGGGCCGCCGGCTGCCGCACGAGCTCTCCGGTGGTGAGCAGCAGCGCGTCGCGATCGCCCGGGCCATGGTCAACAAGCCACCGATCCTGCTGGCCGACGAGCCGACCGGCAACCTCGATCCGGACACCTCCCAGGAGATCGTGGCCATCCTGGAGCGCATCAACCGCGCCGGCACCACCGTGCTCATGGCCACGCACGACACCACGATCGTTGACCAGTTCCGCAAGCGGGTCGTCCAGCTGCACCAGGGCCGGGTGGTCCGGGACCAGGCCGAGGGTGGCTACCGGGAGGTGGTCGCCCCGTGAGGGCCGGCTTCCTGCTGGGCGAGGTCGGCAACGGCCTGCGGCGCAACGGGGCGATGTTCGTCTCCGTCGTCCTGGTGACGATGGTCTCGCTCTTCTTCCTGGGCATCGGCCTGCTCGCGCAGCAGCAGGTGAGCACCGCCAAGGGCTACTGGTACGACCGGGTCCAGGTCTCGATCTTCCTGTGCACGCCCGACTCCACCGACGCCGCCGGCTGCACGCAGGGCGCGGTGACGCCCGAGCAGCGCACCCAGGTCGAGCAGGACCTCGAGGCGCTGCGACCGCTGGTCACCGACGTCTACTACGAGTCGAACGACCAGGCCTACGAACGTTTCCAGGAGCAGTTCCGCAACTCCTCGGTCATCGACTCGGTGCCGAAGGAGTCCATCCCCGCCTCGTTCCGCGTCAACCTGTCGGACCCGGGCAAGTACGAGGTGATCCGCGCGGCCTTCGAGCAGGCCCCGGGCGTCGACTCGGTGGAGGACCAGCGCGAGGTCGTCGACAAGCTCTTCACCTTCCTGCAGGTGCTGAGCCTGGGGGCGCTGGCCCTCGCCGTCGCCATGGTCGTCTGCGCCGTCCTGCTCATCTCGACCACGATCCGCCTCACCGCCTGGACCCGGCGCCGGGAGACCGCGATCCAACGGATGGTCGGGGCCTCCGCCTTCTCCATCCACCTGCCGTTCATCCTGGAGACCATCATCGCGACCCTCGTCGGCGCCGCCCTGGCGGTCGGACTGCTGTGGGCCACGGTGCGCTTCGGGATCAGCGGCTTCCTGTCCGAGCTGCTCGCGGGGGAGAGCGGCCTGATCAGCCTGGTCGGGACGACCGACCTGTGGCTCATCACCCCTGTCCTGGTCGGCGGCGCGCTGCTGCTGGCCGTGGTCACCGCCTGGTCGGCGCTGCGGCGCCACGTCAGGGTCTAAGGAGATACCGATGCCCGTCCCACCCGCCGCCCGCCGCCGCACCTCATACCGGCGCGCCGTCAGCCTCGCCCTCGCCGGGGCGATCGGGCTGTCCTCCCCGGCCCTGGCCGCGGACCTCGACGAGATCCGCGACCGCATCGACGAGGTCGAGGAGCAGACCGGACGCACGGCGCAGGACCGGGCCGCCGCGGAGCGCCGCAGCGCCGAGCTGGGGGAGGACCTTGAGCACACGACGGCCGAGCTCGTCGCCGCCGACGAGCGGCTGAGGCAGACCACCGCACGGGTCGACCAGGCCCGGATCGACCTGCAGGAGGCCGAGCTCGACCTGGCGGACGCCGAGGCGGAGGCCGACCGGATCGACACCGAGCTCGCGCTCGCCCGGGCCGACGAGGCCCAGATCGAGGACTCCCTGGCCGTGAACGCCCAGGAGCAGGAGACCAGCCGGAGCACGGTGGGGGCGATCGCACGGGAGAACTACAAGCAGGGAGGTATGGGGACACTCGCCTCGACCCTGGAGCTGCTCTCGGGCGAGGACGACGCGGTGGACCGGATGGCGATGGCCCGCACCGTCCTGCGGGTGCAGGACCAGCAGATCCGGTCGCTGGCGACCCAGGAGGCCGAGCAGGTGGCCGAGCAGGACCGGCTCGCCGGCGTGCGCACGGACATCGCCTTCCTGCTGGCGCGGGCGGAAGCCGTCGTGGTCGCCAAGGACCAGGCCCGCGCGGCCGCCGACGAGGCGAAGAGCGAGCTCGAGGCGCTCGAGGCGCAGCAGGCCCAGGACAAGGCCGCCCTGGAGCAGGAGAAGGCCAAGGTCGAGGCCGACCTCGCGGCGGAGGAGCAGCTGTCCACGGACCTGGAGACGCAGCTGGCCGAGCTGGCCCGCACCAAGCACGGGTTGCAGGTGGCCGAGGCCGACGAGATCGAGCGGATCCGCGCCGAGGAGGCCCGCCTCCGGGCTGAGGAGGAGGCCCGGCGGCAGGCCGCGGAGGAGGCGGCGCGGAAGAAGGCGGAGGAGGACGCGGCCCGGGCCCGGGCCGCGGAGCGGGAGGCCGAGCGGCAGCGTCAGGCCGCCGCGGAGGCTCAGCGGCGCCAGGACGAGCAGGCGGCCGAGGAGGCGCGACGCCGGGAGGCTGCCGCCGAGGAGGAGGCACGCAAGGCCCGCGAGGACCAGGCCCGGGCCAGCCGGCAGCAGGAGCGCAGCCAGCCCACCCCGCCGCCGCCGCCCGCCCCGGCACCGCAGCCACCCGCCCCGGCGCCCGAGCCCCCGCCCGTGGGCTTCACCCTGTCCTACCCCGTCAACGGTCCGGTCACCAGCGAGTTCGGCATGCGGCTGCACCCCATCCTCGGCACCTACCGGCTCCACGCCGGGATGGACTTCGGTGCCCCGTGCGGTGCCCCGGTCATGGCGGCGGCCGACGGCGTCGTCTTTAGCACGTTCTTCGACAGCGGGGGCGGCAACACCGTCATCGTCGACCACGGGGTGCAGCGAGGGGTCAACCTGACCACGAGCTACCTGCACCTGGAGAGTTTTGCGGTGTCGTCGGGGCAGAGCGTCTCCCGCGGCCAGGTGATCGGCTACGTGGGCACCACCGGCAACTCCACGGGATGCCACCTGCACTTCGAGACCCGGGAGAACGGCACGCCGGTCAACCCGCGCACCTGGCTCTAGCCCCCCGGGTCCCAGGGCTGTGGAGGCTCAGCCGCGACCGTAGACCATCTTCACGAAGTCCACGACCTTGTCGTCGGCGACGTGGCGTGCCAGGTCGGCCTCGCTGATCATGCCGACCAGCTGGGTGCCCTCCATCACCACGAGCCGCTTGATCTGCTGGTCGCCCATCGTGGCCACGATGCGGTCGATGTCCTCGTCGGGGGAGACGGTCGACACGATGCCCTGGGCCAGCTGGCCCGCGGCGGTCGCGGCCAGGTCCCGGCCGCTGGCCACCCCGGAGACGACGATGTCCCGGTCGGTGACGATGCCGACCAGGCGGCCGTCGGCGGCGGTCACCGGCACCGCCCCGACGCTGTGGTCGCGCATGAGGACTGCGGCGTCCACCAGGGACTGGTCCTCGGAGACGGTGCGGACCTGGGTGCTCATGATGTCTCGGGCGGTCGTCATGGCGGTTCTCCTTCGGGGTGGGGTATGCGGTGCGCCTCACCCTGCCCGCTCCCCGGAGGGCGGGCAAGCGCAACGGCCACGGTGGTGCCGCCGGTCAAACCGGAGGAACGACATACCTCGGGTCGGTAGACTGGGGCGGTCATGCCCAAGGAAACCGGTCGCAAGCTCATCGCGAGCAACAAGAAGGCCCGGCACGAGTACCTCATCGAGGACACGGTCGAGGCCGGCCTCGTGCTGACCGGGACCGAGGTGAAGTCGTTGCGTCAGGGGAGGGCCTCGCTCGTGGACGGCTACGCCACCGTCTACGGGGACGAGCTGTGGCTGGAGGGGGTGCACATCCCGGAGTACTCCCAGGGGACGTGGACCAACCACTCCGCCCGGCGTCGGCGCAAGCTGCTCCTGCACCGTGACCAGATCGACAAGCTGGTGAGCAAGGCCGAGCAGGCCGGCCACACCATCGTGCCGCTGTCCCTCTACTTCAAGGACGGGCGGGCCAAGGTCGAGATCGCGCTGGCCAAGGGCAAGAAGCTGCACGACAAGCGACAGACCCTGCGCGAGCGCCAGGACCGGCGCGAGGCGGAGCGGGCCATGTCCGCCCACCTCAAGCAGCACGGCTGAGGCACGCGCACGGGGAATGGTCGTGGACCGGACGGCGTTGACGCACTAGACTGAGACGTCCGCCTCCTGCGAGGCGGGTCGATTGACAACTGCACAGCGTGAGACACCCCCATGGGGGTGATCGGTTTCGACGTTGCACGGCACTTCAGGGGAAGCGGGTCGAGGATGCAAGGTCATCTCGTCAACGCTCCTTGCGAAACCAATAGCTGCCAATTCCAAGCGCAGCGACTTCGCCCTCGCCGCCTGAGCGAGCCCGAAGTCTGTCAGCCTGAGCTAGTCCTCGACTCAGTGTCTGGCATCAGCTAGAGGACTTGCTTCACCGTCAGGTCACGGGACGGTGCGGGACTCCTACGTGACTGGGCCTGTCAGGGAACGTGTGCGCGCGAGCCCTGGGGCCGAGAAAATCCCTAGCGCACTGCACCCGGAGAAGCCCTGATTTCCCGGTAACGGACGCGGGTTCAATTCCCGCCACCTCCACCCACGTGTCTCACGCTGTGCGAGTTGTCGCACGTCAACCCCCAGAATGCCGCATCAGGACGCGGATCTGGGGGTTTCGTGCGTCTGGACACGGGTGGTCAGGAGTAGCCTCAAGCTGGCAGAAAAACTGACACAGAACTGACACAGGGCTGACACACCCTGGCTCGACCCGGAGGGGGATGACGTGAGCGCGAAGGACGCGGGGGCCCGCCTGCCTCGTGGCATCGCCCGGTTCAGGGGCCGCTACCGGGTCCGGATGGACTACCAGGGCACGACCCAATCGCTCGGGGTCGCGTCCCCTCAGGGTGCCACCACCTCCAGCGGTGCGCACCGGGTCCGGGGCGGGTCGACGGCCTCGCGGACGCACAGCACGTAGCGTCCAGGATCTGCGTCCTGTGGGATGACGAGGCGGTCCGGGCCCGTGCCTGTCAGGCCGACAGAGGCGATGTTGACCTCCTCGCCCGCAGCGACCCAGGACGGTTCGGACGACCCGGAGCCGGATCCCGGGGGGAACAGCTGGTAGCGCGCCGTCCAGACCTCGGCGTCGTCGTGGTAGAGGTCGTACACCATCTCCCGGTCCACCGACTCCTCGAAGGTCACGTCGAACTGGTCACCGGCCGCGACCTGGTCGGGAACGGTGAATGACTCCGCGGAGATCACGCCGTCTGTGGGGTCGAGCGTCCAAGCCGCGGGCTCGGGGCTGCTCCGGTCTCCGCACCCTGCGAGGGCAGCCCCGGCGACGCCGATCAAGAGGAGTCGAAGGCAGGCCGCGCCCCCTAGCTTGCGAGACGGTCGCAGGGCCGCTTCACTGCGCGTCAGTACCATGAATAGCCGCCACCGTCGAGGGGGATACCTACAGACCTGCCGGCGGTGTCACCCCAACGTCCGACACCCCACAGTTCTGAGGAGTAATAATTCTTCTTGGAGAGTGGTGGGCAAGAGTCTGTGGACCCTGTGATGAGACCGTGTGCCACCCGACCCGAGCCAGACCAATGGCTGAAATACACCGCACCCCCGGAGTCGCCCCCTATCCACCCGTCACAGGAGTCGTTGACATGGTCGGGGCGGTATCTCATCATCGTCACCGGCCAGACTTCCGTCAGGAAGGGGGGGGCGCCCAGCCACACCGTGCCTTCAATGCTGATGATGTGATAGCGGCACTTCGTGGCGCTTCGGCCGCTAGCGCACAATTGCGAGTCAACACTACGCGGGTGCCAGTAGGCCGCCTTGATGGAATCCGTGGTCGTGTTCGAAGTCCAGATGCTGGCATCGTACCCTGGTGCACGCCCAGAAATGTGAAGTCACCGTAGATGTCCGCATTGCCCGGCCAGGATGTGGTTTGCCGATTTCCGAAGGAGTAGGTGGACTGCCCTGACTTGTTCGGTGCGCCCACGAAGGATTGCACCCGCATCTCAATAGCCCCCCCTGCGTAAGTAGAACGTGCACGAGATTCCACGCTCCGGTGAGGCGGGACGATACTCCCCGCACACCACGGCGTCAAGAGTCCGACGAGCGAGACTCACCTATGCCGCTGCGGTCGCGTAGCGTCCGACCGTGCCGCGGCCGGTGTGTCGTCCTGAACGCCCCCTAGTCGATACGTTCCGGCCAGCGGCCGGCCTCCTGCAGCATCGCTTTGTACTGCAGGTAGCGCTTATCGGACTTGCCATAGGCCCAGTGGGCGCCCTTGGCGCCGTGAACAGTGACGTGGATGTGCTTGGTCGAATGGTCGTACCAGACGCCGTGCTCGATGTAGATCGTGTGCTCCCCTTTAGGGGCCAAGCGGAACTTCATGCTGTGCTCCTTACCGCCCCTTAGGTATGACACGTCTCAGAGGTTCCTGTCCAGCGCCGATCGCGGCGACACCTCCGGCACCGAAGGTACCCCCCCCATCAGGGCGCGCGGTACCGCCGATCTTCGTGCTCTCGGTGACAGACTGAGACATGCGGTTCTTGCATTCAGACGAGGTGTCTGTCGGGCAGCGCGTGTTGTACGCGGGGCCCGCGGACACCCTCGCAATTGCTGACCCTGATCTGCTGCAGCGTGGGCACATTCTGGTGCGCCACCACCCCGGCGTCGTCCAGAAGTTCTACGGCCCGGGAGGCAATCATTGCATCGTTCAGTTTGTCGGACTCGAGGATGAGCCGATCAGCTTTGCGGTGGGCTTCGACCACGATGAAGACGGTCACTATGCAGGTCTGCTTGTGCCGACCGAAGAGGAGTGGCAGCAAGCGGTCTCCTCCGGATGGTGGACGACGGCAACTGGATCCTGACCGCGTGACGGTTCAACTTGGCGGTTGCGGCCCACCAGACGCGCATCTGGCACCCCTCTATGTCAAGACGCCGTCGGGAGTGTCGTTCTAGGCTCGGTGGTGGCGGGTCCGGGAAGTGGCTTGTCCGAAGAGCCGGTGTCGGGTTGTGAGCCGGTCGCGCTGGAGTCAGAGTCGTCGCCCAGGTGCCCTCCCGGGCCCGTCGCCGTGTGCCCGGCAAGGTCGTTGAGCATCTGCTTGTACACCAGGTCGGACAGGCGTCGTTTCAGGCAGCGCAGCGCTTCCATGGACGTCTTGCCGGCGGCTTTCTTCCGGTCGTAGTAGGCCCGGCCCTCGGTGGTCCTGGTGCGCAGCTGAACGATGGCCATGATGTGCAGCACCCGGTTGATCTGACGGTTCCCGCCCCGGGAGAGGCGGTGACGGACGTGCTCGCCGGAGGAGGCGTCGATCGGGGCGGTGCCGGTCCAGGACGCGAAGTGGTTGCGGTCGGGGAAGCGGGTGATGTCGCCGACCTCCACTAGGAGTCGGGCGGCGCCGGAGGGTCCGATGCCGTGCAGGCCGAGCAGCGAGGACCCGGTCGCCTCCACCAGCGTCTTCAGCTCCTTGTCGGCAGCCTTGGTTCGGGCGTAGATCGTGGCCAGGTCAGCTGTCAGCTCCAGGGCGTGGGCCTTGCGGACCTTACCGGCCGCCGTGGTGGGGCGGACCTTCTTGAGCAGCTCCTTGGCCTGGGCCGCGGACAGGAACGTCTTGGCCCCGCCGGGGATGAGTTCGAGCAGGAGCTTGTGCAGCTGGCAGACCTTGCGGGTGTGCTCCTCGCCCAGGGACCGGCGCCGGTCCACGCACATCCGCAGCACCTCCAGCTGCTCGTCGTTGATGACCGGGCGCAGCCCGGACATGCGTACCCCGACCAGGGCGATGGAGTGGGCGTCGGTGACGTCGGTCTTACGCCCCTGCCCGGTGGTGAAGATCCGCACCCGCGCCGACATCTTCGCCGGCACGTCCACGACGTCCTCACCGTCGGCGACCAGCCGGTCGGCCACGTGCTTGCCGATGCCGGCGCAACCCTCGACCGCCCAGACCCGCTCAGGCCACTGGCGGGCGTACCCCAGCAGCCGTCCGTACCCGTCGGCGTCGGTGGGAAACCGGCCCCCGCCGACGATGCTCTCGTCGGCGGTCATGACCTCGATCGTGACGCTGCGCTTGTGCGGGTCCATCCCGATCACGACCCGCGGTGACTCCTGCTCGTCCATGCTCTGCTCCCTTGCTCGTGCCAACCCTGGTGGTGTCGAGCTGGGAGGGCACCGCTACGTACGGCTGGGCATACCCCTCTTGAGCCTCTCGCAGCCCTGGCGGTGACCGGGACGACGCACGCCAATTGTGAGCCTCACGCCAGGAGCGTGGGCAGCCGCAAAGAGAACGACCGTCCCGGTCACCTAGAACCGAGCCTGGCCGGCCCAATCCTGACGTCAATGAAACACGTAGCCGCTGAGCGCTCCTTCGAGCCGAGTCGCCGCACGGCAGGTGAGCCGGTCGTGGTCGACACCTCCGCACGTTCTCGAGGTGTACCGCGTAGCTGCGGCCTTAACACTCCAGTCCTTCCAGGAGCGCCTCATCGAAGTTGGGGCCCTACTCTCAGGCCATGAGCCGGGCTCCGCGGTTGTCGCAGACGATTACCTGGTCGCACGTGCCACGTCTAGGGATGAACCGGGCCGCGAAGCTGGGGTTTTTCACCGCTCTTGGCCTGCTGCAGTCCGTGGCGACAGGTGGCTCTGGAGGCGCTGGTGTCATTGCCACCGAGGACGAGATCGACCCTCGCATCGACTCCGACAGCTATGGCCACGTCCTGGTCGGCGGGGGTGGACCAGCAATGCCAGCGGCCAGCTTCGGACCGCAACTTGGCACCGTCCGCCGGGATCGGCTGACGATTACACCCCGCTGGGCAGAGATGGACTTGCCGGTGTCCGGCCTTCGGCTGCAAGGTGCCCAGCACCTCGGTCCCTGGTGGCGCCCCAAGAAGGCGGTCGAAGCGCGCTGGACACTCCTGGTCAACGACGAGGAGTACAACCTCACGATCGAAGGACCCTGGGTGCTCCTTGCACACCTAGGCACTCTGCCCAACTGGGCTGAGCCGTTCGCTGACTGAGCCCAACGGCGCATTCTTCTGTCACCGACGGTGTCACTTCGGCCAGCACCGGTTCTTCAGGGGTGCCGCTCAGCCGAAGGCAACCTTTGTCGCCGTGGGTGACTAGGAGAGGGTGAGGTCCGACACAGGAGGTTGGCGTGGGAGCACGCGGGCGGCGTCAGCGCGACGCGGAGTTCACCGAGTTCGTCGAGCAGGCGAGCCCGGAACTGCTGCGCATCGCCTGGTTCATCACCGGTGACGTGCACCGTGCCCAGGACCTGGTGCAGGGTGCGTTGCTGAGCACCTACCGTGCCTGGCACCGCGTCGACCCGCCCCGCGCAGTCGCCTATACCCGCACCGTCATGCTGAACCTCACCCGTCAGGACTGGCGGCGTGAGGGCCGGGGCCGCGTGCGCCCGGACGCCGACGCCGGTGACCTGCTGCCGCACACCCCGGACCACGCCGAGGTCACCGGTGAGCAGGACCGGCTGGTGCGAGGCCTGCGCCTGCTGCCCGAGCGGCAACGGACGGTCGTGGTGCTGCGCTGCTACGGCGACCTGTCCGAGCAGCAGTGCGCCGACGAGCTCGGCATCTCCACCGGGGCCGTGAAGAGCGCGGCCTCCCGCGGGCTTGCCCGCCTGCGGGAACACCTCGCGACACAGGAGGTCCACCCGTGAGCACCGACATCGAGCAGCGCGTCCGCGCCAGCCTCGCGAGCGCCCCTGACCCCGCCGGGCTGCGGCTCGACGCCGACGCGGTGACCCGGGTCGCCTCTCGCAGCCACCGTCGCCGGCGCACCGGCCAGGCCCTGGTGGCAGGTATGGCCTCCCTCGCAGTTCTTGGACCTGTCGCCTGGGCCGGGGGTTGGCTGCCAGGCGAGGTGTAGCGTGCCCTGCCCGCCTCCCCGTGGTCGGGGTGTCCTATCTCCGGTTCCCTCTCGGGTGAGCGAGCCATTCAGCTCGCCGACCTCGAGCACGTGGCCATCCCCCTGCGGGACGGCAGCACCGTGGTGGCCGGGCTGGCGCAGGGGTGTCCCGAAGGTGACCTTCTGCTCATGTCTGCCACCCCGGAGCCGGCCGACGCACTGCCCGCGACCGTGCCCGTCCAGGGCGCCCTCGGCAACGATGTCGACCCGCACATGGAGGAGTTGTCCTCATGGTGGAGCGGCCTGCAGCTTCCGGACGGTCGACGGGTCACGGGGGTCATGCTGTCGCACGGCGCGACAGACTTGGTCCGCGTAGGCCCGGACAGTGTGGAGGCGCCCTCGACCAGTCCCGTACGGGTCCCGGGGACGAACCTGGACGCGGTCGTCTTCGAGGATTCCTGGCCCGATGGTGAGGACCTCGCCCAGGTCTGGCGAGGCACCGACGGGCTGGTCCACACCTCCTGGAGCGCAGGGATCACCTCACGTGTGTGGCAGGGGCACGACCCTGCTGCCCGGATCACGGACACCTGGGTGGGTCAGGACCGGCAGGAGCAGCAGTGGGTCATGCGCGACGGGAAGGTGAACGGACCGTTTCCCGTCTCGGCCGAGCCCTACGCCGTCGCCTTCCCGACCGACACCACCGACGGGGTCGAGGTCGTGGTGGTGCTCCCCAAAGACATCGGCGAACTGCGCCTTCAGGACGGCACTACGCTCACGACCCTCAGGCTGGACGCCCAGGAGGGAGAACCGACGCTGCACGCCGCCCTGGTCACCCTGGCGAGCCTGACCCCCGACGAGCCACTGCCGGACTTGGCCTGGGTGACCGACACGGACACCGACCCGCGACCGGTGCCAGTCATCCAGCCCTGACCCGACCACACGCGCGCATCTCCCGCGAGGCGAGTCCGGTTCGTGCGTGGTGACAGCCCTCTACCCTTGAGCCATGAGCACCGTCACGTCCGACAGCGCCGCCCTCCGAGCGGTTGTGGCCGCGCATCGTGACGCTCTCGACGAGATCCTCAAGCGTTACGGCGCGACGAATCCGAGAATGTTTGGCTCGGTCGCCCGAGGCGACGCCGACGCGGACAGCGATCTCGACCTTCTCGTGGATCTGCTGCCCGACGCTGGGAACCCCCTGTTGCGCGTGGCAGGCATGAGCGAGGAGCTCAGCGAGGTAGTGGGACGCCGCGTCGATGTGGTGACGACGGCCCTTCTGCGCGATGAGGTGTCGACTACCGCGCTCAACGATGCGGTGCCGGTGTGACCCGATCCGAGCGAGAACGCTTCGCCGACATCCTGCACGCGATCGAGCGCTGTCAGAACTACACGCAGCATCTTGGTTCCGAAGAGTTCCGCGCGATGGCCTACGACGCGGTGCTGCGCAACTTGGCCGTGATCGGGGAAGCGGTCCGGGCGCTACCCAGCGAGACCCGCGACCGCGCGCCAGACGTCCCCTGGGGAGCGATCGCGGGGTTGCGCAACGTCGTCGTGCACGAGTACTTCCGTGTGGATGCCGAGTTGATCCTCGACATCGTCGACAACCACCTCGGGCCCCTGGCCGACCGCTTACGTCAGCTCTGAAGCACCTCGCCCGTGTCCCGCGTGCGGGAATCCGGCAACCTGAAACTGACACAGGACTGACACAGGTGAGCAGAATCGCGCGAAGACGCTGTTCAGCGCATTGGCGGGGAGATTCCCGCCACCTCCGCCCCTCGTGTCTCACGCTGTGCCGTTGTCGCCCGGCACGTCCTGTACCCCCTGCGGTCCAGCAGGAGGTACGCTGGTGAGGCCATCGCGGCTGGACCCGTTCGACGCGTCGATCTCCTGCAGATCCGCCGGACCAGCCTGGGCGCCGGGGACGTCGGGCAGCCGAGCTGCTCCTCGTCGTCGCCCGCTGTTGGTGCGGTGCGGGCCCGTCCCGCCGCCGGGGAAGAACCGATCGCTCCGAGGAGGAGTTCGTGGCTCGAGGAGCCCAGCGCCAGCACGGCGCACGCACGCGCACCCGGCGGGGACCCCGCCCGGACAACGACGGCATCATCCCGGTGCTCGCCAGGGTGGTCCGCGAGGTCGAGTCCGCGGTGCAGCGCGGCCGCTCCGTGCCCTCCACCCGGACGAAGTTCCAGGTGGTCGCCCTGCTCATGCGTGAGGAGCGCGCCCGCGTCAGGAGCGACGAGGCCATCTCGGCAGCGCGGCGCACGGAGGAGCTCAAGCGTCTCGACGGCATCGCCACCATCCTCGCCACCACGGCCGCCCGCGACAGCTCGCTGCTCGGGCTGCTCGCCGACGACGCCGTCCTCTCCGACCGTGCCCGGTCGCTGCGCCGGGAGCTCCTCGAGGACGCCGGCGTCGAGGTCCCGGACGAGCCGCAGGAGCCTGAGGAGCCGGCCGAAGCCCCGGCCGAGGCCCAGCGCAGGGTGGTGCCCCGGTCCGTGGTGTCCCGCCAGCTCGCCAACCCCTTTCTCCCGCCGGACTACTCCGCCGTGGCCAGGGCCAACGCCAAGCCCCGGCGCCTGGCCGGGTGGGAGCTCATCGAGCCCCTCCTGCGCTCCTTCGAGGACGGCGGCACCCTGTCCTGCATGGAGCTGCCGGAGCCGGTCGCGCGCCGCGCCGCGGGGACGCTGGAGCTCATGCCGCACCAGGCGCGGCTGGTCGCCGCCGCGGCCGAGGGTCACCGGACCTTCCTGCTCGCCGACGAGCCGGGCCTGGGCAAGACGGCTCAGGCGTTGCTCGCCGCCGAGGCGGCTGACGCCTACCCCCTGCTCGTCGTCGTGCCCAACGTCGTCAAGATGAACTGGGCGCGCGAGGCCGGTCTCTGGACCCCGAACCACCCCGCGACGGTCGTCCACGGCGACGGCGACACCATCGACGGTTTCGCGGACATCATCGTCGTCAACTACGAGATCCTCGACCGCCACGTGGGCTGGCTCGGCGACCTGGGCCTGCGCGGGATGGTCGTCGACGAGGCGCACTACATCAAGAACCGGAAGTCCCAGCGGTCCCAGAACGTGCTGCGCCTGTCCGAGCGCATCCGCACGCGGACCGCCGACCCGCTGCTCATGGCGCTGACGGGCACACCGCTGATCAACGACATCGAGGACTTCACGGCGATCTGGCAGTTCCTCGGCTGGATCGACGAGACCAGGCCGCTCGGCGAGCTCATGACCGCGCTCGAGGAGACCGGGCTGACGCCGGCGGACCGCGGCTTCTCCGCCGCCGCCCGGTCGGCGGTCATCGAACGAGGCATCGTCCGGCGCCGCAAGGTGGACGTGGCCGCCGACCTGCCCGCGCGCAGGGTGGCCGACGTCCCCGTCGAGATCGACGACGAGGCCGGGCGGTCGGTCCGGGCCGCCGAGCAGAGGCTCGCCCGTCGCCTCGTCACGCGCTACGAGAAGGCGCTGGAGACCCGGAGGACGGGGGCGGTCGTCGAGGGCATCGACCACGACCTCGTGCGTCAGGTCGCCGCGCGGGAGCGGGCCAGCACCGCCTCCAAGAAGTCGGGCGAGAACGTCTTCACGATGATGCGACGTATCGGGGAGGCCAAGGCCGGCCTCGCCGCCGACTACGCGGCACAGCTCGCGCGCAGCGCCGGGAAGGTCGTCTTCTTCGCCAAGCACATCGACGTCATGGACGCCGCCGAGGCGACCTTCGCCCAGCGGGGCCTTCGCTACGCCTCCATCCGGGGCGACCAGACCAGCTCGGCCCGGCAGAAGAACATCGACGCGTTTACCTCCGACCCCGACGTCGCCGTCGCCGTGTGCTCGTTGACGGCCGCCGGCGTCGGCATCAACCTCCAGGTCGCCTCCAACATGGTCCTCGCCGAGCTGTCGTGGACGGACGCCGAGCAGACCCAGGCGATCGACCGGGTCCACCGGATCGGGCAGGAGGAGCCGGTCACCGCGTGGCGGATCATCGCCGCGCAGACGATGGACGCCCGGATCGCCGAGCTCATCGACGCCAAGGCGGGGCTGGCCGCCCGGGCGCTCGACGGCGCTGACGAGGAGATCACCGACTCCTCCGACGTGCAGCTCGAGGCCCTCGTCGCCCTCCTCGAGGACGCCCTGGGGGAGCGGCTCAGCCTCCAGGCGTCCTGAGGAGCCTCCGACGCCGGTCAGGCACGAGGGGACTTGTTGCCGTTGAGTTCTCCCTGTTGTCGTTGTGTCTCTGGCCACGGTCCATCGGGGCGGACTAGCATGCGAAAATCCCTCCCCGATCCAAAGGACCACCCATGACCGCTCTACCCTCTCGCCTGCAACGACGCAGGCGGGCCTCGACGGCCGTCTCGGCCAGCGCATCCCTCGCGGTGCTCGGCAGCATGCTCGCCGTCGTCCCACCGGCGGCCGCCGTCGCCCCCGACTCCGCCGTCTTCATCAACGAGCTGCACTACGACAACGTCGGCACCGATGTCGGTGAGTTCGTCGAGGTCGCCGGACCGGCGGGAACGGACCTGACCGGCTGGTCGATCGTCCTCTACAACGGCAACGGTGGAGCCGTGTACGCCACCGAGGCCCTGTCCGGCACGCTGGGGGACGACAGCGGCACCGGCTTCGGATACCTTTCGTTGCCGATCGTCCTGCAGAACGGCTCACCGGATGGCGTCGCGCTGGTCGATGCTTCGGACTCCCTCGTACAGTTCCTCTCCTACGAGGGCACATTCGATGCCGTGGGTGGGGCCGCCGACGGTCAGACGAGCACGGACATCGGGGTCTCGGAGCCCGACACTACTCCGGTTGGTCACTCCCTCCAGCTCAGCGGCACCGGCGACTCCTACGGAGACTTCACCTGGCAGGCACCGGCCGTCGAGACGCCCGGTGCGACCAACAACGACCAGGTGTTCGTGGCGTCGGGGGACCCGCTGCCGCCGACGATGTCCTGCCAGACCGCTGTCAGCGCCACCCAGGGTGAGGGAGCGACCTCCCCGCTGTCGGCCGTCGACCAGGACAGCGGCATCGAGACCCTGGTCATCACCTCCGAGCCCGTCGACGGGATCACCCTCGAGGACGTCACCGCTCCGACGGCGGAGGGCGTGGCGGCCACCGCGACGCTGACGATCGCCCCCACGACCGCCCTCGGCGACTACCAGGTGGAGATCACCGCGACGTCCGACGACGGCGCCCAGGCCACGTGCACCGTCGCCGTGACCGTCTCCGAGCCGCTGGCCCCGACCCTGATCTCCGACGTGCAGGGCTCCGGTGCGTCCTCCCCGCTCGACGGTGAGGAGGTGCAGGTCGAGGCGGTCGTCACCTCACTCATCACGTCCGCCGACGCGCTCAACGGCTTCTACGTGCAGGAGGAGGACGAGGACGCTGACGCCGATCCCGCCACGTCCGAGGGCGTCTACGTCTTCTGCGGCTCGACCTGCCCGGCCGACCTGTCGTCGGGCGACCTGGTGGAAGTCATCGGCACGGTCGACGAGTTCTTCGACAACACGCAGATCAACGCCACCGGCGGGTCGATCGAGGTCGTGGAGAGCGGCCTGGCACTGCCGACCGCCGCGGTCGTGACACTCCCGGCCGGCTCCTCGACCGAGGACCCCGCGACCTTCGAGGCCGTCGAGGGCATGCTCACGACGTTCTCGACCACGCTCGCCGTCAGCGAGTACTTCAACCTCGCCCGCTACGGCGAGATCGTGCTCACGGCGGACGAGCGGGAGTACCAGTACACCGAGACCAACGCGCCGAGCGTCGAGGGGTACCAGGCGTTCCTGGACGACCTGGCCACCCGTCGCATCGTCCTGGACGACGACAGCAACGACCAGAACGACGCGACCAGCGGCCCGATGGACAACGAGCCGTACTACTACCCCACGCCGGGCCTCAGCACGGGCAACTACTTCCGCGGCGGTGACACCATCACCGACCTCACTGGTGCCATGGAGTACTCCTTCGGCGCCTGGAAGCTGCGCCCGGTGCCGGGCCTGGACTACACCTTCGAGCCCGCCAACCCGCGCCCTGCCACCCCCGACGAGGTCGGTGGTCGCCTGCAGGTCGCGAGCTTCAACGTGCTCAACTACTTCGCCACGATCGACACCACGTCGTCCAACGACGTCGGGACCTGCGGTCCCAGCGGCACCATGGACTGCCGCGGTGCCGACTCCGAGGTCGAGCGGGAGCGTCAGCTGGCCAAGATCGCCGCAGCTCTGACCGAGATCGACGCCGACGTCTACGGGTTGATCGAGATCCAGAACGACGAGGGTGAGGCCACCCAGCAGATCGTCGACGCGCTCAACGCCGCGACGGCCCCGGGCCGGTACGACTTCATCGACACGGGCTTCATCGGCACCGACGCCATCAAGCAGGCCTACGTCTACGACACGACGACCGTCGAGCCGGTGGGTGACTTCGCCCTCCTGACGGAGGCGGTCGACGCACGCTTCGACGACGACCGCAACCGTCCGGCCCTGGTCCAGTCCTTCGACGAGATCGCCACCGGCGAGCGCTTCACCGTCGCGGTGAACCACCTCAAGAGCAAGGGCTCCGGCTGCGGCGAGGGCGACGACTCGCCGCAGGACGGGTCCGGCAACTGCGACGGCACCCGCACGGAGGCGGCCGCCGCCCTCGCGGACTACCTGGCCGGCGACCCGACGGGCAGCGGCGACCCCGACGTCCTGGTCATCGGGGACCTCAACTCCTACTCCATGGAGCGCCCGATCACCACCCTCGAGGCCGCCGGGTACGTGGACCTGCTCGAAGCCTTCGCCGGCACGGGCTTCTACGGCTACCTCTTCGACGGTCTCCTGGGCAACCTCGACCACGCCCTGGCCAACGCGTCGCTCACCGAGCAGGTCACCGGTGCCGGCGGGTGGAAGATCAACGCCGACGAGGTGCCCCTGTTCGACTACAACGACGACATCCGCGACCTCGGCGAGGCTGCCTTCGAGCGGGAGTCCGACGCGCTCCCGCTCTACGAGGCCGACGCCTACCGGACCAGCGACCACGACCCCGTCATCGTGGGTCTGTCGCTGGGCGGCCCCGAAGTCACGGACATCGTGGACCGGATCGCGGGCAAGGACCGTTACGCCACGGCGGCGAAGATCGCCATGGAGTACCCGACCGACGTGGACACCGTCTACATCGCCACCGGTAACCAGTTCGCCGACGCCCTCGCGGGTGCGGCCCCGGCCGCCAAGGGTCTCGTGCCCAGCGGTGCCGCCGGGTCGGGTATGGAGCAGATGACCGTCGCCCCCGACGGCTCGCCGGCTCCCGTCCTGCTGACGCGCGTCGGCAGCCTGCCGAGCGCGACCGAGGCCGCCCTGGAGGCGATCGACCCCTCGAACATCGTGATCCTCGGTGGCGAGGTCGCGGTCTCCGAGGCTGTCGAGGCCGAGCTGGAGGCCTACGGCACGGTGACCCGGATCGCCGGGAAGGACCGCTACCACACGGCCGCGCTGCTGGCTGCCCAGTACGGCGAGGTGGACCACGTCTACGTGGCCACCGGCGAGGGTGAGAACTTCCCGGACGCGTTGTCCGGTGGTGCCCTGGCCGGCTCCGAGGGTGTGCCGGTGCTCCTGGTCCGTGGTGACAGCGTCCCCGGCGCGGTGACCCAGGTCCTCGCCCACCTGGGCGACCCCGCGGTCACCATCCTCGGTGGCGAGGTCGCGGTCAGCGAGGACGTGGCCGACGAGCTCGGCGCGACCGACCGGCTCGCGGGCGCGGACCGGTACCTGACCTCCGTGGCCGTGGCCGAGCGCTTCGGCTACTCCGAGGAGAACCCGGCCGACGCCGTCTACGTGGCGACCGGTGAGGACTACCCCGACGCCCTGGCCGGGTCGGCTCTCGCCGGCTCGCAGGACGTGCCGGTCATGCTGAGCCGGCAGGACAGCGTGCCCAGCGGTGTCCTGAGCGCGATGGTCGGCATCAGCCCCGCCGCGGTCTTCATCCTCGGTGGCGAGGTCGCCCTCAGCGAGGCCGTCGAGGCCCAGCTCGAGGAGACCTTCAACACCGGCGGCACCCTGAACCAGCGCCGCTGAACATCGGCTGAGCCCGGCCCTGCCTCCCGGCAGGGTCGGGCTCCGTCATGCCGGCAGCAGTGCGGCGCAGGTGCGCCAGGCCTCCTGCGGGCTGACGGACGCCCCCTGCGCGAGCAGCTCGGACCACCGTTGCTCCCCGAGCGCGGCGCGGGCCTCGCGGGTCGACTCCTCCAGCCGACGGTCATAGGCGTCGGCCCGCGGCACGGCGGCGGCGAGGCGCACAGCGTCCGCGGCACCCAGCAGGACCGGCACGGTCTCATGATGACCCCCGGCGGTCGCCAGCACGCCGAGCTGCTCCAGGAGCTCCGCGTCGACCTCGGCGTCCGCGAGCGCCAGCAGCTCCCCTCCCCGGCCGACAAGCGTGCCGTGGGCCGAGGCCAGGTCTCCGACCGCCAGCTGGGCCTGGGCCAGGTTGAGCCGGTCGACGGCCTCGCCCCAGACGTCACCCAGCCGCCGGTCGATACCCAGGACCTCCTGCAGCAGGGCGAGGGCCCGCTCGCCGTGGCCGAGGTCCAGCTCGAGCATCGCCAGGTTGCTCAGGGACGTCGAGATCCTCTCCTCGTCGCCGTCCTCCTGCGCCAGCCGGTGCGCGTCGACGAAGAGCTCCCGCGCCCGCACGGGGTCGCCGCGACGCATCTGGACCAGCGCCAGGCTGTTGGACTCCCGCCCCTGCCCGACCCGGTCGCCGCGGGCCACCGCCGCGTCGAGGCACCGCTGCAGGATGGCCGCAGCCCGGTCGAGCTCGCCGTGCTGGTCCAGGAGTATGCCGAGTCCGTGCCAGGTGGCCAGCGCCGCCGGGTCCTCCGTCTCGCCGACCACCTCGCACGCCCTGGTCAGCCAGCGCAGGCCCTCCGGATGGTGCCAGGAGGTGTGCCAGTGCCAGCTCAGCAGCCGACACAGGTCCATCCCGGTGGTCAGCTGCGGCAGCCCTCCCGCAGGCACCAGTCGAGAGCGTGGGCGATGTTGCCGTGCTGCTCGTCCAGCACGTCCACCGCCGCCACGTGGTGGGTGCCGCGCAGTCGGGGGCACTCGCGTCGGACGACCGCCGCGACCACCTCAGCGTGCCGGGTCCTGGCGTCCGCGACCTCCTCACGCTGCTCTGCGAGCCGCTCCTGGGCGTAGCTGCGGACGACCCGCAGGATGCGGAACCTCGGGTCACCGGAGGACTCGTCGGCCTGGACGAGGCTGGCGTCGACGAGGTCGAGCAGGGTGTCGACCGCGTCGTCTACCGGGCGGTCCATGACGGCCGCGGCGGCCTCGATGCCGAACGGGCCCCGGAAGACCCCCAGCCGGGCCAGGGCCCGAGCGGTGTCGGGCGCGAGGAGCCGCCAGCTCCAGTCCAGGGTGCTGCGCAGGGTGTGCTGCCGCACCGAGCGGTCCGTCGCGCGGCCGCTGACGTCGAGGGCGCCGTCGAGGTGCGCCAGCATCGCCCGGGGGGTGAGCAGGCGGCTCCGGGCGGCGACCAGCTCGACGGCCAGGGGCAGCCCGTCGAGGCGGTCGCAGATGTCACCGACGACCTGCAGGTCCTCCCGGGCAGGGGTCCACCCCGGCCGTTGCCGGCGGACCTGGTCGACGAAGAGTCGGCTCGCGTGCTCCCGCCCGAGGGGCTGCAGGGGCAGCAGCTGTTCGGTCTGGAGGCGCAGGGGCGACCGGGACGTCACCAGGACCTCGGCCCGGGTCGCGGACCTCACGATCGCGCCGACGGCGTCCGCGGCCCCGGGGAGGTGCTCGAGGTTGTCCAGCACCAGCAGCAGACGGCGGTCGGCGAGCCCGCCCAGGACCTGCTCCCTCGAGGCGGCCGCGCCTGCGGTGAGCCCGGCCGCCGCGGCGAGCGAGCCCCATACCTCCTCCTGCGTGGACGCACCGGCCAGCGGCACGAAGTAGACACCGTCCGGCAGGTCGTCCCGACGACGGGCGACCTCGATCGCCAGGCGCGACTTGCCCACCCCGCCGGGCCCCACGACCGTGACGACCCGCCCCGGCGTCAGCAACCGCAGGACCTGCTCCACCTCCTCGTCCCGGCCGACCAGGCCTCCGTGGACCGCCGGCAGGTCCGCCAGGGAGCCCAGGGACCGCACCGACGGCCGGCGCTCGGGCACGCCGGGGAGGACCACCTCGTGCAGCCGCACGGGTGTCGCCACATCCTTGAGCCGGTGCAGCCCCAGGTCCCGGAGCTCGATCGCGGGGTCCCCCGACAGCAGCGCCCTGGTGGCGTCGCTGAGGAGCACCTGGCCCCCGGTCGCGGTGGAGGCGACCCGGGCCGCGAGGTGGACGTCCATCCCGACGTACCCGTCCTCGTGCAACGTCGGTGATCCGGTGTGCATCCCCATCCGCACGCGCACGTCGACCTGCTCGGGCCAGTCGGTGGCCGCGAGCCGTTCCTGCGCCTGGACGGCGGCGGCCACGGCGGCCGGGGCGGTGCGGAAGACGACGAAGAAGGAGTCACCCTCGGTCCCCATCTCCCGACCGCCGTGGTCGTCGATGGCCTGCCGCATGATCTGACGCTGCCGGCTCAGCACCTCCCGGTAGTCCAGCCCCAGCCGGTCGAGCAGGAGGGTCGAGCCCTGGATGTCGGTGAAGAGCAGCGTCAGGGTGCCGTCCGGCAGGGCCCCAGGGGCCTCGCGCGGATCCCCGGCCGGGTCCTCAGCCCCCGTTCCCACCACCGGGCCCCTGCTCCTCGCGGCGGTGCTCCTGCGCCACCTCGCCGAGCCCGCCCGGTTCGAGGGAGGAGGCGGGCACCCGCGCCAGACGCGCCGCGGTCCGGGTGGTCACCGTCGCGGACCGGCGACCGTGCTCCAGCGCCGCCCGCTCCCCGAGCACCGCTCCGGGCCCCACCTCGGCCACGACGTCCCCGTCCACGCTCACGTCCAGGACGCCGTCGAGGACGAGGAAGACGTCGGTCCCCTCCTCGCCCTGGCGTAGGAGCTCAACGCCCTCGCCGAGACGCACGATCTCGGGCCGGCCGCCCATGATGACCCCGGACAGGCGTCGTTCCGCCCCCGACTCCGCAGCCACGGTCAGGGCGGTCGAGTCCTGGTCCCCCCAGGGCGTGCGGTCCCCGAAGCTGTGGTCCATCCAGTCCTGCAGCTGGGTCAGACCGCTCTTGCGGCTCAGCCGGCCGTCGCTGTCGTAGACCCAGTGCCGCGGGAAGGCGGAGGCCCCGACCAGCTCGACCAGCCGCTCCCCGTCCCGGGTGAGGGTGAGCTGGAGCGTCGTCCAGACGATGGGGGGCGTGCCAGCGGACGAAGGGTGGGTGCTTCACCCGGCGGGGGAGCGGGACCCCCGTGCGGCCGCCCACCGTCTGCCGCAGCACGACCCGGTCCTGCTCGACCACGGGCTCGGAGCGCAGCACGGGCAGGGAGTAGCCGAGGAAGCTCACGGCGGCGACCCCGACCCGGACGGTCGTGCTGCCCATGAGCAGGTCCGAGCCCTCGGCATACCCGCCCGTGGTGCCCTCCGGGGAGAACTCGGCCCACCCCTGCAGCAGGTTCGCGAAGCGGAACCTGTCGTCGTCCCGCAGCGCGCGCAGGTCCTCGGCCCCGGCGATCACGTCCGTGGGCGGGTCGTCGTAGTGGGACAGACCCACGTCGAACCCGCTCTTCAGCCAGCCCTCGACCGAGGCCGAGGGGATCCACGAGACCGTCATCGCCTGCCCCTGCGCACGCATGGAGGCAGTCAAGCACCGCCTGACCTGGAAGGGAAGACCTTTCCCGGCGTCGGGCACGCAGGTGTCAGGACCGGGTGACAGCGGGGCGGGGATGCCCTAGGTTGCGGGGATGACCTTCACCATCAGCGACGACGTCCCCCTCGAGGACGTCCTGGCCGAGATCCGGCGCGTGTACGACGTGGACGTCCAGGTGGTCATCACCGCCGACGACGACGAGAGCGAGGACGACGGGGCCGGCGGGGGCCGCCGGATCACCTCGGAGCGCAACAAGCAGGACCGCACCTGAGGCTGCTCCACCCGCAGGCGCGCTCCCTGACCTCGGCGGGGGCGGTGGCTCAGGCCTCCTGCTGCGTCGCCAGCTTGGCGCGGACGTCGTCCATGTCCAGGGCCTTGACCTGGGTGATGACCGACTCCAGGTCGCGCGCGGGCAGAGCGCCCGACTGACGGAAGACGAGCATGCCGTCCTTGAACGCCATGATCGTGGGGATCGAGGTGATCCCGGCCCCGGCGGCCAGCGCCTGCTGGTCCTCGGTGTCGACCTTGCCGAAGACGACGTCGTCGTGCTGCCCGGCCAGCTTGTCGTAGATCGGGGCGAACATCTTGCACGGCCCGCACCACTCGGCCCACCAGTCGACCAGCACGATGTCGTTGCCGGTGACGGTCTGCTCGAAGGTGTCGGCGGTCAGGTTCACGGTGCTCATGGCGCGTTCAACACCGATTCCCGGGGATCTCTTCCGCCGGTGGTACGCACCTGAGGGGCGCGCAGGGACGTGAGGGAGAATGGTCGGTCATGAGCCCCGTGCCTTCCGTGTCCAACTCGATCACCGTACGGCTGGAGCTGCCGGCCCGGGTCACCGCCGTCTCCGAGATCACCACCGCCGTCTCGGACGTAGGGGGCATGGTGACGGCCGTCGACATCAGCGAGTCGGGCACCGAGCGTCTCCAGGCCGACCTCACCGTGGCCACGCGGGGCACCGACCACGCGGCCGAGGTCGTGGACGCGATCGGCAAGGTGGCGGGGGTGGAGATCGGTCGGGTTAGCGACCGCACCTTCCTCGCGCACCTGGGGGGCAAGCTCGAGGTCAGGTCCAAGCTGCCGATCCGCAACCGTGACGACCTCTCCCTCGTCTACACCCCGGGCGTGGCCAAGATCTGCCAGGCCATCGCCGAGAACCCCGAGGACGCCCGCAGCCTGACCATCAAGCGCAACACGGTGGCGGTCGTCACCGACGGCACGGCCGTCCTGGGCCTGGGCAACATCGGCCCGCTCGCGGCGCTGCCAGTCATGGAGGGCAAGGCCGCGTTGTTCAAGAGGTTCGCCGACATCGACGCCTTCCCGATCTGCCTGGACGCCCACGACGCCGACGAGATCGTCCGGATCGTCAAGGCCCTGGCGCCCGGTTTCGCCGGCATCAACCTGGAGGACATCTCCGCACCGCGGTGCTTCCACATCGAGCAGCGGCTGCGCGAGGAGCTGGACATCCCCGTCTTCCACGACGACCAGCACGGCACCGCGATCGTCGCGCTCGCGGCGCTGAAGAACGCCCTGCGCGTCGTCGGCAAGCAGCTCGACGACGTCAAGATCGTCATGTCCGGCGCCGGGGCCGCCGGCTCGGCCATCATCCGCCTTCTGCTGCGCGCCGGCGCCACCGACCTGGTCGTCGCCGACGTCGACGGGGTCATCCACGCCCGTCGGCCCGACGTCATGTCGGGCCACAACGGCAACCTCGCCTGGATCGCCAGCCAGACCAACCGGGCGATGGAGACCGGCACCCTCAAGGAGGCGCTCGTGGGCGCCGACGTCTTCGTCGGCGTCTCCGCCGGCAACATCCTCACCGGCGAGGACATCGCGCAGATGAACGAGGAGGCGATCGTCTTCGCGATGGCCAACCCGGTGCCGGAGGTCGACCCGGTCGAGGCGGGCCGGCACGCCACGGTCGTGGCCACGGGGCGCAGCGACTTCGCCAACCAGATCAACAACGTCCTCGTCTTCCCCGGTGTGTTCCGCGGCCTGCTCGACGCCGCCAGCGACCACATCGACGACGACATGCTGCTGGCGGCGGCGTCCGCGCTCGCCGACGTGGTGGCCCCCGACGAGCTGAACCCCACCTACATCATCCCGAGCGTCTTCAACCCCGAGGCGACGACCGCCGTCGCCGAGGCGGTCAAGCAGGCCGCCCTGTCGCGGAGGGCGCGGAGCTGACCGTCCGCGACGACCGGGCTCCCTCCGGTTCTCCGCGTCGCCGGGTGGGGCCGAGGCCCGTTCGACTGGTCGGCTGGGCGCTGCTGGTGGTGCTCCTTCTGGTCCAGGTATGGGGCCTCTACACACCCTCCCCGCCCACGACCGGTCCCGCCGGGACGGACAAGCTCGGGCACCTGATCGGGTTCGGTGCTCCGGCCGCGCTGGCCTGGTGGCTCGGCGGCCGGTGGTGGGTGGCGACCATGGTCGTGCACGCCCTGGTCAGCGAGCCCGTCCAGCAGCGCATCTCACCAGAGCGGATGACCGACTGGCGCGACACCCTGGCCAACCTGCTCGGCCTGGCCCTGGGGGTGGCGTTCGCGGCGGCGGCGGCCCGTGCGAGACGTCATCATGGAGGTATGCCTTCGGGAACGCAGGAGAGGTGATGGCCCGCACCCAGCGAGGGCCGTGGGCCCCGACGGGGCACGTCTCCGGGCGGCTCCTGGTGGCCACGCCCCTCACGGGGGAGCCGTTCGAGCGGGCGGTCGTGCTCGTGCTGCACCACGATGAGGAGGGCGCGCACGGCCTGGTCCTCAACGCCCCGCTCGACGCCTCGGTCGACGTGGTGCTGCCCCAGTGGCAGCCCTTCGTCACCGAGCCCGGTGTGCTCTTCCGAGGCGGGCCGGTGGGCCTGGACACCGCCATGGGCCTGGTGAGCGTGCCGGGGCACGACCCGGGCGACGCCCCGCTCGGCACCCAGCTGCTCTTCGGCGGGATCGGTCTGGTCGACCTGGACGCACCCGCGCCGCTGGTGGTCCCGGAGCTCGGGGCCTTCCGCATCTTTGTGGGCTACAGCGGGTGGGGCCCGGGGCAGCTCGACGAGGAGATCCGCCAGGGCGCCTGGTACGTCCTCCCGCGGGAGCCCCGCGACCCCTTCCAGGAGGACACCACCGACCTGTGGCGGGCGGTCCTGCTGCGGCAGCGGTCCGCGGTCTCCTTCGCCACCACCTGGACCGCGGACCCCGAGCGCAACTGACCCGCACCCGCCGGGCGTCCGGCCGGGGGCGCGGCGACCCCGCGCTGCCTACACTGGCGGTATGAGCAGCCGGATGTCCGACCAGCCCCTCGACGCGCCCGAGGCCCCGACCGCCCCGTCCACGCAGACGGCGCTGCTGGAGCGAGAGGACACGAGGGTCTCGCCCGACCTGCAGGAGCCGGGCGACCACGAACGCTTCGCGCACTACGTGCGCAAGGAGAAGATCATGGAGTCGGCGATGACCGGGAACCCGGTCATCGCCCTGTGCGGCAAGGTCTGGATCCCCGGTCGCGACCCCCAGAAGTTCCCCGTCTGCCCCATGTGCAAGGAGATCTACGAGGGGCTGCGCGAGCCTCAGGACGGCGGCTCCGGGGGGCCCGGCGACGGCCAGGGCTGACACCCCGTCGGCGCCGGGGGCGACACGCCATACCACGCCGTCGGCCGACCGCCCGGGCGCGTCAGGCGCGGTGAGTCTGTCCGCGGGACGACCTAGACTGACCGGGCCATGTCGACAGCCGCCGCCTCCCATCTCTCGCCCGCCTATCCCGAACGCGCAGCCTGGGGGACGGCGGGGAAGCTGCGTGCCTGGCAGGCCGCGGCGCTCGAGCGCTACCTCGCCGAGCGGCCCCGCGACTTCCTCGCCGTGGCCACGCCGGGGGCTGGCAAGACGACCTTCGCCCTGCGCGTGGCGACCGAGCTGCTCGACCGCGGCGAGGTGCAGCGCATCACCGTGGTCGCCCCGACCGAGCACCTGAAGGTCCAGTGGGCCGAGGCGGCCGCCAAGGTCGGCATCCGGATCGACCCGCGCTTCGCCAATGCCCAGGGCAGGCACGGCCGGGACTACGACGGCATCGCCGTCACGTACGCCGGTGTCGCGAGCAAGCCGCTGCTGCACCGCGCCCGCACCGAGGCCGCGCGGACCCTGGTGATCCTCGACGAGATCCACCACGGCGGCGACGCCCTGTCGTGGGGGGAGGCCATCCGGGAGGCGTTCGAGCCCGCGCAGCGGCGGCTCTCGCTCACCGGCACGCCGTTCCGCTCCGACACCGTGGCCATCCCCTTCGTCCGCTACGAGATGGACGGCGAGGGCATCCTGCGGTCCTCCGCCGACTACACCTACGGCTACGCCGACGCCCTGCGCGACGGCGTCGTGCGCCCCGTCCTCTTCCTGTCCTACGGCGGCACGATGCGCTGGCGCACCAAGGTCGGCGACGAGCTGGAGGCCAGGCTCGGGGAGCCGTTGACCAAGGACGTCACCAAGCAGGCGTGGCGCACCGCCCTGGACCCGGCGGGGGAGTGGGTGCCCTCCGTGCTGCGGGCCGCCGACAAGCGGCTCACCGAGGTGCGCCGGCACGTCGAGGACGCCGGAGGGCTGGTCATCGCCTCGGACCAGCGCTCGGCCCGCGCCTACGCCAGGCAGCTGCACGAGATCACGGGCGAACGGCCGACGGTCGTGCTGTCCGACGACGCGGGCGCCTCGGCCAAGATCGAGGAGTATGCCGAGGACACCTCCCGCTGGATGGTGGCCGTGCGGATGGTGTCCGAGGGTGTCGACGTGCCACGGCTGTGCGTCGGTGTCTACGCCACGTCCACCTCGACACCCCTCTTCTTCGCGCAGGCGGTCGGCCGTTTCGTGCGGGCCCGGCGTCGTGGTGAGACCGCCTCGATCTTCCTGCCCAACGTCTCGCTCCTGCTCGCCCACGCGGGGTCGATGGAGGCCGAGCGCGACCACGCCCTCAGCAAGAAGGCGACAGGTGATGACGAGGAGCTGCTGTGGTCCGAGGAGGACGGCCTCCTCGCGGCCGCCAACGCCACGGACTCCGCCTCCGACGAGCTCGAGGGATCCTTCGAGGCACTGCACTCGGCCGCCGAGTTCGACCACGTGCTCTTCGACGCCGAGCAGTTCGGCCTCGGCGGCCTGCCGGGGTCCGAGGACGAGGAGGACTACCTCGGCCTGCCGGGGCTGCTGGAGCCCGACCAGGTGGCGCACGTGCTGCGCGAGCGGCAGAAGAAGCAGGTGGGCCGCGGCGGGGGCAAGGAGCGTGCCGAGGCGGTCTCGGCGCACCGCGCCCTGGCCGAGCAGCGCAAGGAGCTCAACAAGCTGGTGTCCGCCTACGCGCAGAAGAAGGGGCAGCCCCACGCCGTCGTCCACGCGGAGCTGCGTCGGGTGTGCGGCGGGCCCGAGCTGGCCACGGCGACGACCGAGCAGGTGCAGGCCCGGGTCGAACGCATCCGTCACTGGTTCGTCGGGCGCCGTTGAGCGCCACCCCGGGGCGCCGACGGTAGTCTGACGCTGGCGTCCCGTCGCCGTTCCGACGCCGTTTCCGACGCCGTCCCCGACGTCTCCGAGGAGCGTTCCCCGTGACCCAGCCTGCCGCGGGCTCCCTGACCCGCTACGCCGACCTGGCGCGCCTGCTCGTGCGCTACGGCCGGTCCGACCTGGTCTCCAGCATCGGTCTGGACGGCTCGGCCGTCCCCGGGGCGGCGGCGGAGCCGGGCACCCGGGCGACCTGGCCGCCGACCGGAGCTGGCCCGACCTGGAGCAGATGGGCCCGACCTGGATCAAGCTGGGCCAGCTGCTGTCCACCCGCCACGACCTGCTGCCGTCCGCCTACACCGAGGCGCTCGGTCGGCTGCAGGACGAGGTGGAGCCCTTCGATGGGGACGAGGCCGTGGCCATCGTGGAGGAGGAGCTGGGCAGCGACCTGCGCCACCTGTTCGCGGAGTTCGACCGCGCGCCCATGGCCGCCGCCTCCCTGGGCCAGGTGCACCGGGCCCGGACGCGCAGCGGCAAGGACGTCGTGGTCAAGGTGCAGCGGCCCGGGGTGCGGGAGACCATCGCCGAGGACATGGAGGTGCTGGGCAAGCTGGCCAGGGCGGCCGACCGGCATACCGACCTGGGCCGTCGCTTCGGTGCGCGGGACCTGCTGGAGCAGTTCCGCCGGTCGCTGACCGGCGAGCTCGACTACGTCCAGGAGGCCCGCAACCTGCGCGCCTTCGGCGAGCTCACCGCCGCCTACGACCACCTGTTCGTCCCGCAGCCGCTGGAGGACTACTCCACCTCCAGGATCCTGACGATGGAGCGGGTCGAGGGTCGCAAGGTCACCGACATCGGCGGGGTGGGCATGCTCGAGGTCGACGGGCAGGCTCTCAGCGAGGAGCTCTTCCGGGCCTACCTCGTGATGATCCTCGAGGACGGCGTCCTCCACGCCGATCCCCACCCGGGGAACATGATCCTCACCCCTGACGGCCGGCTGGCCCTCATCGACCTGGGGATGGTCGCCACCGTCCCCCGCCGGGTCCAGGAGCACATCGTCAAGCTGCTCCTGGCGATCTCGGACGGGGACGGGGAGGAGAGCGCGCGGGTGCTGTCCGAGATGGGACATCCGCTGGACGACTACGACGCCGCCCGTTTCCGGGACGACGTGGGGCACCTCGTCTCCTCGGCGGTCGCCGCGGGTGGTGGCCTGGAGGCCGGTGGGATCATGCTCGAGCTGTCCCGGCTGTCCGGGACCCACGGGCTGCGTCCGCCGCCGGAGATGGCGATGATCGGCAAGGCGTTGCTCAACCTGGACCAGGCGACGACCCACCTCGACCCCTCGTTCGAGCCGTCGGCGGCGGTGCGGCGCAACATCGACCAGATCCTGCGGGGCGGGCTGAGCCTGGCGCCCGGCCGGCTGATGGCCTCGGCCATCGAGGCGAAGGAGTTCGCCTCCCAGCTGCCGCGCCGGGCCAACCGGTTGATGGACGCCCTCGGCGACGGCGAGCTCACCCTGCGGGTCGACGCCTTCGACGAGGAGCGCCTCCTGCGGGTGGCGCAGCACCTGACCACCCGCGTCGTCGTCGGCATGGTGCTCTCCGCCATCATCGTGGGCGCGGCTCTCACCATGCAGGTCGAGACCGCCGACACGCTGCTCGGTTATCCGGCGGTCGCCATCGTCTTCTTCCTCCTCGCCGCCGTGGGCGGGCTGGCGCTGGTGGTCTACGTGGTCGTCACCGACCGCAAGGACGCCCGCCGCCGCGCGGTCCGTCCGGGGGACCGTCGCCCCTGACCAGGGGCAGGCGTGGTGTCGGACGAAGGGGTATGTCGGAGCCCCCGTCTAGCATGTGTGTACGAGGTCGAGGTGGGTCGGCCGGAGGGACACCGAGGGGGTGGGGGCGATGCGGCGACCGTCAGGGCGGGGGGACGAGGGCCGAGGTCCGGCGGGCGGGTCCTCGAGGCCGATGACGACCGATACCGCCACCGATCTCACCCGCGAGGGCGCGCAGCCGGACGAGGTGATCCGACGGGTGGTCGCCCTCCGGGAGGGGCTGCCCGCTGCGGACCTGCGTGGGCTCTCCGACGACGGACGTCTGGAGCTGCTGCACCAGATCGAGCTGCTCACCCGCACGCTGGCGGCCGTCTCGGCCACGGTGCAGGTGGCCTTCCACGCGTCGCAGGTCGGCGCGCAGCTGCAGGCCGGGGTGTCCCCGAGGCGAGCCGGCGGCGCGGTGCCGGACGACCTGGCCACGGCCCGCATGTGCTCGCCCTACTGGGGCTCGCGCGACCTCACGGCCGCCAAGGGCCTGTGCGAGCACCTGCCCCGCACCCTTCGGGCTCTCGTGGCCGGTGTGATCTCGCCCTACCAGGCCCGGCTGGTGGCCGAGGGCACCACGTGCGTCGACCCCGAGCACCGGGCCGAGATCGACGAGCGGTTGGAGCCGCGGCTGCCGGGCATCTCCAACCGTGAGCTGGAGGCGGCCGTGCGTGCTCTGGTCTACGAGGTCGACCCGTCCGGGTTCGTGGCCCGGGCACGCAGGGCCGCCTCGGACCGAGGTGTCTCGGTGCGACCGGCCCCGGACGTGATGGGCATCCTCACCGCTCGGCTGCCTGCCCCGCAGGCCATCGCCGTCTACCAGAGCCTGGACGGTGCCGCCCGGGCCAAGCGCGCCTCGGGCGACCCCCGGACGGTCGACCAGCTCCGGGCGGACGAGCTCTTCGAGCGCGCGACCGGCCGCCGCGTGGTGGACGGGGTGGACGTCGAGGTGGGCCTGGTCATCACCGACGCCGCGCTCCTTGCCGGCACCAGCGACCCGGCCGAGCTCCTCGGACACGGTCCTGTCCCCGCTGACTACGCCCGTGAGCTTCTGCGACCCCGGCTCGCCGATCCCGGCACCGCGGAGGAGCCGGAGCCGTCCACCACCGATCAGGCCCTCGAGGGGGCGGGACCGACGTCCGGCCCGGCTGGCGAGGGGGCGGGACCGACGGCCGGCCCGGCCCGCGAGGGGGCGGGACCGACGTCCGGCCCGGCCGGCACAGGGACGGCGCCGACGTGCTGCCCGGACGGAGGGGCTTGCGCCGACGCCCTGTGCCCGCACGTCCACGGAGATCCTGGCTCCGGGATGCCCGGCTCGGTGGCGTCGGCCGGTGGGGCGGACAAGGCCCAGCTCGACGGCGCGCGGCAGGAGCCGGCACGATCCGCGCTCCGCGCGGCCCGGGTGTGGATCCGCAGGCTCTACACCGATCCGGTGACCGGTGTCCTGACCCAGCGGGACCCGCGCCGGCGCTTCTTCACCGATGCCCTGCGCGAGCTGGTCGTCGCCCGCGACCGCAGCTGCCGCAACCGGTGGTGCGGGGCCCCGATCAGGACCGTCGACCACATCCGCCGGCATGCCGACGGAGGGCCCACGGACGTCGACAACGGACAAGGGCTGTGCGAGCGCTGCAACCTCGCGCGCGAACGTCCGCGTGCCCTCAGGACGGGGCCGGACCACTACCTCCCGGCGCCTCCATTGCTCCCGGCTCTTCCCTTGCTCCCGGCTCTTCCCCCGCTCCCGGCACCTCCCTCGATCCCCTCAGCTCCCTCGCTGCCCGCGCCTCCTGGGGTCTCCGAGTCGCGGTCGCGACCCACCCCTCCACCGCCACCCACCCCTCCACAGCCACCAGCGGCTCCACAGCTACCAGCAGCTCCACCTCCGACGCATGCGACGACTCCGGTCCCGCCCGCGACTCGTGCCGTCCCGGTCGCCCCCAGGTCGCGGTCCGGAGGTCCGCCTGCCGGTGGCCAGGACAGGCGGGACGGTGACGAGGGGGATCCGGAGCATCAATGACCCTGACGCTCCGGCCGGCCGATCACCCCTGGTGGTGCACCCGGACCGGTAGTGTCCTGCCATGCCGGAGACCCCTCAGGAGTGGTACGCCCGGACGAGGTCCACGATCGACACCTCCGGGTACCGCGAGGCCGACCTGGAGTCCTGGTCGTCGTGGCCCTGGACCGGGAAGCTGCGGGCCAAGCCGCTGGACCCACCGGCCGACGAGGAGCCCCCACGCGGGGGTGCCGGGGGACGGGACTGCCGCACGTGTGAGTCGGCCCGCTCGCTCGACCCCGGGTACGTCCTCTGGCACGACTCCGAGTGGATGCTCGGGCTGCCCCTCGAGTCGCGGGCCCTGCCCTTCGCCCTGTTCCTCATGCCCAGGCGGCATGCCGACCTCCAGGACCTCACGACCGAGGAGGCACGTCGTCAGGGTGAGCTGCTCAGCGCCGTGGAGCAGGCCGCCTGCGCGGTGCTCCCCGTGCCCCGCATCCAGGTGGCCCGGTGGGGCGACGGGGGTGAGCACCTGCACTGGTGGCTCTACGCGCGGCCGACCGGCATGCTCCAGCTGCGCGGGACCTTCCTCTCGCACTGGGACGAGCTGCTCCCACCCGTTCCGGCCGAGATCTTCCGGGCCGACCAGCACCTGGTCGTCGCCGAGCTGCAGCGGATCGCGGGTGGTGAGGTCACGGCATCCACCTGATGGTGGGGCAGGGTGGGGTGTCACGGGGTGGCCAGGGTGGCGTGGGCCAAGGAGCACTGTGCGCTGTGGCAGGCTTACGACCATGAGTCAGCAGGCAGGGTGGTACGACGACCCACAGGACGACAGCAACCTCCGGTACTGGGACGGCGTCCAGTGGACCAACCACACGTCCCCCAAGCAGAAGCCCGGCCTGGAGCGGGCAGGCCAGGGGCAGCAGGGGGACGCCGGTTCGGGGTGGGGCCAGCAGGCGGGGCCGGGCCAGGCCGGCGGGGCGCAGGGGCCTGTGGATTATGGGGGCCAGTCCGGGTACGGCGGTCAGGGCCAGGGCAACCCGTACGGTCAGCAGGGCCAGGGCAACCCGTACGGCCAGCAGGGCCAGGGCAACCCGTACGGCCAGGGCGGCCAGAACCCCTACGCGGGTCAGACGGGCCAGAACCCGTACCAGGGCCAGTGGCAGGGGGCGCCGATGCCGGGTGGCGGCTATCAGCCGCAGGTCGACCCGCGGTCGTCGACGCCGGACGGTCAGCCGCTGGCCGGGTGGTGGCACCGGGTCGCCGCGCGCATCCTGGACGGCATCGTCCTGGCCATCCTGGGTCTTGTGCTCGGCAACCTCCTGATGCCCGGCTTCTTCGCCGACTACCTCGACTGGTCCTTGACCCAGACCGGCACCGATCCCTTCGCCCTTCCACCGGCCGAGCTGTCGCGCGGGCTGGCGATGTTCACGATGCTGGTGGGCGTCGTGGGCCTGGCGTACGAGGTCGTCCTGGTGACCCTGCTGGGCGGGACGCTGGGCAAGCTGGCCACCGGGCTGCGCGTGCGGCTGCGCGACGAGCCTGGCAACGTCGGCTGGCTCCCGTCCCTGCTGCGGGCCCTGGTCTACCAGGGCCCGGGAATCCTCGGGAACCTCAACCCGGCCCTGAGCTTCGTCAGCCTGTTCACCCTGGTCAACGTGCTGTGGCCGCTGTGGGACAAGAACCGTCAGGCCCTGCACGACAAGGTCGCCAAGACCAACGTCGTCCGCAAGCGCTAGCCCCCAGGAGGACGTCCTCAGCGCGAGATGGTGGCATGCTCGACGCATGAGCCGAGCGCTGATCATCGTCGACGTCCAGCACGACTTCTGCGAGGGCGGGAGCCTGGCCGTGGCCGGTGGCACGGCCGTCGCCACCGGCATCAGCCGGCACGTCGACGAGCACGGCCAGGAGTATGCCGCCGTCGTCGCGACGGCCGACTGGCACGTCGACCCCGGGGAGCACTGGTCGGAGCAGCCCGACTACCGCACCTCCTGGCCGGTGCACTGCCGGGTAGGCACCCGGGGCGCGGACTTTCGTCCCGAGCTGGACCCGGCTCTCGCGCACGTCCATGCGGTGTTCCGCAAGGGCGAGCACGAGGCCGCATACTCGGGCTTCGAGGGCAGCACCGACGTGCACGGCACGCGCGTCGGTCTGGGGCAGTGGCTGCGTGAGCGGGGGATCAGCGAGGTGGACGTCTGCGGCATCGCGACCGACCACTGCGTCCGGGCCACCGCGCTGGACGCCCGGCGGGAGGGGTTGGACACCACCGTGCTCCTGGACCTGTGCGCGGGCGTGGACCCGCGGACCACCGAGGACGCGCTCGCCGAGCTTCGTGCCGCCGGCGTGCACGTGGGCTGATGGCGCGGGCGACCGACACGGGCGGGTGGCCGGCCTGAGCCATACGGGCGACCGACCCGAGCGGGCGGCAGACCTGCGCCTGTCACGCCGTTGACCGACGGTCGAGCCACCCGGGTGGGCGCTCAGCCCCAGTCGTCCAGGTAGGTCGTGGGGATCGCCGGCTCACCGTGCGAGAGCCTCAGAGCCCGCAGCGGCAGCTCGGCACGGGCCATGGCGTGGTGCTCCCGGGCCGTGCGGACGTCCGTGGGCCCGACGACCTCGCCACCGCGGACGAGCGGGACCAGGAGCTGGCGGTCGTCGCCGTCGTCCCGCGGCTGCTCGTTGATGCCGACGATCTCGGCCTGGGCGCGACCGTCCGCGTCGCGGCGGCGCAGGGCGTACTTGCGGCCACCGACCGAGGTCTTGTCCTTGCTCGCCTTGGCCACCCCCTCCATCTCCCCGCCGACGTTCTCCCTGCTGACCAGCTTGTAGACCATCCCCGCGGCCGGGTGTCCCGACCCGGTCACCACGCTGGTCCCCACGCCGTAGACGTCCACGGGGGCGGCGGCGAGCGCGGCGATGGCGTGCTCGTCCAGGTCGGAGGTGACCACGATGCGGGTGTCCGTGGCCCCCAGCCGGTCCAGCTGGGCCCGGACCTCGTGGGCCTGACCCACCAGGTCGCCGGAGTCCAGACGGACCCCGCCGAGCCCGGCCCCGGCGAGCTCGACCGCGAGCTCCACCGCGGCGGTCACGTCGTAGGTGTCCACGAGCAGGGTCGTGTCCAGCCCGAGCGAGGCGAGCTGGTTGGAGAAGGCCTCACGTTCCTGGTCGTGCAGGAGGGTGTAGGAGTGCGCCGCCGTGCCGGCCGTCGGGATGTCGTGCCGGCGCCCGGCCTCGAGGTTGGACGTGGAGGCGAAACCGGCGAGGTAGGCGGCCCGGGCGGCCGCCACGGCGGACTGCTCGTGGGTGCGCCGTGAGCCCATCTCGATGCACGGCCGGTCACCGGCGGCCGCGGTCATGCGCGAGGCGGCCGAGGCGACGGCGGAGTCGTGGTTGAGGATCGACAGCGCCAGCGTCTCCAGGACCACACCCTCGGCGAAGGTCGACTCGACCACCAGCACCGGGGACCCCGGGAAGTAGATCTCGCCCTCGGCATACCCCCAGATGTCCCCGCTGAAGCGGAAGTCCGCCAGCCAGGCCAACGTCCGCTCGTCGACCACGCGCCGGGCGCCCAGGAAGTCGAGCGCCTCCTCCGCGAACCGGAAGTCCCGCAGCGCCTGCAGGAAGCGCCCCGTCCCGGCCAGGACGCCGAAGCGGCGCCCGTCCGGAAGCCGACGGGCGAAGGTCTCGAAGACGCACCGCCGCTCGGCGTGCCCGCTGGCCAGGGCGGCCTGGATCATCGTCAGCTCGTAGTGGTCGGTCAGCAGGGCGGTGCTCGCGTTCACCCCGTCAGCCTAGAGTGGCGGTGTGCCGATCGACACGCCTGAGCCGCCCCCGCCACCCGCCGGGCCCGGGACGACGCCCCGGAGGGAGAGCTCGGTGGGCCTGCTCGAGCGCCCCGACGAGGACGCTCCCTGGGTCACCCTGGTGTGGAACGACCCGGTCAACCTCATGAGCTACGTCACCTGGGTGTTCCAGAGCCATTTCGGCTACTCCCGAGCCAAGGCGGAGAAGCTGATGATGGACGTGCACACCGAGGGCCGCGCGGTCGTCTCGACCGGGACGCGGGAGAAGATGGAGGCCGACACCGAGGCCATGCACGGCTACGGCCTGTGGGCCACCTTCCAGCAGGACCGCTGAGCCGGCCCGGGCCTGACGAGGAAGGACAGGTATGGCGACAGCGTTCCGCCGCAAGGGATCCCGCCTGGTCGGGGGGTTCGACGAGGAGGAGATCGCGGTGATCGTGCACGTGCTCGGCCTCACCCATGCCTTCGTCGCGCCCGAGCGCCCGGACACGGGGGACCCGTTCCTCGACCTCGTGGCCGGCCTGGGAGACGAGGTCGACCCCACCGAGCCCGAGGATCCCGCCCTGGCCAGGCTGCTGCCCTCGGCCTCGCGCGAGGATCCGGAGCAGGCGGCCGACTTCCGCAGGATGACCGAGCACGGTCTGCGCTCGCGCAAGGCTGCCACCCTGGCGACCGCGATCGCCGCCCTCGAGGAGGCCTCCCCACCCCGGGTCGACCTGGACCTCGACCAGGCACGGGCGCTGGCGATCGGCCTGACGGACGCCCGGCTCATCCTGGTGAACGGCTGGGCATGCGGACCGACGAGGACTCCGAACGCCTGCACGAGGAGCTCGAGGCGGCTCTCGCCGGCGAGCGGGAGCTGGACCCGGGAGCCGCCCAGATGATGGCGTACTACGACTTCCTCTCCTGGGTCCAGGAGTCGCTCACCACCGCCATGCTGTCGCGCTGAGGGCCGTCGGGGCCGTCCCCCGGGGGATGTCCCTAGACTGGCCGCCATCATGACGACTCACTCCGCGCCGCCCAGCCCCACCGAGCACGACGAGGTCACCGGCAGCGACGTCCGCGCCCGCTTCTGCCCCAGCCCGACGGGCACGCCCCACGTCGGACTGGCGCGCACCGCGCTGTTCAACTGGGCCTTCGCCCGCCATCACGGTGGCACCCTGGTCTTCCGCGTGGAGGACACCGACGCCGCCCGCGACTCCCAGGAGTCGATGGACCAGATCGTCGAGGCTCTCGACTGGCTGGGGCTGGACTACCAGGAGGGCCCGGACGTGGGCGGTCCCTACGGCCCGTACCGGCAGAGCGAGCGGGGCGAGATCTACGCCGACGTCGCGCAGCGTCTCCTGCGCTCCGGCCTGGCCTACGAGTCGTTCAGCACGTCGGAGGAGGTCGAGGCGCGGCGTCGCGCGGCCGGCCGGGACGTCAAGCTCGGCTACGACAACCACGACCGCGACCTGACCCCCGAGCAGCGCGAGGCCTTCCGGCGTGAGGGTCGCGACCCCGTGCTGCGCCTGCGGATGCCGGACGAGGACCTCACCTTCCACGACCTGGTGCGTGGGGAGGTCACCTTCCGCGCCGGCTCGGTGCCGGACTTCGTCATCGTCCGGGGCAACGGGCAGCCCCTCTACACCCTGACCAACCCCACCGACGACGCGATGATGCGCATCACCCACGTCATCCGCGGTGAGGACCTCCTGTCCTCCACGCCCCGCCAGATCGCGCTCTACCGCGCCCTCATGGAGATCGGGGTGGCCGAGAGGGTCCCGACCTTCGCCCACCTGCCGCTGGTGCTCGGGGAGGGGAGCAAGAAGCTGTCCAAGCGCGACCCCGAGTCCAACCTCTTCCTGCACCGGGAGCGCGGCTTCGTGCGCGAGGGCATGATCAACTACCTCGCGCTCCTGGGCTGGTCGATCGGGCCGGACCGTGACCTCTTCGACCCCGAGCACCTGGTCGAGGCCTTCGACGTGCGCGACGTCAACCCCAACCCGGCGCGGTGGGACCAGAAGAAGGCGGAGTCGATCAACGGCGACCACCTGCGCCGGCTGCCCCTGCCGGAGTTCACTGCCCGCCTCCTCCCCGTCCTGCGCGGTGCTGGGGTGCTGGGTCCGCAGTCCGACATGGGCGAGCTCGCCCGGTTGGAGCAGGTCGCCGACCTCATCCAGACGCGCATCCAGGTGCTCTCGGAGGCCGTGCCGCTGGTCGCCCCCTTCTACGTCGCGGCCGACGACCTCGTCGTCGCCGACGACGCCCGGGCCCAGCTCAAGGAGGACGCCCCCGCGGTGCTCGACGCGGCCGTCTCCGCCCTGGAGCAGGTCTCGGGGGCCTTCCCCCAGCCTCTGGGTGGCGGCGTGGAGTGGACGACCGAACGGATCGAACAGGTGCTGAGGGAAGCCCTGATCGAGGGTCTCGGGCTCAAGCCCCGGTTCGCGTTCGGCCCCCTGCGCACGGCGGTCTCGGGGCAGCGGATCAGCCCGCCGCTCTTCGAGTCGATGGAGATCCTCGGCAAGCACGAGACCCTGCAGCGGCTCCGCCGGTTGCGTGGCTCCCTGTGAGCGCCAGGGGATTTGGGCAAGCCGTCGGTAGCGGGTAGAGTAACGCCTCGGTTCGCTCCCCGGAACGGGGGTCAGCGATACCCCTTGGGGTATGGTGTAATTGGCAGCACGACTGATTCTGGTTCAGTTAGTCTAGGTTCGAGTCCTGGTACCCCAGCGCAGATCACCGGTTCTGGTGATTTCGCAGGAGCACGGCCCATGAGGTAGTGTCTCCGTTCGGCGCGCAGGTCGCGCCGCGCACTCGGCCCCGTTGTGTAGTGGCCTAGCACGCCGCCCTCTCAAGGCGGTAGCGCGGGTTCGAATCCCGTCGGGGCTACGTCGAGTGAAAGGCCTCCACCCCGTGCGGGGTGGAGGCCTTTCGTCATGCCCGCTCGTGCCGAGATGCGCTGTGCCGCATGGACGACGAGCAGCGGCGGGGCGTAGCGTGTGAGGACCGCGCGACCCCTCGCCCGAGGGGTCGGGGAGCACGAGGAGGACGTCGTGAACAAGGCTGATGTCATCGAGGCCATGGCCCCCCGGCTGGGGGGCCGCGCGCAGGCCACCGCGGCGCTCGAGTCGTTGGTCGACGTCGTCCTGAGGGAGGTCGCGGCCGGGGGGACGGTCGGGATCACCGGCTTCGGGGTGTTCGAGAGCGTGGAACGCGCACCCCGCACCGGTCGCAACCCGAGGACGGGGGAGGCCGTCCCCATCGCGGGGACCCGGTCCGCCCGCTTCCGTCCGGCCACCTACTTCAAGCAGGTCGTGGCCGACCCGTCGACCCTGCCCGAGGAGGGACTGGCGGGGGTCCGGGTGGCCACGCACGAGGAGGTCGAGCGCGCGGGCGCGCCGGCCACGGTCCGGCGCACCGGGACCGAGGGGGAGGTGCCCCGGGGTGGACGCCCCTCACGCGAGGGCGACGGCAGCACCGCGGACGCGACGGGCCCGGACACGCACCGGCCCTCCGACGGGCCCCGCCCGGGAGGCCGGCGGGTCCGGGAGGTGACGTCGGGGGCACCGGAGACCGTGCGCAAGGCGCCTCCCGGGCCGCAGACGGAGCCGGACGCGGCGCAGGCAGCGCCGGCGGGGCAGCCTGCGGCGAGGAAGGACGAAGCCGGTCGCATGCTCGTGGGCGGTGAGGACATCACCCAGAGCATGATCTCGGCGAAGAAGGCGCAGCTGGCCAGGGCACGGGACGAGCGGGCGAGGGGGAAGAAGGCGCGGAAGCACGGGACGAAGAAGGACAGGACCGACTCGCCGGGCAAGGACCGCGCGAAGGGCACCAAGGGCACCAAGGGCACCAAGGGCAAGGGGAGCGCGAAGGGCGGGAGCGGCCGCGGGAAGGGGACCGGCACCAAGGGCAGCACCGGCAGGAAGGGAAAGAAGGGCTGACCCGGGCCGGGGTCGGACGACGAGCCCGGTCGACGGGAACGGGCTGACCGACGAGCCGGGTCGACGGAGTGAGGCTCTGCTGGCGGCAGGGGCGAGCCCTACCGGATGACCTCTCCCGCCCCGATCCCGACGATCCACAGGCGCGTGAGCACCGTCCCCTCCTCCTCAGGGTTGCCGGACGCCTCCACGCTCACCCGCTGCCCCAACCGCAGGTGCCGCAGCTCGCTGGCCGCGAAGACCTGTCCGTCGAAGGGCAGCAGCCGGCCGGTGTCGAGCAGCACCTGGCCGGCCCCGGTCTCCGGGTCGAAGGAGTGCACGCTGGCCTGCATGCTCCCCACCCTATGCGTCGGAGAGGCCCAGGGCGGCGGCCGTCCGCGGCCCGACCCCCAGCGCCACGGCGGTCCTCAGGTCGGCCGCGGTGTCCACGTCGCGGCGCAGGTGCGGAAGGTCCAGCGGGAGCACCGTCGCGGACAGTGCGTGCCGTCGTGCCGACCCGGACCCGAATCGAGGTCGTGGCGGACCGACGGTGGAGGTGAGCAGCACCGTGCCCGTGCCGTCGGCGTCAGGGACGACGCAGGCAGGGTATGCGGCACACCTCGCCAGGGCGGCCAGCAGGTCCTCGGCGCGCAGGGCGGGGAGGTCCCCGAGCAGCACCGCCCACCCGTCCCGCGCCCCGGGGGTCGGGGTGGCCGGGCCCGCCGAGGCCAGGCCAGCACGCACGGCGGCGTTCAGGCCGGTTCCGGGGTCCGGCACCACGACGGCGCCCGACCCGCGGGCGAAGCGCCCCGCGTGAGGGTCCGAGGTCACCACGACCACCTGCGAGGGCGGGACGGCACGGCATGCCTGCTCGAGGGTGTCCTCGGCGACGGCCCGGGCGAGCACCGGGCGCGACAGCGGGTGAGGGGCCTCCAGGCGGCTCTTGGCCCGCACGGCCTCCTTGACCGGCACGACGAGGTGCCACGTCACCGGCGGGAGGGGGCGATCGGGGGGCGCGGGGCTCACCGGAGCATCCTCGCGAGCGCGCACGCCGGATGCAAAGATGACCACGTGAAGCGCCGCCCCAGCCGTCATCCGCTGCCCTGGTCCTACCACGCCGTCATCGGGGTCCTGCGCCCGATGCTCATGGGCCTGACCCGGCGCGACTGGTCCGGCGGCGAGCACCTGCCGGAGGAGGGTGGCTTCATCGTCGCGGCCAACCACTACTCCGAGGTCGACCCCTTCACCATGGCCCACTTCCTCGTCGACCACGGCCATCCTCCGTTCTTCCTGGCCAAGTCCAACCTCTTCCAGGTGCCCGGTCTCGGGCACGCGCTGCGGCACCTGGAGCAGGTGCCGGTCTACCGGGCGACGTCGCAGGCCGGTGACGCCCTCGAGGCCGCCCGGGCGGCCCTGGCGGAGGGGAAGGTCATCGGGATCACGCCGGAGGGCACGCTGACCCGGGACCCGGACCTCTGGCCGATGAAGGGCAAGTCCGGGGTGGGTCGCCTGGCGCTCACCTCGCGGGCGCCGGTCATCCCGCTCGCGCAGTGGGGGGCCCAGGAGGTGCTGGACCGCTACGCGCGTCGCCCCGGCAACGTGCTGCGGCGCCCGGTGCAGCACGTGAGGGTGGGGCCGCCCGTCGACCTCACGGACCTCTACGAGCGCGCCGACGACCCCCGCGCCCACGCCGAGGCGACCCGCCGGGTCATGGCGGCCATCACCGACCTGCTGTCGCAGATCCGGGGGGAGGACCCGCCGGCCCGGCCCTACGACATGGCGCGCGACGGCTCGGCCAGGCCGAGGCCGGGCGGGCGCCGACGGGGCTCGAAGCGCGACTCATGACCCGGGCCACGATCTACGGCGCCGGCAGCTGGGCCACCGCCTTCGCCCAGGTCCTCGCGGACGCGGGGGCCGAGCGGGTCACCCTCTGGGCCCGTCGGGAGGAGGTCGCCGCAGCCATCCGCGACGGGCACCGCAACCCCGACTACCTGGGGGACCTCGAGCTCCCGCCGGCCATCACCGCCACCGCCGACCCCACGGAGGCCGCGGCCGGGGCCGACCTCGTCGTCCTCGCGGTCCCCTCGCAGAGCCTGCGGGACAACCTCGCGGTCTGGGGCCGGGCCATCCCCGCCGGGGCGCCGGTGGTCTCGCTCATGAAGGGCATCGAGCTCGGGACCGGCCTGCGGATGAGCGAGGTCATGGTCGCCTCGGGCCTGGACCCCGCCCGGGTCGTCGTCGTCTCCGGGCCCAACCTGTCCAAGGAGATCGCCGCCCGGCAGCCGGCCGCGACCGTCGTGGCGGGGGCCGACCTCGCCACCGCCGAGCAGGTGGCGAGCGCCGTGGCCACCCCCTACTTCCGGCCCTACACCCAGACGGACGTGGTCGGGGCCGAGATCGGCGGGGCGGTCAAGAACGTCATCGCGCTCGCCGTGGGAATGGCCGAGGGCCTGGGCTACGGCGACAACACCAAGTCGAGCCTCATCACCCGGGGGCTGGCCGAGACCGCCCGCCTCGGCGAGCGGCTCGGGGCCGACCCGAGCACCCTCATGGGGCTGGCCGGTGTCGGCGACCTCATCGCCACGTGCATGTCCCCCCTGTCGCGCAACCACCGGGTGGGGGTCGCGCTCGGGCAGGGGACCACGGTCGAGCAGATCCTGGCCGTGCCCCACCAGACCGCGGAGGGCGTGAAGTCGTGCCGCAGCGTGGTGGACCTGGCGCGTCGGCACGGGGTCGACATGCCGATCTGCCAGGGAGTGACCGGCGTGGTGGAGGGCCAGGTCACCCCGGAGCAGCTCACGGCCGCCCTGATGTCACGGGCCCGCAAGCACGAGCGCGGCTGAGCCGCGGGGTCAGGGCCGGTCGTCGGGCGCCGACTCCCACCGCGGCGCCTCGGTGCGGATGACCGGCATACCGTCGGTCCCGCCCTCGCCCCCGCCGGGGAACGGGGTGGGCCCGGGGTCGACGCGCTCCACCTCGATGCGCACCTTCGCCGCAGCGCCCCCCACGGCGGCGAGCACGGCGAGCACCGGCGCCGCCATCACGGCCACGGCCCCGCCGGCGACGCCCCAGCCGAGGGGGACGGTCAGGATCTGCGTGCCGTGCTGGTCACGGATGATGACACGGCGCGCGTTGGCGTCCTTGGCGATCTCCTTGACGCGGTCGACGAGCTGGTTGCCGGCCACGTCGATGCGCTGGGTCCAGGGCTCCCTGGTCATGTTCTCCTCCGACGACGACGGGATACGTGTCCTCCCGACGGTACCCCTGCCCCCTGACCGGCCCGAGGGGCGCGTCATACCGGGGCACCGTCCGGCACCCGACTAGGCTCGGGCCCGATGGACAGCCAGCCCCGCACCCAGACCGACGTCGACCCCGTGCCCCGATCCGGTCGCATCCGGGTCGCCGTCGTCTTCGGCGGCCGCTCGGAGGAGCACGCGATCTCGTGCGCCACCGCGGCCAGCGTCCTGCGCACGCTCGACCGGACCCGGTATGACGGGGTCGGCATAATGACGTGGTGCCCGTCGGCATGGGTGCTCGTCCCCGACGACCCGGACGCGCTGGAGATCCGGGACGGCCGGCTGCCGCAGGTCGAGGACACCGGACGCGCGGTCATCGTCCCGCTCGGCGGGGTGGAGACCGTGTGGCGGGCCGTGGGACCCGACGGGCTGGAGGATCTCGGTGAGGTGGACGTCGTCTTCCCGCTGCTGCACGGGCCCTTCGGCGAGGACGGCACCATCCAGGGCCTGCTGGAGCTGGCGGACATCCGCTACGTCGGGTGCGGTGTGCTGGCCTCCGCGGCCATGATGGACAAGCACATCATGAAGGTCGTCTTCGCCTCCGCCGGTCTGCCCGTCGGGCCCTACGTCGTCATCCCCGACGTGCAGTGGCGCCGTGACCGCGCCGCCGCCCTGGACGCCGCCAAAGCCCTGAGCTTCCCGGTCTTCGTCAAGCCCGCCAGGGCGGGGTCCTCGGTGGGCGTGTTCAAGGTGGACCGGCCCGAGGACCTCGAGGTCGCGATCGACAAGGCTCGCGACCACGACCCCAAGGTGCTCGTGGAGCAGGGGATCGTGGGCCGGGAGATCGAGTGCGGTGTCCTGCAGGGGCGGGGGACCGATGCGCCGCGGGTGAGCGAGTGCGGCGAGATCGAGGTGGTCAGCGGGCACGAGTTCTACGACTTCGAGGCGAAGTACCTCGACGAGGACAGCGTCCGGATCACCGCCCCGGCGCAGATCGACGACGAGGTCCGGGCGCGGGTCCAGGAGATCGCGCGCACGGCCTTCGAGGTGGCCGGCTGCGAGGGGTTGGCCCGGGTCGACTGCTTCGTCACCGACCGTGGCGAGGTGCTGCTCAACGAGATCAACACGATGCCCGGCTTCACCCCGTTCTCGATGTACCCCCAGGCCTGGGCCGCCTCGGGGCTGAGCTACCCCGAGCTCGTCGACGAGCTGGTGGCCCTGGCGCTGGAGCGGCCGCTCGGCCTGCGCTGAGCGCCTGGTCCTGCGGCCTCGGGCCGCCGTCGTGGTGACTCCCGGCGTTCGGTGCGAGCACGCCCCGGGTGTGCCGGGTCCGCGGATGTGACCCGTTAGAAGACTACTCTTGCCTCATTCGTCACACCTGTCACATCTGTCCCTCGACTCGCCTACCCCTCCGGAGGTAGCCCTCGTGCGCCGTCGCGTCATCGCCCTCTGCTCCGCCCTGACTCTCCTCCTCGCACCGGGCACGGTGGCCGCCGCCGAGGAGAGCGAGCGCGCTCGCCCTGCCACGGCCCCGGTGATCGACCACGACGCACCGGTCCAGGAGCAGGACCAGCGCTTCGGTCTGCTGCAGGCCGGGGACGACCTGCTCACCGGGCCCCAGGCGGTCGTCGAGCCCGGGATCACGTCCCTGCCTGCCCCCGAGCCGGGGGCAGAGGTGTACCCCCTCCCGGAGAGCGGGGTGTACCGCCTCGTCGGCGGCGGCTTCGGCCACGGCATCGGCATGTCCCAGTACGGCGCGCACGGCGCAGGGACGCAGGGTCTCGGCCACGAGGAGATCCTGGACTTCTACTACCCCGGGACGGTCCTGGAGACACGGCCCACGGGCACGATCCGGATTGGCATCACGCTCGACCACGACGGCGTGACCCAGGTCGCCCACCGGCCGGGGCTGGTGGTGAGCGGCGCGCCGGGCGCCACCACCTACCCCCTGCCGTCCGGCCACAGCCAGTGGCGCGTCCGGAGCACCGCTGCCTCGGCCGACGGGTGCACGCTCGAGGGTCTGGACGCCGAGGGGGTATGGCGCACCGGCTGGCCGGCAGGGATGACCCGGTCGTGCCCCGTCTCGTTCAGCTCCCCGACGGACGGCTCCGTCGACCTCGTCCTGCCCGACGGCTCACGACGCATCTACCGCGACACGCTGACCGCGACCTTCCGCGGGACGACGAGCCTGCTCACCGTCAACCACCTCCCGATGCAGCACTACCTGCGCTCGGTGACCATGGCCGAGATGCCGGTCACCTTCCACGCCCACGCGCTGCGGGCCCAGGCCGTGGCCGCCCGCACCTACGCGCTGCGGGGAGCCGGCGGCACGGCCCACTACGACACCTGCGACACGACCGCGTGCCAGGCCTACCGAGGCCTGGGGGTGCGCAGGGCCGACGGCACGATCTCGTGGTACGAGCACGCCAGCACCACCGCAGCCGTCGACGCCACGTCCGGCCAGGTCCTCACCTACGACTTCGGCGGCGGGACCCGGCAGCTGGCCACGACCATGTACTCCTCGTCCACCGGCGGGCACACCACGACCGGCGGCGCGGGTCACGGCTACCTCGTCGCCCGGCCCGACCCCTACGACGCGGTCGCGAGCAACCCCCGCAGCTCCTGGTCCGCCGAGCTGTCGGCCGGCCACCTCCAGCAGCGCTACGGCATCCACAGGGTGGAGCGTCTGCAGATCCTGCGCCGCGACGGTCACGGCCAGTGGGGCGGCCGGATCCTGGACGCCCGCGTGGAGGGGTTCACCGCGGACGGGGTCTACACCTGGGCCTACGCCTCCGGCGGGGGCCTGCAGATGGCCAACCCGTGGCCGGGCAACCCGAACGGTCTGTCGTCCCACTACTTCACCGTCGTGCAGGAGCGGACCGCGGAGCGCATCACGGGGGAGGACCGCTACGCGACGGCGGCGGAGGTCAGTCGGTCGTGGGGGGCGGGCACGGAGGTCGTCTACGTCGCCAGCGGCCGGGACCACGCGGACGCTGTGGCGGCCGGGGCGCGCGCCGGTGTCTACCAGGCGCCCGTCCTGCTCACGCGCCCCGACAGCCTGCCCGCGGCGACCGTGAGCGCCCTCGGCCGGCTGGCTCCCACGCGCATCGTCGTGGTCGGGGGACCCGGGGCGGTGTCCTCCGCCGTGGCGGAGCAGCTGCGCGGGCACACCACCAGCGGGGACGTCACGCGTGTCAGCGGGGCGGACCGCTACGGGACGGCGGCCGCCATGGCCTCCTACTACCCCGCAGGCCGCCCGCGCGTCTACCTCGCCAGCGGGGAGGACTTCCCGGACGCGCTGGCGGGGGCGGCCCTGGCGGCGCACGAGCGGGCACCCATGCTCCTCACCCGCGGCGATCGTCTCGACGCGGCCACCATCTCCCAGCTGCGCCGTCTCGGCGCTACGGAGGTCGTCGTGCTCGGGGGCGTCTCCGCGGTCTCCGACGCCGTCGCCGAGCAGGCTGCCGTGCACAGCGGGGGGTCGTCCCGGCGGCTCTCCGGAGCCGACCGCTACGCGACGATGGCCCGGGTGGCGGAGCAGTTCCCGGCCGGTCGGTCCCCCGCCTACGTCGCCTCCGGCGAGGACTTCCCCGACGCCCTGGTGGCGGCAGCCCTCGCGGGCGGCCTGCGCGGGGTGCCCGTCGTCCTCACCGCCGACGAGCGCGTGCCCGGCAGCACGGGAGCGGCGCTGACCCGGCAGGACCCGTGGGCGATGTTCGTCCTGGGCGGACCGGGAGGGGTGACCGACGCGACGCTCGCACGGCTCTCGGAGTACCTCCGGTGAGCTCTCAGAGGTTGCTGTCCAGGGCCGGGAACCCAGGAGGGAGGTCCGCCGCGCCGGCGTCGGAGCCGGCCGCGTCGCTCTCCCCGTCCGCGTCCGCGGCGGCCCGGCGGGCCTGGTCGAGGTCCATCCCCAGCGTGTAGGCCGCCATCGAGATCGACCCCGCGGCGTGCCCGTCGACCAAGAGGTCCAGCGGCTCCCCGTCAGCCAGGCCGGCGACATACAGCAGGGGCAGGTAGTGGTCGGGGGTCGGGACGGCCGCCTCGAAGTCGGCATGCCCGTCCAGGGCCGCCACCCCGGCCGGGTCCTGCGTCAGCGTCTCCCGGGCCACGTCGTCGAACCGGCGGGCCCAGTCGTAGCCCTCGTCGGGGCGCGAGAAGTCGACGGCGCGCAGGTTGTGCACGATGTTGCCGCTGCCGACGATGAGCACCCCCTCGTCCCGCAGGGCCCCGAGCTTGCGGCCCAGCTCGAGGTGGTGGTCGAAGTCCTTGAAGGCGTTGAGCGACAGCTGGACGACCGGCACCGAGGCGTCGGGGAAGGCGTGGAGCAGGACCGACCACGTGCCGTGGTCGATGCCCCAGCTGTCGATGTCCTGCCCGACCCAGGTCGGCCTGACCACGTCGGCGACGAGCTCGGCGACGTCGGGGGCCCCCGGCGCGGGGTACTGCACGTCGAAGAGCTGCTGGGGGAACCCGTAGAAGTCGTGGATGGTGCGCGGGCGGGGCATGGAGGTGACGGCGGTGGCGTTGGTGTACCAGTGCGCCGAGATGACCAGGATGGCCCGGGGCGTCGGCACCGAGCGCCCGAAGAGCTGCCACGCCTGCGTGTAGCGGTTGCGCTCCAGGGCGTTCATCGGGTTCCCGTGGCCCAGGAAGGCCGCCGGCATGCGGGTGCTGGTCGTGCTCACGCCGGGTCCTTCCTCAGCCCTGGATGCGGGTCTCGTGACCCTGCCACTCCGCCTCGCGGAGGACGAACTTCTGGATCTTGCCGGTCGAGGTCTTGGGCAGGTCCTCCACGACCGTGATCTCCCGGGGGGCCTTGTAGTGGGCGATCCGGGAACGCACGTGCTGCACGAGCTCCTCGCCGGTGGGGGTGCTGCCCGGGCGCACGACGACGAAGCCCTTGGGACGCTCGCCCCAGCGCTCGTCGGGCACGGCGACGACCGCGACCTCCAGCACGTCGGGATGACTCATGAGGGCCTGCTCCACCTCCACGGTGGAGATGTTCTCCCCGCCGGAGATGATGACGTCCTTGGCCCGGTCCCGCAGCTCGACGTAGCCGTCGGGGTGCATGACCCCCAGGTCGCCGGAGTGGAACCAGCCGCCGCGGAAGGCCTCGGCCGTGCCCTCCTCGTCCCGGAAGTACCCGGCCATGACGTTGTTGCCGCGCATGACGATCTCGCCCATCGTCTCCCCGTCCCGCGGGACGTCCTGCATCTGCTCGTCGACGACCCGCAGCCGCTCCGCCTGGATCATCCCGACCCCCTGGCGCGCCTTGAGCCGGGCCCGCTCCGGGCCCTCCAGCCCGCTCCAGCCGGCCTGGACCTCGCACACGGCGTAGGGCCCGTAGGTCTCGGTCAGCCCGTAGACGTGGACGAGGTCGAAGCCCAAATCCTCCATCTGGGCGATGGTGGTCGGGCTGGGGGGCGCGCCGGCGGTCGTGACGATGACAGGGTGGTCCAGCGGTGCCGCCAGCGGCGAGGTCATGATCGCGGTGAGCACGGTCGGCGCGGCGTTGAGGTGCGTGACGCCCTGCTCCCGGACCAGCTCCCAGATCCGGTCCCCCCTGACCTCCCGCAGGCAGACGTGGCGGCCACCGATCGCCGTGATCGCCCACGGCGTGCACCAGCCGTTGCAGTGGAACATCGGCAAGGTCCACAGGTAGACCGAGTCGGTGCCGTGCCGCGAGTGGAGCAGCTCGCCCAGGGCGTTGAGGTAGGCCCCGCGGTGGGTGTAGAGGACGCCCTTCGGGCGACCGGTCGTGCCCGAGGTGTAGTTGAGGGTGATCGGGTCGTGCTCGTCCGGGACGGTCCAGTCGAAGACCGTCGAGCTGCCGGCCGCGAGGAAGTCGGCGTAGGGCGTGCCGCCCCCGGGCACCTCGCCCGCCGGGCCGGTGACCACGAGCGGGGCGTCCGTGCCGGACCCGCCCAGCGCCCGCTGCCCGAGCTCGGCCAGCTGCGGGTCGGCCACGAGGACCTTGGCGCCGGAGTGCTGGAGGATGTAGGCGATCTCGTCCGCGGACAGGCGGGTGTTCACGGCCACCAGGACCCCGCCGACCAACGGCACCCCGAAGTGGGCCACGAGCATCTCGGGCACGTTCGGCATGAGGTAGGCCACCCGGTCGCCCCGCGCGACGCCGGCGCCCTCCAGGGCCCGGGCGAGGCGTTGGGCCTCCTCGGCGAGCTCGGCATACGTCAGCTGCCGGTCGTCCAGGACCGCGGCGACCGTGCCGCCCCACACCTGCGAGGAGCGCTCGAGGAAGGACAGGGGTGTCAGCTGGGTGGCGTTGGTGCTCATCGAGGCTCCTCGGGAGGTGCGGGTCGTGCGCTGCAGTCTAGGGGTGACGTCGCGTCAGCACCCGGCCGGTCAGTCGCCCACCGACGAGCACTCCCCGAGGCTCTGCGGGATCGCGCCGACCGCCTCCCCGAAGGGTGGCAGGAGCAGAGGAGGTGCCTCGTAGGCCGCCGGGACGAGCACCTCGACGGCGGGGTCCCTGCCGTAGGTGGTGAACATGGTGCCCCCGTCGTCGAGCGAGGTGGCGACCCAGTCGACGCCGTTGACGTCGATGCACGGGTCGGTGGTGGGGCCAGGCGGGGCCTTGCCGCAGCGCGCCACGATCGGTGGCTCGCCCCAGGCCGCGACCCCGTCCGAGGCCACGGCGGTGACCCGGGGCTCGTAGGGGCCGATCGTGTCCGGCCAGCGCTCGGCCACCGCCTGGCAGGGGATCGAGTCGGACCCGCCGAAGGGCACGGCCCTGACCGCCGGCTCCCCGCAGCCGACGAGCGCGAGCACGGTCAGCGCGAGGGGTGCCCTCAGAGCTCGACGACGGTGCATGTGGTGGTGCGGGTGATGCGCGGGACGGCCTGCACCCGCGAGATGACCTCGCGCCCCAGGTCCTGCACGGTGGGGGCCTGGACCTCGACGATGCAGTCGTAGGGCCCGGCCACGTCCTCCGCCGTGACGACGCCGGGGATCTCCCGGATCGACCGGGTGACCTGGGCCGAGGCACCGACCTCGGTCTGCACGAGGATGTACGCCTTGATCATGGCAGCCTCCGATCGGCGATCGCGTGCCTCGGAGGTTACCGTGCCGGGGTGAGCTCCACGTCGGACGGTATGCCGCGCGCCGCGGCCGAGGACGCCGCACGCGGTCCGCGGCTGGGGGAGGTGGGGGAGCGGGGGGTGCTCACCGAGGTCTTCGCCGCGCTCCGGGACCTTCCGGGTGCGGGGGTGGTGGTCGGCCCGGGGGACGACACCGCGCTGCTGACCGTGGGTCGTGGTGCGGTGCTGGCCACCACGGACACGATGGTCCGCGGGGAGGACTGGCTCGACGAGTGGTCGACCGCCCGGGACGTGGGGCTGAAGGCCGTGACCCAGAACCTCGCGGACCTCGCCGCGATGGGTGGGGTGGGCACCGGTCTGCTCCTCACCCTCGTCGCCGAGCGGTCCCTGCCGCTGTCCTGGGCGCGTGAGCTCACCGAGGGGCTGGCCGCCGGGGCCTCCCGCACCGGGGTGCCCGTCCTGGGCGGCGATCTGAGCGCCGCCCCCGAGGGTACCGTCGCGGTCTCGGTCACCGCGCTCGGGGAGCTGGGCGAGGGGGTGGCGCAGCCCGTGCTCCGCTCGGGGGCCAGGGCCGGGGACGTGCTGGCGGTCTCCGGGCCCCTGGGCCGGTCCGGCGCGGGGCTGGAGCTGCTGCGGGCGGGTCGGCGCAGCGGCCCGCTCGTCGACCACCACCGGCGGCCGGTGACCGACCTGGGGCAGGGCGTGCTGGCCGCCAGGGCCGGCGCCACGGCCATGATCGACGTGTCGGACGGGTTGCTGCGGGACGCCGACCGGATCGCCCGGGCCAGCGGGGTCGTGCTGGAGCTGGACGAGGACGTCGTCACCGGGCTCGCGCGCCGGCTGGTCGACGACGGGGCACCGGGGCAGCAGACGGCGCTCGGCGCGGTGCTGCGCGGTGGTGAGGAGCACGAGCTGCTCGCCAGCCTCCCCGCCGGCGCGGTGCCACCGGGATGGACGGTGCTGGGCCAGGTCCTGGAGGGCCGGACCCCGGGCGTGCGGTGGCGGGGCGAGCTCGTCGACCCCCGGCAGGGTGGTTGGGACCACTTCGGGGGATGACGAGAGCCGGCGTCACCGTGAGGTGGACGCCGGCCCGGGTCTGGCCGAGGAGGCCGAGGTCAGCGGGTGACCTTGCCGGCCTTCAGGCAGGAGGTGCACACGTTGAGGCGCTTGGGGGTGGCCCCCACCATGGCGCGCACCCGCTGGATGTTCGGGTTCCACCGACGCTTGGTGCGACGGTGCGAGTGAGAGATGCTGTGACCGAAGCTCGGTCCCTTGCCGCAGACGTCGCACGTGGCAGCCACGGTGTAACTCCTAGGTCGAATGAGTGGGATGGTTCTCCGCCGGTCGCCGGGCGCAGCTCGAGGCGTGCACCGGGCGCTCAGGCAACCGGTCCAGAGTACCGGACGCGCCGGGGGTGACCCAAATTGTCCGGGGCCACCCCTGGGCCGACCCCGGTCTGACCCCTGGGGACGGACCCCGGGCCCGTCCGGGGGAGAGGCTAGCGTTGGCCACGTGCCCCGTCCCGTCCTCGACCTCGTCACCGCCCGCCGCTGGGCGATGACGGCACGGCTGATGCTCGGTGCCGCGCGCGAGCGGATCGACGCGCTCAACGTCTTCCCCGTGGCCGACGGCGACACCGGCACCAACATGTACCTCACGATGGACGGGGCGCTGGACTACGTGCGCGGCCAGTTCGAGCTGGGGGCGGGGACCGATCGCCTGCAGGAGGGCCTGGCGCTCATCTCCCGCGGCATGCTGCTGTCGGCCCGGGGGAACTCCGGGGTGATCCTGTCCCAGCTGACGCGTGGGCTCGCCGACGCGGTGGGCCCCGAGGTGGAGGAGGCCGGGCCCGAGGACGTGGCGCAGGCCTTCGAGTCCGCCGCGCGGACCGCGTGGGACGCCCTCGCGGACCCCGTGGAAGGGACCATCCTCACGGTCGCCCGCGCCGCCGCCGAGGGGGCCCGCGGTGCGGTGAGTCGGGGCCGACCCGCGGCCGGTGACGGTCCCCTCGAGGTGGGTCACGTCGTGACCGAGGCCCTGGACGCCGCCGAGGAGGCGCTGGCCCGCACCCCCCAGCAGCTGCCCGAGCTCGACGCCGCGGGTGTCGTCGACGCGGGCGGTGCCGGGCTGGTCCTGGTCGTGGAGGCCCTGCAGGCCATCCTGGAGGACCGTCCCCCGGGCGCCGGGCAGGACCTGCCCGACTGGTGGGAGCTGCCCGGTGCACGCCGCACGGGCGGCCCCGGCGGGTCCGCGCAGGCATCCGACCGGGTGCCCGGAGAGGACCCGGTGGCCGGGCAGGGGGGCTCGACGTGCGAGGGGGCCGACGGGGACCCGGACGAGGTGGAGGTGATGTACCTCCTGACGGCCAGCGACCGTGAGCGCGCCGACCGGCTGCGGAGCCACCTGGCCCGGCTCGGGACCTCCGTCGTGGTCGGTGGCGGTCCGGAGGACTTCAGCGTCCACGTCCACCTGCGCGACCCGCGGGCCGCGGTGGAGGCGGGGAGCCTGGCGGGTCTGGTGACCCAGGTGCGGGTCACCTCCCTGGCCGACGGCGCGGAGGTCGCAGCCGAGGGGGCGGAGGTGGGCGCCTCGTGCGCGGCCGGTGGCCTGGCCGTGGTGGCGTGCGCCCTGGGGGAGGGGGTCAGCGAGCTCTTCTCCTCGGCCGGCGCCACCGTCGTCTCCAGCGGCCCGCGGCACCGCGCGTCGGCCGGCCAGCTGCTCGCCGCGGTGAGCGCCTGCGGTGCCGAGCGGGTCGTCGTGCTCCCCAACGACGCCGACACCGTGATGGTGGCCCGGGCCGCCGCCGTCGAGGCCCGCGCCGCCGGGGTCAGGGTCGACGTGGTGCCGACCCGCACGCTGGTGGAGGGTCTGGCCGCGGTCGCGGTGCTCGACCCGGAGGGGGACCACGACGAGGTCGTCAGGGCCATGACCGAGGCCGCCGGAGGCGTCCGGGCCGGCGTCCTCACCCGGGCCGACCGCCCGGCGCAGACCCCGGTGGGTGCGTGCCGGCCGGGGCAGTGGCTCGGCATCCTGGAGCACGGGATCGTGGCCGTGGACGACGACCTCGACGTCGTGGCCGACACGGTGCTCGAGGGCATCTGGGCGCAGGGGTGCGAGGTCGTGACCGTGCTGCTGGGCCAGGACGCCGACGAACGGGTCTCGGCCCTGGTCGCCGGTGCGGTGGGCCGTCGGGCCGCGACCTGCACCGACCGGCCCGAGATCGTCACGCTGCGGGGGGACCAGCCGACCTATCCCGTGCTGCTCGGGGTCGAGTGATGGCGGCGGGGCGACCCCACCTGCGCGCGGTGGCGCCGGGTGACCTCAACCCGCTCGACATCCAGCTCAGGGACGTCGTGGGCACCAGCGCCCGGCCGCTGGAGAAGGGCCGGGGCATCCGGACCGTGGGTCAGCTGCTGGACTGGCTGCCCCGGACCTACCTCGACCCCGCCCGGCCCGACGCCTTCACCGCGCTGCCGCACGGGGAGGACGTCGTCGTCGTGGGACGGTGCGCTCCGCGCGCACCCACCAGATGCGCAGCCGCCGGGGACGCATGCTCGTCGTGGACGTCGAGGACGACGCCGGCGGCACCCTCCAGCTGACCTTCTTCAAGCCCTTCGGGCACGAGGAACGCCTGCGCCCGGGCACCCGGGTCGTCTGCTCGGGGCAGATCGGGGACTGGCGCGGCACCCTGCAGCTGACCCATCCCGACTACGCGGTGCTGGGCAGCCAGGGTGCCACCTCGGGGCAGTGGCTCCTCGGCGGGCTGGTGCCCGTCTACACCGCCACCAAGGGGCTGTCCCCGATCGTCCACGGCGACTGCCTCGACCTGGTCTTCCACAGCCTGCCCCCGATCCCCGACCCGCTGCCGGTCTCCGTCCGGGAGGAGCACGGCCTGCCCGGTCTCCGCGAGGCCTATCACCTGGTGCACCGGCCCGCGACGCAGGAGGACCAGCGGCGCGGACGGTGGCGCCTGAAGTTCCAGGAGGCGTTCGTGGTCCAGGCGCGGCTGGCGCAGGCCCGACGCTCGACCGACGCCGTGCCGGCGGTCCCGCGCCCCGTGCGGACCGGCGGCCTGGTGCAGGGGCTCCGGGAGCAGCTGCCCTTCGAGCTGACCACGGGGCAGCGGGCGGTGCTGGAGGAGATCACCGGCGACCTCGCCCGGCCGGTCCCCATGCACCGGCTGCTCCAGGGCGAGGTCGGCTCGGGCAAGACCGTGCTGGCCCTGCTGGCGATGCTGGCCGTCGTCGACGCGGGCGGCCAGGCAGCCCTGCTCGCCCCCACGGAGGTGCTCGCGGCCCAGCACCACCGCTCGATCACCGCCCTGCTGGGGCCGCTCGCCGAGGGCGGGCTGCTCGGCGGCGCCGACGGGGGCACCCGGGTGGCGCTGCTGACCGGCGGCCAGTCGGCGGCCGACCGCCGGTCCAACCTGCTCCTGGCCGCCTCGGGGGAGGCCGGGATCGTCGTGGGCACGCACGCCCTCATCCAGGAGCACGTCAGCTTCGCCGAGCTCGGCCTGGTGGTCGTCGACGAGCAGCACCGCTTCGGCGTCGAGCAGCGGGACGCCCTGCGGGCCAAGGCGGGCAGCGCGTCGCCCCACGTGCTGGTCATGACGGCGACCCCGATCCCGCGGACGGTCGCGATGACGGTCTACGGGGACATGGCCATCTCCACGCTCCGCGAGCTCCCCGCGGGTCGCGCGCCCATCAGCTCCTTCGTCGTCGAGGGTCAGCGGGAGGGATGGGTCCGGCGGACCTGGCGGCGGGTCGCCGAGGAGGTGGAGGGCGGCGGTCAGGTCTACGTCGTGTGCCCACGCATCGGCGAGCCCGACGACCCGGACCTGCCGAGCGCCCACGACGACGGACCCGGTCTGCCGATACCCCCGGACCCGCAGGAGGCCCCGCCGCCGGCGGCGGCCGAGGACGGCTTCGACCCGTTGGAGCTGCCCCTGGGACCGGTCGACGGCCCGGCGGGGGAGCGGGGCCGGCAGCAGCTGCACGGCGTGCACCAGGTGGCCCGCTCCCTGCGCTCGTTGGTGGCGACCCGCGACCTGGTCCTGGGGGAGCTGCACGGCCGGATGACGGCCGAGGAGAAGGAGGCGGTGATGCGGGCCTTCGGGGCGGGGGAGATCGACGTGCTCGTCTCCACCACCGTCATCGAGGTGGGTGTGGACGTGCCCCGCGCGACGATGATGGTCGTGCTGGACGCTGACCGGTTCGGGATCTCGCAGCTGCACCAGCTCCGCGGCCGGGTCGGTCGTGGAGGAAAGCCCGGTCTCTGCCTCCTCGTCACCCAGGGGGAGGGTGTCGACCCCGGCGCGGTGCAGCGGCTGGGGCACGTGGCCGCCACGACGGACGGCTTCGAGCTGGCCCGGCTGGACCTGGAGACCCGGCGGGAGGGTGACGTCCTGGGCGCCAGCCAGAGCGGGGGCCGCAGCGGCCTGCGCTTCCTGCGCCTGGCCCGCGACGAGACCCTCATCGTGGCCGCCCACGACGCGGCGTGGGCCACGGTCGAGCACGACCCCGACCTGGAGCGGCACCCCGAGCTGGAGGCGGAGCTGCGGCGGATCGACGCCACGAGCGCCGCCTTCCTGGAGCGGGGGTGAACCGCCCGTGACCAGGATCATCGCCGGCTCCGTCGGAGGGCGCACCATCCGGACGCCCCGGGGGCAGGGCACCCGACCCACGACCGACCGGGTGCGGGAGGCGTTGTTCTCCCGGGTGGAGGCGTTGCTGACCCTGGACGGGGCGAGGGTCCTCGACCTCTACGCCGGGTCGGGTGCGCTCGGGCTGGAGGCCGCCTCCCGGGGGGCGAGCCACGTCCTGGCCGTGGAGCGGCACGGGCCGACAGCCCGCCTGGTCCGGGAGAACGCCCGTGCGCTGGGGCTGGAGGACCGGGTCCAGGTCGAGGCCGGGGCCGTCGAGCAGGTCCTGCGCGCGAGGGACGCGGCAGCGACCCCGCCGGACCTGGCCTACGACCTGGTGCTGGCCGACCCTCCCTACCCCCTCGAGGAGGAGGCCCTGACGGCCGTGCTCGCCGCCCTCGTCGACCACCGGTGGCTGCATCCCGACGCGCTGGTCGTCCTCGAGCGCGGGGCGAGGTCGCCGCGTCCGACGTGGCCCGCAGGCCTGGAGCACCTCGACACGCGCACCTACGGCGAGACGAGCCTGCACCTGGCCGAGCCCCCACCCTGAGGGCAGGTGGCGGCCCAGCCGCCACGACGCCGCGAGGGTTGGCAGGATCGGGCCATGACACGTCGACGCGAATCTCTGCACAGCGCCTCCTCGGAGCGGGGGCTCGCGGCGCTCGTCCTGGTCCGGCACGGGCAGAGCGAGGGCAACCTCGCCGACGAGGCCGCGCTGGAGGCCCGCGAGCCGACGCTGGACCTCGACGTCCGCGACGCGGACGTCGAGCTGTCCGGGACCGGCCGGGAGCAGGCCCGGGCGGTCCGGGAGCACCTCGCCGGCCTGTCCGGCGAGGACTGCCCCACGGTGGTCGTGACCTCCCCCTACCGGAGGGCGCGGCAGACGGCGGAGATCGCCCTGGAGGGGGTCGACGTGCCGCTGGTCGTGGACGAACGGCTGCGGGAGCGCGACCTGGGGGCGTTCGACGGCCTGACGTGGATCGGCATCGAGCAGCAGTTCCCCGAGGAGTCCGCGCGCCGCCAGCGGGTGGGCAAGTTCTACTACCGGCCGCCGGGCGGCGAGAGCTGGTGCGACGTCGTCCTGCGCGTGCGGCAGGTGCTGCTGGAGCTGCAGGAGAGGTATGCCGGGGAGCGGCTGTGGATCTTTTCCCACCAGGCCACCATCATGTCGTTCCGAGTCGCGATCGAGGGGATGCAGGAGGCGGACGTCCTCGCGGCAGGACGCGAGCAACCCCTGGCCAACTGCTCGATGACCATCTACCGGCCGGGGGACGACGGTCTGGAGCTGGTCAGCTACGGCGACACCACCGCGGTGGACCGGGCCGGCGGGGCCGTCACCCACGAGCCCTCGCACGGGACCGAGGAGACGGGAGCCTCGTGAGCCGCCCCCAGCCCGAGATCGTCACCCACCGGTTGCTCACCGCCTGGCCGTTGCCGCGGCTGCAGGACGACAAGGAGTCCCGGGGGCGCGTGCTCATCGTGGGCGGCAGCCGGCACAACCCCGGAGGGGTGCTGCTCGCGGCCGAGGCCGCGCTGCGTGTGGGCGCCGGCAAGGTCCAGCTCGTCACCGTCCGCTCCACGGCCGTGCAGCTGGCGGTCGCGCTGCCCGAGGTGCTCGTCCGGGGCGTCGCCGAGGGGGACGACGGCGAGCTCGCGACGGAGGCGGTGCAGGCGGTCGAGGAGATGGTCCCCGAGTGCGAGGCGCTGCTCGTCGGCCCCGGCATCGGCGCGGTCGCGGCGGCGCAGGAGCTCACCGCCCGGGCCCTCCCGTGCGTGGGTCCCTCGACCTCGGTGGCCCTGGACGCGCTCGCCCTCTCCGCGGTGACCGAGGACCCCACCTGCCTGAGCCACCTGGAGGGGAGGGCGGTGCTCACCCCCAACCTCTCCGAGCTGGCCCTCACCCTGGGCTGGGAGCCCGCGAAGGTCGAGGACGACCCGCGGGAGGCCGCCCTGCGGCTCGCGGCCCGGACGGGGGTGTGCGTCTCCTCGGGCGGCTCGACCACCTGGACGGCCTCCCCGGACGGCCGGTCCTGGCAGGGCTCCGTCGGCGGGCCCGGGCTGGGCACCGCCGGGTCCGGCGACGTCAAGGCCGGGCTGGTCACCGGACTGCTCGGCCGCGGGGCCGAGCCGTGCCAGGCCGCCGTCTGGGGGTCGCACCTGCACGGCAGCGCCGGGGACCGGCTGTCCGCCGAGCTGGGCCCCACGGGGTTCCTCGCCCGGGAGCTGGCGCACCGGGTGCCCTCGGTCCTGTCCGAGCTCGAGGTCTGACCGGCCCCGGCGAGCGGGGCGGAGGTGACGGTGCGAGGATCGGCGCGTGACCACATACCCGATCCCCCGCCCCGTGTCTGGTGACGTCGTCGACCTCATCCTCGACGACCACCGCCTCTTCGAGACCCTCATGCGCGAGATGCGCGACAGCACCTCCGACCGGGCCGCCGCCCGGGAGGCGTTCGCCGCCGCCCTGGTCGCCCACGGCGAGGCCGAGGAGCAGAAGGTCTACCCCCGGCTGCGTCGCAAGGACGCGATCGACGCCGAGGAGCAGGAGCACGGCGAGGAGGAGCACGCCGAGATCAACGAGGCGCTGCTCGCGCTCCTGGAGTGCAAGGGCACCGACACGCAGAAGTTCGACGACGCCGTGGAGACGATGAACGAGGTCCTCCAGCACCACCTCACCGAGGAGGAGCTGAGCATCCTCAACCCCGCCCGCGAGGAGGTGTCGGAGCAGGACCGCGCCACCCTGGGGGCGGCCTTCCTGGAGGTGCGCGGGGCGCTGCTGGACGAGGGCGTCACGATCCAGACGGTGCGCGCGCTCGTCGAGCAGGCCCACAAGGAGGGGCTGCTGCCCGCCTCCGACGAGGAGTGAGTCGCTAGGGTCGTCGGGTATGACGCCCGCTCCCCGACGCTGCGTGTGCCCCGGCTCCTTCGACCCGGTCACCAACGGCCACCTCGACGTGCTCGAGCGCGCCGCCCGGCTCTACGACGAGGTCGTCGTGGCGATCCTGCACAACCCGGCCAAGCGGGGGACCTTCGAGGTGCCGGTCCGCATCGAGCTCGTCCGCTCCTCCCTGCCCGGTCCGATCGCCGACCGGGTGCGGGTCGAGGCCTTCGCCGAGCGGCTGCTCGTCGATGTGTGCCGCGAGGTGGGGGCCGACGCCGTGGTCAAGGGCCTGCGCGGTGGCACCGACTTCGCCTACGAGCTGCCCATGGCGCTGATGAACCGGCACCTCACCGGCATCGAGACGGTCTTCCTCCCCGGCGACCCCACCCTGGAGCACGTCTCGAGCTCGCTGGTCAAGGAGGTGCACCGCTACGGCGGGGACGTGTCCGACCTGGTGCCCGCCCCGGTCCTGGCGGCCCTGCGCGAACTTGAGTGAGGCGGTCCCGCTCCGGTAGTCTGGTGCGTCGGTCTGCGTCCCTCCGCGTCTCCCGCGGTCGAGGTCCGCACCCGACGCCACCACGGACACGACACGAGGAACTCATCATGGCTGCCCAGCAGACGGAACAGCCCTGGGTGCTCAACACCCGGGAACTGGTCCGACGGCCCGGCAGCATGCGTGAGGTCACCCGCGTCGTGACCACGACGGAGCCGATCGGCACCGACGTCATCGCCGTCCGAACCGGTCAGCCGGTCGAGCTGGACGTGCGTATGGAGTCGGTCGTCGAGGGGGTCCTGGCGACGGGTACGGTCCGGGCCGTGGCGAGCGGGGAGTGCGTCCGCTGCCTGGACGAGGTCGAGGAGCCCCTCGACGTCCGATTCCAGGAGCTGTTCGTCTACCCCGAGCGGGCCGCCCACCACCAGAAGGTGGCTGGTGGCAGCAAGGACCCGGACACCGAGGAGGAGCAGCGCGAGCTCGACGAGGACCTGATGGATCTCGAGGAGATCGTCCGGGACGCCGTCGTGACCGCGCTACCCTTCCAACCGGTGTGCCAGGACGACTGTCCGGGACTGTGCTCCGAGTGCGGAGCGCGCCTGGCGGACGACCCGGAGCACCACCACGACGTGATCGACCCCCGATGGTCGGCCCTGGCCGACCTGGTCACCCCGACCGACAACGACGAGAGAAGGACCTGACGTGGCCGTCCCGAAGCGGAAGATGTCCCGCAGCAACACCCGGCACCGCCGCTCCCAGTGGAAGGCTGCGCCCCTGGCGCTGTCGACCTGCCCGCAGTGCCAGGCCGTGCGCGTGCCGCACCAGGCCTGCCCCTCCTGCGGGAGCTACGCGGGCCGGCACTACGCCGCCGCGGAGCGCACCGAGCACCAGGGCTGAGCACCCCGCACGGCATGCGCCCCGTCGCCGAGCTCATCGACCACCTCGCCGAGGTCGTCGGTGAGCGCTGCGACGAGGCGCTGCTCCTGCGTGCCCTGACCCACCGGTCGTTCTCCTACGAGAACGACGGTGCCCCGCACAACGAGCGCCTGGAGTTCCTCGGCGACTCGGTGCTGGGGCTCGTGGTGACCGACACCCTCTACCGGGACAACCCGGACCTGCCCGAGGGTCAGCTGGCCAAGCTGCGGGCCGCCGTCGTCAACTCCCGTGCCCTCGCCGAGGTCGCCCGCAGCATGTCGCTGGGGGACTACCTCCTGCTGGGCAAGGGGGAGACGGCCACCGGCGGGCGCGACAAGGACTCGATCCTGGCCGACGCCATGGAGGCGGTCATCGGCTGCGTCTACGTCTCCGTGGGCCTGGCGGCGGCCGACACCTTCGTGCACCACCTGCTCGACCCCCTGATGTCGCGCAGCGCCACCCTCGGGGCGGCGCTGGACTGGAAGACGAGCCTGCAGGAGGTCGCGACGGCCGGCGACCTGGGCAGCCCGTCCTACCTCGTCGACGACGAGGGGCCCGACCACGACAAGACCTTCACCGCCCGCGTGGTCCTGGCCGACGAGGTCGTCGGCACCGGCGTGGGGCGGTCCAAGAAGGTCGCCGAGCAGCGCGCCGCCGAGGCGGGCTGGGCGCTGCTCACCGACCGGGCCGCCCAGGTCGTCGGGGTTCCCCCCTCGCCCCGTGCCTGAGCTCCCCGAGGTCGAGGTCGTCCGCCGCGGCCTGCACGCGCACGTCGTCGGGCGGACGCTGACCCGGGCCGTCCTCACCGGTGCCCGCGTCGCCCGGCGTCATCCGGCGGGCCCGGAGGATCTCATGGCCCGCGTCGAGGGGGCGGTCGTCCGGGCCGCGGACCGGCGGGGGAAGTACCTGTGGCTGGTCCTGGACCCGCCCGACGACGACCCCCAGGCCCTGGTCGTCCACCTGGGGATGAGCGGGCAGCTGCTCGTCGAGCCCGCCGACGCGCCGCGGGAGAAGCACCTGCACGCCGCCTTCGACTTCGCCGACGACGGGCCCCAGCTGCGGTTCGTCGACCAGCGCACCTTCGGCGGCCTCGCCCTCACCACCCTGCGCCCCGACCCGCACGCCCCGCCGCCGGGCCCGCACGCCCCGCCGGCCCACGCGCACGGCATACCGGAGCCCGTGGCGCACATCGCCCCCGACCCTCTCGAGCCGGCCTTCGACCGCGGGCTCGCCGCCCGGCGCATCAAGGGCAAGGACACCGAGGTCAAGCGGGTCCTGCTGGACCAGACCGTGGTCAGCGGGATCGGCAACATCTACGCCGACGAGGCTCTGTGGCGGGCCGGGATCCACGGCCGCCGGCCTGCCTCCGCCCTGACCCGTCCCGCGCTCGGGCGCCTGCTGGGCCACGCCGAGGACGTCATGCGGGAGGCGCTGGTCCAGGGTGGGACCAGCTTCGACGCGCTCTACGTCAACGTCAACGGCGCCAGCGGCTACTTCGACCGGTCCCTCTCGGCCTACGGCCGGACCGGCCGCCCATGCCCCCGCTGCGGCACGCCCATCCGCCGGGAGGCGTTCGCCAACCGGTCGTCCCACTTCTGCCCCCGGTGCCAGGTGCGTCCGCGGGTCGTGCGCGCCCCGCGTCGGTGACCGCCTCCTAGGGCCGGCCCGGGTCCTGCGGCCCCTCGGGATCCTCCGGACTGCGGCCCCGCCGTCGCCGTCGCTCGTCCTCGGCGTCCCGCTGCTCCTGCGTCAGCTGCTCGCGGCGCACCTCCTCGAAGCGCTCGCCCCGGGCCTGGCTGATCGCCCACAGCGCCCGGAAACCGTGGCCGACCCGGTCCATGAGGTAGACCGGCGTCCACTGCCGCAGCGGCAGTCGTTCCGCAGGCGGGGTGAAGGCGTGGCCCAGCAGCATGAGGGCCAGCGCCGCACCGGCCAGGAAGACGAGCGTCTGGGTCATCCCCTTAGCCTGCCCCACCGGCCTATGGTCGTGTCATGCGGATCAAGATGTGCAGCATCCACGTGCACGACCCGGCCCGGGCCTACGAGGTCTACACCGGCAGCCTCGGCTTCACCGGCGTGCTCGCCGTGCCGGAGGCCGACCTGTTCATCGTCGCGGCCCCCGACAGCCCCGAGGTGGGGCTGCTGCTGGAGCCCAGCGACCACGAGGCCGCGGGGCACTACCGACGGACCATGTATGACGAGGGGCTGCCGGTCCTCGTCCTCGGTGTCCCCGACGTCCGCGCGGAGTACGAGCGGCTCAGGGGTCTCGGGTTCGTCTTCGGGGTGGAGCCGCGCACGGATCCCAGCGGCACGCTGGCGGTCTTCGACGACGGGTGCGGCAACCACCTGCAGCTGCACGAGGACTGACAGCCCGGGGCAGGCGCCCCACGGTCAGGTGTGCAGCGGCTCGTCCTCCTGGGGGTACTGCACCCCCAGCTCGCGGCGGGCCGACTCCAGGATCGTCATGATCGCCACCGTGTCGGCGTGCGGGACCAGCGGCGACTCCAGCAGCCCCTCCCTGAGGCAGCGGTGCACCTCCTCGACCTGGTGGGCCAGGCCTCGCCGGTCGGCCGTGACGTGCTCGCCCTCGTCCGGGTCGGCACCCCGGTGGAGGGTGAAGCCCTCCGGGTCGTTGACCGGGCCGTGCACCTCGATCCAGCCCTCGGTGCCACGGACGACGGTGCGGGAGGACCCGTGGCTGCGGGAGTCGCACAGGACCTGCGCCACGGCGCCGTCCGCCGTGAGCCACTGCAGCGCCACCTGAGCGTCCGCCCCCGTGGGGACGGTGGCCCCGAGGACCTGGACGTCCGTGGGGTGACCGAGGAGCAGGTGGGCCAGCGTGACGGGGTAGACCCCGATGTCCAGCAGGGCGCCGCCACCGTTGGCCAGGTCGAAGAGGCGGTGGCCCTCGTCGTAGGCGAACGGCACCGTGAAGGCGGCGGCGAAGCTGCGCACGTCGCCCAGGGCCCCTCCCCGGACCCGCTCGACCAGCTCGCGCACGAGGGGCTGGCAGCGGGTCCACATCGCCTCCATCGCGAACAGGCCCCGGCCCCGGGCGGTCTCCAGGACCCGCTCGGTGTCGGAGACGGTGAGGGCGAAGGGCTTCTCCACGAGCACGTGCTTGCCCGCCTCCAGGCTGGCCATCGCCTGCTCGGCGTGGAAGGGGTGCGTGGAGGAGACGTAGACGATGTCCACGTCGGGGTCGGCCAGCAGCTCGGCGTAGGAGCCGTAGGACCGGGGGACCTCGTGCTCCTGCGCGAAGCTGGCGGCACGCGCGCCGTCCCGGGCCGCGACGGCGACGACCTCGCCGCCGGAGGTGTCGCGGACGGTCCGCGCCATCGCGCCGGCAATGCTGCCGGCGGCCAGCAGGCCCCAGCGGACCGGCCGGTCGGGGATCGGGGGGTAGGGGGTGCCGTGGGTCTCGCTCACCCTCCCACCGTAGTGCCGGGTCGGGGGGTGCGGCAGGCACCGCCTACGGTGGTCGGATGGAACGCGCGCTGATCTTCGTCCGGGGAGGGTGCAGGGGGTGGGCTTCCGCTGGTGGACCCGAGCGCGGGCCCTGGAGCTGGGCCTCGTGGGGCACGCCCGCAACCTGGCCGACGGACGGGTCGAGGTCTGCGCGCAGGGGGAGGAGGCCGCGGTCGGGCAGCTGGTCGAGCTGCTGCGCGAGGACCCGTCCACGCGCAGCCGCCCCGGTCGCGTCGACGGGGTGACGACGCAGCGGCACGCGCCGCGGGAGGGCCTGACAGGCTTCGCCGAGCGGTGAGGGCCGCGGCGGCGGGCCGTCGCGGACGGGCCAGCCTCCCGGGCGGCCTCGGACCCCGCGGGTATCGTGACCGCACCAGCGTCCGGACGAGAAGAGAAGCCGCCCTCACGTGTACGTCAAGAGCCTGACCCTCAAGGGGTTCAAGTCGTTCGCCTCGTCGACGACCTTGCGCCTCGAGCCGGGCATCACCTGCATCGTGGGGCCGAACGGCTCGGGCAAGTCCAACGTCGTCGACGCGCTGGCCTGGGTGATGGGGGAGCAGGGGGCCAAGAGCCTGCGCGGCGGGAAGATGGAGGACGTCATCTTCGCCGGCACCTCCGGCCGGGCCCCCCTGGGCCGGGCCGAGGTGTCGATGACGATCGACAACGGCGACGGGGCGCTGCCGATCGACTACACCGAGGTGACGATCACCCGGACGATGTTCCGCTCCGGCGGCAGCGAGTACGCCATCAACGGCACCTCGTGCCGGCTGCTCGACGTCCAGGAGCTGCTCTCCGACAGCGGGATCGGGCGGGAGATGCACGTCATCGTGGGCCAGGGGCAGCTCGACACGGTGCTGCGGGCGACCCCCGAGGAGCGGCGCGGCTTCATCGAGGAGGCCGCAGGGGTCCTCAAGCACCGCAAGCGCAAGGAGCGGGCGCTGCGCAAGCTGGAGACGATGGAGGGCAACCTCACCCGGCTGGCCGACCTCACCGCCGAGATCCGCCGTCAGCTGGGCCCGCTGGGGCGCCAGGCCGCGACGGCGCGCCGCGCCGCCACGATCCAGGCGGAGGTGCGCGACGCCCGGCTGCGCATCCTGGCCGACGACCTCGTCCAGCTGACGAGCGTGCTGGAGCAGGAGCTCGCCGACGAGCGAGCCCTGGTCGAGCGACGGACGCGGGTGGAGCAGGCCGCGCAGGCCGCCGAGGCCCAGGTCGCCGAGCTGGAGGCGGAGCGGGCCGAGGCCGCACCCGCGCTGACCGCGCTGCAGGACCGGTGGTACGCCCTGTCCTCCCTGCTGGAGCGGCTGCGTGCCCTGCGTGATCTCGCCGCGGAGCGGGTGCGCCTGCTGGGGGTGGAGGAGGACGAGCAGCCGGGGGGTGGGCGTGGCGCCGGGGCCCGCGACCCCGAGCAGCTGCGGGCCCAGGCCGAGCAGGTCCGGGCGGAGGAGAGCACCCTGCTGGCCCGCGTCGCCGAGCTCGCCGAGTCCCTGGCCGGGGCGGAGCGGGAGCGGGGGGCCGCCGAGGCGGCGCACGCCGAGGAGCAGGCCCGGCTGCAGCGGCTGGCCCGAGCCGCCGCCGACCGGCGGGAGGGCCTGGCGCGGCTGGCGGGGCAGGTGGGGTCGCGACGCTCACGGATCGAGGCGGGGGAGGGCGAGATCGAGCGCCTGCGGTCCGCCGCGCAGGCCGTGGTCGCCCGGGCGGAGAGCGCGGAGCGGGACTTCGCCGCCCTCGAGGCGACCGTGCTCGACGTCGAGCAGGGTGAGGAGGGGCTGGACGCCTCCTACGAGCAGGCGGAGGAGCGCCGCGCCGAGGCCGCCCAGCAGGTGGCCCGGCTCGAGACGGAGGTGCGGGAGGCTCAGGCGGAGCAGGCGGCGATGGGTGCCCGGGTCGAGGCGCTGTCGCTCTCCCTGCGGCGCTCGGACGGCGCCAGCGCCCTCCTGGAGGCCGGGGGGTCGGACCTGCCGGGGATCCGCGGGACCCTCACCGGTGAGCTGGCCGTGGAGCCCGGGCGCGAGGCGGCGGTCGCCGCCGCTCTCGGCTGGGCGGGCGAGGCGATCGTGGTGGAGGGCCTGGACCCCGCGCGGCAGGCCCTGACCTGGCTCCGGGAGCAGGACCAGGGGCACGCCGGGATGCTGGTGCCCGGCCTGGCCGCCGCGACCAGGGAGGGCTGGCCCGCACTGCCGGGGTATGCCGTGTGGGCGGCGGACGTGGTCCGTGCCTCCGACCCCGGCCTCACCGGCGCCGTCCACGGGCTGCTCGCCCGGGTCGCGCTGGTGGACGACGGGGACGACGCGGCGCTGCTCGTGCGGGCCGTCCCCGGGATCACGGCCGTCACCCCGGACGGTGACGTCTACGGGCCGGGCTGGGTGCGGGGCGGGTCATCGTCGGCCCCCAGCCTGCTGGAGCTGCAGACGGCCCTGCAGGAGGCGCAGGAGGGGGTGCGCCGGGCCACCGCCCGCGCCGAGAGCGCGACGTTCGCGCTCACCGGGGCGCGCTCCGACCTCGAGTCGGCCACCGACGCCGCGGAGCAGGCGCTGGACGCCCTCCACGACTCCGACGCCCGGATGACGGCGGTGGCCGAGCAGCTCTCCCAGCTGGGCCAGACCCTGCGCTCGGCCAAGGCCGAGCACGAGCGCACCACCGCCGCCATCGCCGCCGCCGAGGACGGCCTGGCCGCCACCGGGCCGAGCTGGCCGAGCTGGAGGGACGGCTCGCCGACGCCGAGGCCCTGGCCTCGCAGGAGGGCACCGAGGAGCCGGACACCTCCCGGCGCGAGCAGCTGGCCGAGCAGGCCGCCCGGGCGCGGTCGGCCGAGACCGAGGCGAGGCTGGCGCTGCGGACGCAGGAGGAGCGGGCCCGGGCCCTCGCGGGCCGCGCCGAGGGGCTGGAGGCTGCCGCCCGCAACGAGCTGGCGGCACGGCAGCGTGCCGCCGAGCGTCGGGCCCGCCGGGCCCAGGAGCGGGCCACCGCCGAGGCGGTGGGCGCGGGCGCGGCCTACGTCCTGGCCCGCACGGAGGAGCTGCTCCTGACCGCCACCGCGGAGCGCTCGCAGTCCCAGGCCGAGCAGGCCGACCGCGACCGCGCGCTGGCCGAGGCCCGCAGCCGGGCCCGCACCCTCGGCGCGGAGCTGCGCGACCTGACCGACTCCGTCCACGCCGACGAGATCGCCCGGGCCGAGCAGCGGCTGCGGATCGAGGCGCTGCAGACCCGCGCGGTCGAGGAGCTGGGGGTCGACCCCGAGACGCTGGTGGAGGAGTACGGCCCGCACCTGCCGGTGCCGTTCATCCCCGGCCCGGACGACCCCGTCGACGAGGCCGAGCACCCCGAGCCCCGGCCCTTCGTGCGGGAGGAGCAGGACAAGCGCCTGCGCAAGGCCGAGCGACAGCTCACCGCCCTCGGCCGGGTCAACCCCCTCGCGCTGGAGGAGTTCGCCGCCCTGGAGGAACGCCATACCTTCCTGGCCGAGCAGGTCGAGGACCTGCGGCGCTCCAAGGCCGACCTGCTCGAGATCGTCCGGGAGGTGGACGAGCGGGTCGAGCGCGTCTTCGCCGAGGCGTTCCACGACACGGCCGCGCAGTTCGAGCGGGTGTTCGCGCGGCTCTTCCCCGGGGGCGAGGGGCGCATCACCCTCACCGACCCCGACAACATGCTCACCACCGGGATCGAGGTCGAGGCGCGCCCGCCGGGGAAGAAGATCAAGCGGCTCTCGTTGCTGTCCGGCGGTGAGCGCTCGCTCACCGCGGTCGCGCTGCTGGTCGCCATCTTCAAGGCGCGGCCCAGCCCCTTCTACATCATGGACGAGGTCGAGGCGGCCCTCGACGACACCAACCTGGGCCGGCTCATCACGCTGTTCGAGGAGCTGCGCGACTCCTCCCAGCTCATCGTCATCACCCATCAGAAGCGAACGATGGAGATCGCCGACGCGCTCTACGGCGTCTCCATGCAGGGCAACGGCGTCACCACCGTCATCAGCCAGCGCGTGCGTGACGTGGCCCCCGACCCGGCTCCCGAGGCCCTGTCCCCGACGGCCGAGGAGGCTCCCGTCTGATGCGCGTCTACGGAGGTGGTGCCTACCCCGCCTACATCGTGGACCCCGACACCCTGCGCGAGGAGCTCCTCTCGGAGGAGGACACCCTGGAGTGGCTCCAGGAGGTCCCGGACGACCCGCACGCCCCCTCGTTCTGGCGGATGCTGGGGGAGCTGGGCACGGCGCTGGAGACGGGCGAGGCACGGCTCGCCGAGGCCGAGCCCGGCACGTCCTCGTGGTCGGCCGCCGCGGTCCGGTTGGCGCAGGTCCACCACTGGCGGGGGAGTACCCCGAGGCCCACGAGCTCCTCACGGCCGTCGAGGAGCTGGCCGGTGACGACGCGACGGTCCTCGGCGCGGTCCTCCACGCGCGGGCCAAGGCCCTGCTCGACCAGGGCCTCCCGCACGAGGCGCGCGCCGAGACGGTCCGCGAGGTGGCGCTCCGGGAGTCGGCGGGCGACCCGGACGGGGCCGCGGCGGGGCGGGAGCTGCTGGGACGGATCGAGCGGACCCTGGGCGAGGAGGGGCGACCGGCCGCCGTGTGAGACTGCTCACCATCGGGCGTCCGGGCACGCACACGCCGCCGCGCGGTTCGTCCCGCGAGGGGTCGGACGGGCACACTGGAGCCATGCTTGCACTCGTCCTCGTCATGCTGCTCTGCGTCGCCCTCGGTGCCGGGGTGGTCGGCTACGTGATGGTGGAGGCGCGGCGCGAGGGTCGGGGGGAGTTCTGGACCCCCGAGGGGGAGGAGCTCATCGCCGGGGCCCGGCGCACGACCGCCAAGGTCCGGGCGCGCGGTGAGCGGATCGGCCGCTCCGCAGGGGGCGTGACCAAGGACCTCGCTGCCCGCCTGCCCGAGCGCCGGACCGCCCGCGCGGCGACCGGTGGGCGTCCGAGCGTCGGGGTCGAGGAGCAGGACGGCGACGCCGGGGGCTCCGGCGCGCCCTACCGCGCCGCCCGCTGACGACGGGTCTGCGGCCCGCCCCTGACGAGGCGGGTGCGCCCATCTGGGAGACTGACCGGCGTGGGACCCATCAATGAACTCTGGGAGATCCTTGCCCTCGTCAGCGTCGTCGTCCTCGCGGGCCTCGCTGCGCTGATCGCGCTGGTCCGTGGACGCGGCGGTGGCACCACCACCCTGCCCCGGACCGACCGGCGTCCGGGACCGGAGGGCGAGGTCCTCACCGACGACCGCGAAGCCGACCGGCGCCCGGGCGACGACGTCGAGGTCGATGACCGCGGCGGCGGCGTCGCGGTCGAGGAGCCCGTCGTCGAGGAGGCTCCCACCCTCGAACGCCCGGCCTCGGCGCGGGGGCGGCTGCAGCGACTGCGCGCCCGCCTCGCCCGGTCGAACTCCGCGATCGGCAACGCCCTGCTGGCGCTGCTCTCCCGGGGCGGCCTGGACGAGGCCGACTGGGAGCTGGTCGAGGACACCCTGCTCGCCTCCGACCTCGGGGTCGAGGCGACCACCGAGCTGGTGGACGCGCTGCGCACCCAGGTCAAGGTGGACGGCACCAGCGACCCGTCCCAGGTCAGGCAGTGGCTGCACGACGACCTCCTGAGGCTGGTCGATCCGACGCTGGACCGTCGGATCGCCGCCTCCCGCACCGACGGGCACCCGGCGGTCATCCTGGTCGTGGGCGTCAACGGGACGGGCAAGACCACGACCGTCGGCAAGCTCGGACGGGTGCTGGTCGCCGAGGACAAGGACGTCCTGTTCGGCGCCGCCGACACCTTCCGCGCCGCGGCGGCCGACCAGCTGGCGACCTGGGGCGAGCGTGTCGGTGTGCCCACGGTCCGTTCGCACCAGGAGGGTGCGGACCCGGCCTCGGTGGCCTTCGAGGCGGTCAAGGCCGGCGTCGAGCTGGAGTCCGACGTGGTCATCATCGACACGGCCGGGCGGCTGCACACCAAGAAGGGGTTGATGGACGAGCTGGGCAAGATCAAGCGCGTCATCGAGAAGCAGGCCCCCGTCGGGGAGGTCCTGCTGGTGCTGGACGCCACCACCGGCCAGAACGGTATGCGGCAGGCCGAGGAGTTCGCGCGGGAGGTCGCCATCACCGGGATCGTCCTCACCAAGATGGACGGCACCGCCAAGGGCGGCATCGTCGTCAACGTCCAGCGCAAGCTGGGCGTCCCGGTCAAGCTCATCGGCCTGGGTGAGGGTCCGGACGACCTGGCGCCGTTCGACCCGGAGGCCTTCGTCGACGCGATCGTCGGCTGACAGGCCGGGGAGGACCCGCAGCGGAGCGAGGGCCGGACCCGGCCGCGGAAGTCGACGGGAAATGTGTCGGCTGACAGGCCGGGGAGGACCCGCAGCGGAGCGAGGACCGGACCCGGCCGCGGAAGTCGACGGGGGATGTGTCGGCTGACAGGCCGGGGAGGACCCGCTACCGCGCGCTGACCTGGGAGCTGGCCGGGCTGTTGCGGGGGTCGCGGGGGTCCGCCAGGGCCCACCCGACCGCGGCCGTGCCGAGCCGGCCCAGGGGGGCGGCGACGGTGCGCAGGGCCACACCGTCCAGGGCCCTCAGCGGTCCGGGCAGGTGGAGGTCGAGCAGCTCACGGGCGTAGCCGGGCAGCATCTCGACCGCCCCCGCGGCGAGCATCCAGAACCCGGGTCGGGCGAGGACGGGAAGCGGCGGTTCGTGGAGCAGGAACCGGGCGACGTCCCGGGCGCCGGGGGTGGCCTCGAGCTCGGGGAGGTAGGAGCCGAGCTGCTCCTCCAGCTCGGCGACGGTCGTCGGGGGGTCCGGGACCCCGAGCCGACCGGCCGCCCAGGCGGCCTGATCGACATACCGGTCGGCCTCCCCGGGGGTCAGCGGTGTCCGGGCGTAGCGCTGGTGGGCCGTGAGGAAGCTGTCCACCTCGGCGACGTGGACCCACCGCAGCAGGTGCGGGTCGCTGGCGGCGTAGGGCCGGCCGTCGGCGGCCTGGCCGACGACCGTCTCGTGCACGCGGTTGATGCGGTCCAGCACCCGCTCCGCGGACTCCACGGGGCCGAAGGTCGTCATCGCCAGGAACTCGCTCGTGCGCTGCAGCCTTCCCCAGGGGTCGCCGCGGTAGCCGGAGTGCTCCCCGACCCCGGCCATCGCGAGCGGGTGGAGGGACTGCAGGAGCAGCGCGCGGATGCCGCCGGCATACATGGCCGCGTGGCCCTGGACCCGGCAGATGGGGTCGTCCGGGGCGAACCGGCGCTCGCCGGGAGCCAGCCAGATGGCGTGGGCCCTGCGCTCCGCGTCCGGCCCGGCCACCCGGTCCCGCAGGGCCTGCGCGAGACGCTGCCGGGCGGTGGAGATCGGGGATGGCATGGGTCCAACGTATCCTTGCCGGGTGTTCAACTCCCTCTCCGACCGGCTCGCGCACACGTTCAAGAACCTCAAGCGCAAGGGCACCGTCACCGAGTCCGACCTCAACGCGACGATCCGCGACATCCGCCTGGCGCTGCTCGACGCGGACGTCGCCCTGCCGGTCGTCAAGGAGTTCACGGGCCGGATCCGCGAGCGCGGCCTGGGGGCGGAGGTGCACCAGGCCCTCAACCCGGCCCAGCAGATCGTCAAGATCGTCAACGAGGAGCTCGTCTCGATCCTCGGTGGGCAGACCCGGCGGCTGAACCTGGCCAAGAACCCGCCGACCGTCATCATGCTGGCGGGCCTGCAGGGCTCGGGCAAGACGACCTTCGCGGGCAAGCTGGGCAAGCTGCTCGCCGACCAGGGCCACACCCCCCTGCTCGTGGCGGCGGACCTGCAGCGCCCCAACGCCGTGACCCAGCTCGAGGTGGTCGGGCAACGGGCCGGGGTGCCGGTCTTCGCCCCGGAGCGGGGCAACGTCTTCGGCCACGACGCCGCCATGGAGTCCGGTGAGGGGACACGTTCCTTCGGGGACCCGGTGGACGTGGCCGTGGACGGTGTGGAGCAGGCGCGCACCAAGGGCCACGACGTGGTCATCATCGACACCGCGGGTCGGCTCGCGGTCGACATGGACCTGATGCGTCAGGCCAGCGACATCCGGATCGAGACCGGCGCCCACGAGGTGCTCTTCGTCATCGACGCGATGATCGGTCAGGCTGCGGTGGAGACCGCCAAGGCCTTTGCCGACGGGGTCGGCATCACCGGGTCGGTGCTGACCAAGCTGGACGGTGACGCCCGCGGTGGTGCCGCGCTGTCGGTGGCCACCGTGACCGGTCAGCCCATCCTCTTCGCCTCCACCGGTGAGGGGGTCAAGGACGTCGAGCTCTTCCACCCCGACCGGATGGCCTCGCGCATCCTGGACATGGGGGACGTCCTGACCCTGATCGAGCAGGCCGAGCAGGCCTTCGACCAGGCGCAGGCGCGGGAGATGACCCGCAAGTTCCTCTCCGACGAGGACTTCACCTTCGACGACTTCCTCGACCAGATGGCCGCGATCAAGCGGATGGGCTCGCTGAAGCAGATGCTCGGCATGATGCCGGGTATGCAGGGCATGCGGGCCCAGCTGGACTCCCTGGACGAGCGGGAGTTCGACCGGGTCGAGGCGATGGTGCGCTCCATGACCCCGTTCGAGCGCAACCACCCCAAGCAGATCAACGGGTCGCGACGGGCCCGTATCGCGCGCGGTTCGGGCGTCTCGGTCGGCGAGGTCAACCAGCTGATCGAGCGCTTCGGCGAGGCCCAGAAGATGATGCGCCAGCTCAAGAAGGGCGGCCTGGGCGGGATGCCGGGCATGCCCGGCATGGGCGGCGGCGCCAAGAAGGGCAAGGCGCCGCAGCGCAAGAAGGGCAAGTCCGGCAACCCCGCCAAGCGCGCCCAGCAGGAGCGTGAGGCGCAGCAGAAGGCCGTGGCCGCGCGCGAGGCGTCCTTCGAGAGCGCCTTCGGCGGAGGGGCGGACCAGGGGAGCGGCCTGCCCTCGGGCCAGGACGCCGACCTGTCCGGGCTGAAGCTGCCGCCGGGCTTCGAGAAGTTCCTCGACCCCAAGGGGAAGTGACCGACCTCCCCGGGAACACGGCCCACCCTCGGTTGTTGACTGGTCAACTACATCCGGACGAGGAGTATGACGTGAGCGTGGAGCTGGGCCTGGACACCTTCGGGGACATGACCGTCGGCGACGACGGGACGCCGAGGAGCGGGGCGCAGGTGCTCCGCGACCTGGTCGCGCAAGGGGTGCTCGCCGACCAGGTGGGCGTGGACTTCCTCGGCATCGGTGAGCACCACCGCCCGGACTTCGCCGTGAGCGCGCCCGACGTGGTGCTGGCCGGGCTGGCCACCGCCACCGAGCGGATCCGGCTCGGCTCGGCCGTCACGGTGCTCAGCTCGGACGACCCGATCCGGGTCTTCCAGCGGTTCGCGACGATCGACGCCCTCAGCGGCGGACGCGGCGAGGTCATCCTGGGCCGCGGCTCCTTCACCGAGTCCTTCCCCCTCTTCGGGCTGGACCTGGGCGACTACGAACGGCTCTTCAGCGAGAAGCTCGACCTCTTCAGCAGGTTGCTGACCGAGCAGCCGGTGACCTGGGAGGGCACGGTGCGCCCGCCGCTGCGCGACCAGGAGGTCTTCCCCAGGACCGAGGCCGGCCTCACGGCGTGGATCGCCGTCGGCGGCTCGCCGCAGTCGGTCGTCCGCGCCGCGTCCTACCGGCTGCCGCTCATGCTGGCGATCATCGGCGGCCCGGCGCAGCGGTTCGCCCCGTTTGCCGACCTCTACCGGCGGGCGCTGACCGAGCTGGGGGCCGAGCCGCTGCCGGTGGGTGTGCACTCCCCGGGGCACGTCGCGGAGACCGACGAGCAGGCGCGCGAGGAGCTGTACCCGCACTTCAAGGCCAACCGCGACCGCATCGGGGCCGAGCGGGGCTGGGGGCCGATGAGCCTGGAGGAGTTCCACTCCGAGATCACCCACGGGGCGCTCTACGTGGGGTCGCCCGAGACGGTGGCGCGCAAGATCGCCGCGACCGTCCGCACCCTGGGGCTGGACCGCTTCGACCTCAAGTACGCCAGCGGACCCATGCCGCACTCGCAGCTCATGAGGTCGGTCGAGCTCTACGGGACCCGGGTGATCCCCCTGGTCCGTGAGCTGCTCGCCGAGGGCTGAGGTCTGTCGGGCGGCTCTGGCAGAGTCGTCCCCATGATCCCGGGGACCCCGACCACGACCACGACACGCTGCGGCATCGTGCCCGGCTACCTGCTGCGGCGGCTGGCCACGGCGGAGCCGGACCTCGCGCCCGCGCTGGAGTTCGCCGTGCGCGACGGGGAGGTGACCCGCGGCCGCCGCGAGATCCAGGCGACGAGGTGGCCGGGCGGGCACCCGCCGGAGCCCGGGGGGCGCAGCGACCTGCTGCGACGGATGTCGTCGGCCCTGCCGCAGGTCGGGCAGTCCGAGCCGGACGTGAGCGGGCCCGAGCCGCTGCCGGAGGAGGCGGGGCCGGACCGCAGGGTGCACGACGCGGAGCACGGCAGCGTCCTGCCGGGTCGGTTCGTGCGGGGGGAGGGCGACCCCGAGACCGCCGACGTGTCGGTGAGCGAGGCCTTCGACGGGCTGGGCGCCACCTGGGAGGTGCTTGCGCGGATCTACGGGAGGGACTCCCTGGACGGCCGGGGATTGCCGCTGGTGGCGAGCGTGCACTACGGCCGCGACTACGACAACGCCTTCTGGGACGGTCGCCAGATGGTCTTCGGTGACGGGGACGGCATCTACTTCAACCGGTTCACGGCCAACGTGGACGTCATCGCGCACGAGCTCGCGCACGGGCTGACGCAGTACTCCGCGGGGCTGACCTACGTCGGCCAGTCCGGCGCCCTCAACGAGTCGGTGTCGGACGTCTGGGGTGCCGTGGTGCGCCAGTGGGTCCTGGGGCAGCAGGCCCGGGAGGCGGACTGGCTGATCGGGGCGGGGCTGTTCACCGACCGCGTGCAGGGGGTCGCGCTCCGGTCGATGGCCGCACCCGGCACGGCCTACGACGACCCGGCGCTGGGCCGCGACCCGCAGCCGGGGCACATGGACGACTACGTGCGGCTGCCCCACGACGCGCAGAGCGACAACGGCGGCGTGCACATCAACTCCGGCATCCCCAACCGGGCCTTCCACCTCTTCGCCACGTCCCTCGGCGGGTTCTCGTGGGAGCGGGCGGGGATGGTGTGGCACGACACCATGACGACACCCGGTCTGGTGCCGCGCGACGTGGAGTTCGACGGCTTCGCGACGGCGACCGTCCGTTCCGCGGTCCGCCGCTACGGCACGGGCTCGGAGGTCGAGGAGGCTCTCCGGGCCGCCTGGGACCAGGTGGGTCTGCCGGTCGGGTCGGGGACGCCCGCCCGGTGACGACCCGCCGGTTCTCCCGCGCGGAGCTGGAGTCCTTCCGGGACGCCGTGGTCCCCGACCTGCTGCCCCGCGAGGGGACGCGGCTGCGGCTGCTCTTCGTCGGCATCAACCCGGGTCTGTGGACCGCCGCGACGCAGGCGCACTTCGCCCACCCCGGCAACCGCTTCTACCCGGCGCTGCACCGGGCCGGGATCATCACGCGGCCGGTCGATCCGGCCGCCGGCATGAGCCCCGAGGACCGTGAGCACCTGCTGGGGCGGGGGATCGGGATCACCAACCTGGTGCCCAGGGCGACCGCGCGGGCCGACGAGCTGTCCGCCGAGGAGCTGCGCGAGGGCGCCCGGCGGCTGCGGGCCACGGTGCGGCGGGTGGCGCCCGCGGTGGTCGCGGTCGCCGGCATCACCGCCTACCGCAGCGCTTTCGGCGTGCGTGCGGCCGGGGCCGGGCGGCAGCCGCACCCGCTGGAGGGAGCGGTGCTCTGGGTGGTCCCGAACCCCAGCGGTCTCAACGCGCACGAGACGGTGGACTCGCTGGCCCGGGCCTACGCCGCACCGGCCGCCGAGGCCGGCATCCCGGGTCTGGCCGGGGCCGACGCCGGGTGACCGACCCGGCCGACCTGGCCGGCCTGGCCGGCCTGACCGACCTGGTGGACTACTGGATGCCCTGCTCGACGAGCCGGTCGAGCGCTGCGACGGCGACCGGGTCGCCGGTGATCCCGACCGCCGAGCGCGGTCCGCGGCCCCAGGCCCACAGCGCCAGGTCGTGGGCGGTGGCGGTCGCCGTGGCGGTGGGGAGCGACCCCGCGCTGTCTCCCTGCGCACGACGACCACGGGCGAGGTCGAAGGCGTTGCCGGACTCCGGGCCCGTCCCGTGCCACCGGCCCACGTCGACCGTCCACCGGTCCGCCGTGTCGGTGGCGACGAGCTCGACCAGGGCCGTCGACTCGTCCTGCGCCCACGCAGGCACGTAGCCCCACATGACGTCGACGCACTGGTCGACCGCGCCTGCCGCGACCTCCGGCGTCAGGGGCGTCGGGGCGAGGCCGGCGGTGAGCTCGGCGTCGACCCGGTGGATCGTGGCCTCGCTCGTCTGCATACGGCGGGTGAAACCGACGGTCTGGTCCGGCGGCCACCACGACCACCGGGGCTCCTGGTCCTCGAGGACCGCGAGCTGCGCGAGCAGGGCCGTGGTCGCCGCCTCCCTGGCCGCCAGGAGCTCCGGGAGGCTGTCCGGCCGTGGGGGAGCCGACTCCTCGAGCGCCGCGACGTCCCGCTCCTCCCTCACGTCCTCACCCAGGACCCTTGCCCAGAAGTCGTGCACCTGCACGAGGTGGTCGAGCAGGTCGTGGGCGCTCCAGCCCGGGCACGTGGGGACCGGCGCGGCCGGGTCGGTGCCGGCGAGCACCTCGCCGAAGCGGTCGGACTCGGCACGGATCACGGCTTCTCGGTCCATGCCGATCAACCTAGACCCGGGCGTGGGGCGCGTCGAGGGCCGCGTCGCACCCGGTGGTGCCGGTCTCGCTAGCCTGGGTCCACCGCACACGCGCGAGGAGGCGACATGAGCGACCCGGTGCTGCACGTCAGGGGCTCGGTCCTGGTGGGACCGGAGGAGGTGCTCGACGAGGTCTGGGTGATCGACGGGCTCATCAGTCTCTCGCCGCCCGCGTCGGGCGAGGTCGAGACGGTCTCCGGGTATGCCGTGCCGGGGCTGGTGGACGCCCACTGCCACGTGGGCCTGGAGGCCCACGGCGCGGTCTCACGGGAGCGCGCCGAGGAGCATGCGCTCGCGGACCGGGAGGCCGGGGCCCTGCTGCTGCGCGACGCCGGATCGCCGCTGGACACCCGGTGGGTCCAGGACCGCGAGGATCTGCCCCGGCTGATCCGGGCGGGCCGTCACATCGCGCGCACCCGGCGCTACCTGAAGAACTTCGCCTGGGAGATCGAGCCCGAGGACCTCGTCGACCACGTCCGCCAGGAGGCACGCAACGGCGACGGCTGGGTCAAGCTCGTCGGCGACTGGATCGACCGGGAGACCGGCGACCTGGGGACCTGCTGGCCCGTCGACGTGCTCACCGACGCGATCGCCGCCGCGCACGAGGAGGGTGCTCGGGTGACGGCCCACTGCTTCGGGGAGCAGTCCCTCGTCGACTTCGCGGCCGCGGGCACCGACTGCATCGAGCACGCGACAGGTCTGCTCGACGGGACGATCGACACCTTCGCCGCCCAGGGGATCGCCATCGTCCCCACCCTGGTCAACATCGACAACTTCCCGAAGTTCGCCGACGCCGGCCGAGGGAAGTTCCCCACCTACGCCGACCACATGATGGACCTGTACGACCGGCGCCACGAGACGGTGGCCAAGGCCCACGAGGCGGGGGTCCCGATCTACGTGGGGACCGACGCGGGCGGCCAGCTCCCGCACGGGCTCGTGGCCTCGGAGGTCGAGGCGCTGACCCGCGCCGGCCTCACGCCGCTGGAGGCGCTGGACGCGGCGACCTGGGGAGCTCGTGCCTGGTTGGGCCGCCCCGGGATCGCCGAGGGGGAGTCGGCGGACCTGGTGGTCTACCAGGAGGACCCGCGACAGGACGTCCGGGTGCTCGCCGCCCCCCACCGGATCATCCTGCGCGGACGGGTGGTCTGAGCCCCGGCCCTCGCCCCCCGAGGTCCCTCGGGTCAGGCCACCTGCGCGTCGGTCCCCTGCTCCAGGCCGACCAGGACCTCGTAGGCCTTCTGGGAGAGGAAGGCGGGAGGGTCCTCGGCACCGACGGCCTCGGTGAAGAGCCGGACGGCGTGCTGGAGCAGGTCCGCCCGGACCCCGCGGCGGCGCAGCAGGGCCTCCTCGTCCTCCATCATCCGCCGCAGCAGCAGCGGGGACATCTGGGGTCCCTCGGCCAGGCGCTCCCCGTGGGACAGCCACTGCCACAGCTGCATCCGGGCGAGCTCCACGGTGCCGAAGTCCTCGATGTGACCGGCGAGGGTCGTCGTCCCCTCGCCTGCGAGCCACCCGGCGAGATAGGTGAGGGAGGACCGCATGGCGTTGCGGACCCCGGTCATGGTGGCCGACCCGAAGACCGAGCGCACGTCGCGCAGGGCCACGGGGTCGATCTCCCCGGAGGGGCGGGCGGGCTCCGGCTCCTCCCCGCGGGCCCGGCGGCGGTCGCGCTCGGCGAACGGGGCACGGGCCACGGGCACCAGCCCCGGGTGGAGGACCCAGGCGCCGTCGAAGCCCTGCCGGGCCTCCCGGGCCTTGTCCCGGGCGATCTGGGCCTGGGTCATCGCCAGCGACTCGTCGAAGAGCCCACCGGTGGCCAGGGCCACGGGGCCACCGATGGCCTGGACGCCGCGGCGCTGCGCGATCCGCACGATGACGTCGGTGTAGGTCCGCAGGAACTTGGTGTTCATCGTGAAGGAGTCACGGTCGGGCAGGAGGTGCTCCGGACGGTGCCCGTAGGTGCGCACGTGGGAGAAGACGTAGTCCCAGCGGCCGGCAGCGAGCCCGGTGATCCGCTCCCGGAGGTCGTGGACGATCTCCTCCAGCTCGTACATCGACTGCACCGTCTCCACCAGCACGCTCACCCGCACCGAGCCGGGCGGCAGGCCCAGCAGCTCCTCGGCCTGCCCGATCATCCGGTCCCACCAGCGGGCCTCAGCCGCAGTCTCCAGCTTGGGGAGGTAGAGGTAGGGGGCGGTGCCGTTGTCGAGCAGGGTGCGGGCGCAGCGCGCGAGGAAGAGGAAGGAGTCGGCGACCGGCGCGCTGACGGGGGCGTCGTCGACGGTGAGGTAGGCCTCGACCAGGTGCAGCCCCCGGGGGCGGACCATGAGGGTGGGCACCCCCGGACGGGTGTCACCGGTCCGCGTGGCCGCCACCTCCTCGATGACCCGGTGCGCCGCGAGCAACCGGGACCGGGACGGGACGAGCATGTCCTCCAGGTCCGCCACCCACACGTCGGCCCCGGAGCTCAGCGCGGTCTTGGCCTGCTCCGGGGTGGCCGGGGTCGCCAGCTCGACCTGACGGTGGGTCAGGTCGGCCGGGTGCGGCTCGGCGCGCCACGAGTCGTCGGCGCTGACCGCGCGGGTCGACGCCGGGACCTCCAGCTCGGCCCCGGCACGCACGGCCCGGGAGCGCTCACGCCGGGCGCGCAGCAGCTCCGCACGCTCCTCGCGGGTGGCCCGCTCCAGGGCGTGCAGCTGCTCCGTGGTGGTCTCGTCCAGCAGGGCGGTCGGGTACTGCTCCATGTCCTCGTCCTCGGCTGCGTCGAAGTCGTCGGTGAGACACCGCACCCGGGCCCGCGTCCGGCAGACGGCCGGTGCGGACCCGGGTGCGATCACCCCGGTGTCGCTCAGGAGTGGAACTGCTCGGACTCCGTGGAGCCGGACAGGGCCGTCGTGGACGAGTCCGGGTTGACCGCGGTGCTCACGGCATCAAAGTACCCGGTGCCGACCTCCGTCTGGTGCCGGACCGCCGTGTAGCCGAGCTCGGCGTCGGCGAACTCCGCCTCCTGCAGCCTCACGTAGGCGGTCATGCCCTCGCGGGCGTAGCCGTGGGCCAGGTTGAACATCGAGTGGTTGAGCGCGTGGAAGCCGGCCAGGGTGATGAACTGGAAGGCGTAGCCCAGCTCGCCCAGCTGGTCCTGGAACTGCGCGATCTCGGTGTCGGACAGGGCCGCCTTCCAGTTGAAGGAGGGGCTGCAGTTGTAGGCCAGCTTCTGGTCCGGGAAGTCCTTGTGCAGCTCCTGGGCGAACTCGCGCGCCAGACCCAGGTCCGGGGTGCCGGTCTCGACCCAGATGAGGTCCGCGTAGGGCGCGTAGGCCTTGGCCCGGGCAAGGACCGGCTCGATGCCGTTCCGGACCCGGAAGAACCCCTCGGAGGTGCGCTCCCCGGTCGTGAAGGGCTGGTCGATCGGGTCCACGTCGCTGGTGAGCAGGTCGGCCGCGAGCGCGTCGGTGCGGGCGATGACGACGGAGGGGACCCCCAGGACGTCGGCGGCCAGGCGGGCCGAGCTGAGGGTGCGGACGTGCTGGGCGGTGGGGATGAGCACCTTGCCGCCCAGGTGGCCGCACTTCTTCTCCGACGCCAGCTGGTCCTCCCAGTGCACCCCCGCCGCGCCGGCCTGGATCATCGACTTCATCAGCTCGAAGACGTTGAGCGGGCCTCCGAAGCCGGCCTCGGCGTCCGCGACGATCGGCACGAAGTAGTCGGTGTCGGTCTCACCGTTCATCCAGGCGATCTGGTCGGCCCGCTGCAGCGCGTTGTTGATACGGCGGACGACGGCCGGCACGGAGTTGGCGGGGTAGAGGCTCTGGTCGGGGTAGGTCTGGCCGGCGAGGTTGGCGTCGGCGGCCACCTGCCACCCGGAGAGGTAGATGGCCTCGAGCCCGCCCTTGACCATCTGCACGGCCTGGTTGCCGGTGAGGGCGCCCAGGGCGCGGGTGAAGCTCCTGGTCTCCAGGGCCTCCCAGAGGCGCTCCGCCCCGCGGCGCGCCAGCGTGTGCTCCTCCACGACCGACCCGCGCAGGCGGACGACGTCCTCGGCGGAGTAGAGACGCCGGACGCCCTTCCACCGCGGGTTCGTCTGCCAGTCGTGCTCGATGTCGAGCGCCTGCTGCGCCAGGGGGGTGGTCCGGGGAGTGGTGGTGGTCATGATCGACCCCTTTCGTCGTCGGAGGAGGTTCGGTGTTGTTGACCACTCTGGCGGCGCCTTCGGGGGCAGGGAAGGACCAAGGTGTGTCAAGAACGCTGCTTCTTTCGCTATCGTGGAGGTATGTCGTCTCCCCAGGGTCGGGTGCTCCCTTTCCGTCCGTCGGTCCGCCTCGACGGCACCGAGCCGGGCTCCTCCGGGGGGGCGGTGGGCGGGGCGCAGGACCCGTTCGCCGTGGGTCGGCGGATCCGGCACCACCGCAAGCAGGCCGGGCTGACCCTCGACGCGCTCTCCGCCCGCGTCGGGCTGTCGGCCTCGGCGCTCTCGCTCATCGAGAACGGCCGTCGGGAGGCTCGGGTCTCCACCCTCGGTGAGGTGGCGCGTGCCCTCGGGGTCGAGGTGACCGCGCTGCTCACCGGCGGCCCCCCGACCCGGCGGGCGGCCCTGGAGATGCGCTGGGAGCGGGCGCAGCGCTCTGACGGCTTCGAGACCCTGGGCATCCCGCAGGTGCGGGCCGGGTCCGGCCTGCCCGACGAGGCCCTCGAGGCGCTGGTCGGGCTCTACGAGACGGTGGCGGGGCTGCAGCAGCAGCGGGCGGCCACCCCCGAGTTCGCCCGGCTGGCCAACGCCGAACTGCGCCAGCTCATGCGGTCGGCCGACAACTACTTCCCGGACATCGAGGCGCGGGCCGCCGAGCTGGTGCGGATCGTCGAGCACCGGCACGGTCCCGTGACGAGGGAGGCCGTCAACCGCATGGCACGGCACATCGGCTTCGACATCGAGCTCGTCCCGGACGTGCCCGCCTCGACGCGCTCGGTCACCGACCTGGCCCACCGCCGGATCTACCTGCCCGCCCACGGCCGGCACGACCCGAGGGCCGCGGCCCTGCAGGCCCTGGGGCACGTGGTGCTGGGGCACGAGCCGCCGCGCGACTACGCCGAGTTCCTCGCCCAGCGGGTGGAGATCAACTACTTCGCCGCGGCCGTGCTGGTGCCGGAGGTCAGCGCCGTCCCCTTCCTGCAGCGCGCCAAGGGGGAGCGCGACATCGCGCTGGAGGACCTGCGCGACGCCTACGGCGTCTCCTACGAGACGGCCACCCACCGGTTCTGCAACCTGGCCACGCGGCACCTGGACCTGCCCGTGCACTTCCTGCGCATCTCCTCCGACGGGGTCGTCTACAAGGCCTACGAGAACGACGGGATCCGCTTCCCCAAGGACGCCACCGGAGCCATCGAGGGAGCGAGGGTCTGCCGCCACTGGACGGCCCGGGTCGTCTTCGACCGGCCGCCGGGGGAGGTCTACGCGCAGTACACGGACACCGGCAGGGGCACCTTCTGGTGCACGTCCGTGGTGGAGCAGACCTCGGCCGGGCGCTTCTCGGTGAGCCTCGGGGTGCCCTTCGACCAGGTCCGGTGGATGCGGGGCCGGGAGACCACGCACCGACGGGTGTCCCGCTGCCCCGACCCCCGGTGCTGCACGCGTCCCCCGGCCGAGCTCGCCCGCGCGTGGGAGGGACGGGTCTGGCCCAGCGCCCGGGCGCACTCCCACCTGCTCGCGGTCATGCCGCCCGGGGTGTTCCCCGGCGTGGACGAGACCGAGGTGCTGCGCTTCGTCGCGGGCCACGCCCCCGTGCAGCCGGCGGACGAGGACCCCGCGCGGTCCTGAGCCGACCGGGGCGGGCCGGCGCTGTGGCACAATGGATCGCTGTACCCGTCCGGCCGTCGGCTGGACCGGACGCCTACACACCGGGCCACGACTCCCCGCACCGATCCGCGTGCGGTCTTGCCGTGCCCACGAGACAGAAGCAGGAGACACCACTTCCGTGGCAGTCAAGATCCGTCTGAAGCGCATGGGCAAGATCCGTGCACCGTTCTACCGTGTCGTCGTCATGGACTCGCGCACCAAGCGCGACGGCCGGGCGATCGAGGAGATCGGCAAGTACCACCCGACCGAGGAGCCGTCGCTCATCGACATCGACTCCGAGCGCGCGCAGTACTGGCTGGGGGTCGGCGCCCAGCCGACCGAGCAGGTCCTCGCGCTGCTGAAGGTCACCGGTGACTGGCAGAAGCACAAGGGTGAGCCGGGTGCCGAGGGCACCCTGCGCACCAAGGAGCCCAAGCCCGACAAGCGTTCCCTCTACGAGGCCGCGCTCGCCGCCGCCGACAAGGAGGACGACGGCTCCGCCCCGCAGACCCGTCGCAAGAAGGCCAAGGACGAGGCACCCGCCCCCGAGGCCGCTCCGGAGGCGCCCGTCGAGGCTCCGGCCGCCGAGGCTCCCACCGAGGAGACCGCCGCCGCCGAGGGTGACACCAAGGGCGAGGCCTGATCGTGCTCGAGGAGGCCTTGGAGCACCTCGTGAAGGGCATCGTGGACCACGACGGTGACGTCGCGGTCCGCACCAAGAGCTCCCGCAACGGCGACATCCTCGAGGTCCGGGTGCACCCCGACGACCTCGGACGGGTCATCGGCCGACGGGGCCGCACGGCGAGCGCGCTGCGCACCGTGGTCGGCGCCCTGGCCGGAGGCAGCAAGGTCCGGGTCGACATCGTCGACACCGACCGCGTGCGCTGACCACCAGCACGACCGCCGTCCCGACCCGCCCCGCGCCCCGGCGCGAGGCGGGTCGTGCGCGTCGCGGACGGCATACCCAGGAGGACCCATGACCCAGCCCGACGCCTTCGTGGCGGCCCGCGTGGGCAGGCCCCACGGCCTGCGCGGCGAGGTGACCGTGCAGGTGCACACCGACGACCCGCAGTCACGCTTCGTGCCGGGGGCGGTGTTCGACACCGACCCGCCCGGGAGGGGCCCGCTGACCCTGGCCAGCGTCCGCGTCCACCAGGGGATCTACCTACTCGGCTTCACGGGGCACGCCGACCGCGAGGCCGCCGAGGCCCTGAGGGGGACCCGCCTGCTGGTCGACGACGAGGACGAGGCCGCCGACGACGAGGAGGGGTGGCGCGAGGAGGACCTGCTGGACTTCGGTGTCCGGCTGCCGGACGGCACCCCCCTGGGCACCGTGAGCGCCCTGCACGTCCGGGACGTGCAGGACCTGCTCGAGGTCCGCACCCTCGAGGGGCGCACGGTGCTGGTCCCCTTCGTGGCCGAGCTCGTGCCCGAGGTCGACGAGGAGCGCCGCACCGTCGTCGTGGACCCGCCGGCCGGGCTGCTTGAGCTGGGGGAGTAGCGCGTGCGCATCGACGTCATCACGATCTTCCCGGACTACCTGGCGCCGCTGGGCCTGTCCCTGCTGGGCCGGGCGCAGCAGGACGGGCTCCTGGAGGTGCACGTCCACGACCTGAGGAGCTGGACGCACGACCGGCACCGCACCGTCGACGACACCCCCTACGGGGAGGTGCCGGCATGGTCATGCGGCCCGAGCCCTGGGGCGAGGCCCTGGACGAGGTATGCGGTGCCCTGCCCGGGCGGACCCCGCACCTCATCGTGCCGGGGCCGGGGGGTGAGCTGTTCACGCAGGAGACGGCAGGACGGATCGCGGCCGAGGACGACTGGCTGGTCTTCTGCTGCGGACGGTACGAGGGGATCGACGAGCGCGTCTCGGAGGAGTTCGGGCGCCGCTACCCGCTGTCCGTGCTGTCGCTGGGCGACTACGTGCTCAACGGCGGCGAGGTGGCGGTCCTGGCCATGACCGAGGCGGTCGCGCGGCTGCTCCCGGGGGTGATCGGCAACGAGGCGTCGCTGGAGGAGGAGTCGCACACCGGCGGCCTGCTCGAGTACCCCGTCTACACCAAGCCGGCCACCTGGCGCGGGCACGCCGTCCCCGACGTGCTGCTCTCGGGCCACCACGGGGCGATCGCCGCCTGGCGGCACGAGCAGCGCCTGGCCCGCACCCGGGCCCGGCGGCCGGACCTGCTGCAGCGCTACGAGAACGGCGACGCCCCGCAGCCCTGAGCGACCGCATACGATCGGCGCCGTGCCGGTCCTCACGCTCCTCTCCTCACCCGCCCGTCGCGATCTCACCGAGGCCGCCGTGCGGGAGGCCGCCGCCGGACGCTGGGTGGGGGAGATCCGCTGGCTGGCGCCGGGCGCCGCCGTGGAGGCTCCCGTGGACGGGCCGGACACCGTCGACGACCAGGTGTGGGCCCGGTGGCAGGAGCTGGGCGTGGACGTCGTCGTGCAGCCGGACGGCGAGCGCCGCCGCCGGGTCCTGCTGGCCGACATGGACTCGACGATGATCGAGCAGGAGTGCGTGGACGAACTCGCCGCCCGCGCCGGGGCGGGGGAGCAGGTCGCCGCCATCACCGCGCGCGCGATGAACGGCGAGCTCGACTTCGCCGAGGCCCTCCACGCGCGCGTCGCCCTCCTGCGGGGGCTGCCGGAGACGGTCGTGGACGAGGTGATCCGGGACCGGCTCACCTTCACGCCGGGGGGCGAGGTGCTGGTGGCCACGATGCGCGCCCACGGGGCGTACACCGCCCTGGTGTCCGGCGGCTTCACGCAGTTCACCCGGGTCGTCGCGGGGCGCCTGGGCTTCGACGAGCACCGCGCCAACACCCTGGAGGTCGAGGACGGTCGGCTCGCCGGCCGGGTCGTGCTGCCCGTCCTGGGCCAGGAGGCCAAGGCCGCCGCCCTCGAGCAGATCGCGGCCCGGCTCGGGCACGCCCACCAGGACGTCCTCGCCGTGGGCGACGGCGCCAACGACCTGCCCATGCTGCGCCTCGCCGGCACCGGGGTGGCCCTGCACTCCAAGCCGGTCGTCAGCGCCCAGGTGCCCGTCCGCGTCAACCACGGCGACCTCACCGCCGCCCTCTTCCTGCAGGGCTACGCCGAGGCCGACCTCGTCCACCCGGCGTGAGCCGCAGGGGCGGCGCCCGCCCCGCCGCCCCGGGTTTGGCCGCCGGGGTCGGCGTCTGGCAGACTTGACCGTCGCGTCCCGAGGATCCCGTCACGCACGCCCACGCCCCTGCCACAGGGGGTTCCGCCTGGGCGACGGACCACCGGGCCCGCACCACGACGACGTAGCCCCCACCGCCGCACCCGCGCCGGCCGGGGACCGAACCGCCGCGGGTGACCTGTGGCACCCACGAGCAGCAGGAGACAACATGCACAAGCTCAGCGACCTGGACGCAGCCAGCCTGCGGACCGACATGCCCGACTTCCGCGCCGGCGACACCGTCGACGTGCACGTGAGGGTCATCGAGGGCACGCGCTCCCGGATCCAGGTCTTCAAGGGCGTCGTGATCCGGCGTCACGGCGGGGGCATCGGCGAGACCTACACCGTGCGCAAGGTGTCCTTCGGCGTCGGTGTCGAGCGCACCTTCCCGCTGCACTCCCCGAACGTGGAGAAGATCGAGGTCGTCTCCCGCGGCGTCGTCCGCCGCGCCAAGCTCTACTACCTGCGCGACCTGCGCGGCAAGGCCGCCAAGATCCGCGAGCGCCGCGACGCGCTCCCGGCGAAGAAGGCCGCGCCCGCCGCCCCGGCGAGCGCCCAGGACGCCTGAGCGGCACCGCATACCTCCGCCCCGGGGTCTCCCCGAGGCGTCCGATCCCCCGCCCGACCTCGGCTCGGCGGGGGATCGGTCTTTCCCCGGCGCGGGGAGCTAGGGTCAGCAGGGGCAGACGAGCGAGCAAGGACGGCAGCAGGTGAGCGATCCCTCCCGGGACGAGACGGTGCACGGGCACCCCACCGGTCCCCGCGACGCGTCCGCGGGCGCACCGGAGGACGGTGCCGGGTCGGCGCCGCAGGGGCGCCGCAGGCGTAGGGGCGGTGGCCCCTGGGCGGCCCTGAAGGAGCTGCTGGGGATCGCCGCGACCGCGCTGGTCATCTCCTTCCTCATCAAGACCTTCCTGGCCCAGGCCTTCTGGATCCCCTCCGGCAGCATGGAGGACACGCTGGTCTACGGCGACCGGGTCATGGTCAGCAAGATCCAGGCCGGTCCGATGGCCGTCGACCGGGGGGACGTCGTGGTCTTCGAGGACCCGGGCGGATGGCTCCCGCCCTCGCAGCAGGTCGACCGCGGGCCGGTGGTCGGGGCGGCGGTGCGGGCCCTGGAGTTCATCGGGGTCGCGCCGGCCAGCCAGGGCAACCACCTCATCAAGCGGGTCATCGGGATGCCGGGGGACACCGTGGTCTGCTGCGACGCCGAGGGCCGGCTGACGGTCAACGGCCAGCCGCTGGACGAGGAGGCCTACCTCTTCCCCGGCGACGTCCCGAGCACCTCGGAGTTCGAGATCACCGTCCCGGAGGACTCGGTGTGGCTCATGGGGGACCACCGCTCCAACAGCCGCGACTCGCGCGCCAACGACGACGGCACGGGGCAGGCCGGGTCAGTACCGCTGGACGCCGTCGTGGGCCAGGCGTTCGTGCTGCTCTACCCCTTCGACCACTTCACCTGGTTCACCGTCCCCGACACCTTCGCCTCCGTCCCGGAGGACTCGGCGCCGTGACGGCGACCCCGACCCGTCGCGCCCCCTCGGGGCGTCCCAGCCTGCGCGTCGAGCGCACGCTGCAGCGCGAAGGGTATGCGGTGCTCGTGGGCATGGACGAGGTGGGGCGCGGGGCCCTCGCCGGCCCGGTGAGCGTCGGGGTGGTCGCCATCGACGCCGGCTGCCGCAGCGCGCCCCAGGGGGTGCGTGACTCCAAGCTGCTGGCTCCCGCGGCCCGCGAGCAGATGGTGCCCCGGATCCGGCGGTGGTGCCTGGGCTCCGGGGTCGGGCACGCCTGGCCCGAGGAGATCGACGCGTTCGGCATCATGACGGCGCTGCGGCTCGCGGGGGAGCGCGCCCTGGCCGAGCTGGGGCTGCGCCCCGACCTGGTGCTGCTCGACGGCAACCACGACTGGCTCACCGACCCCGCCCGGGTCGGGCTGCTCGGGCTGCTCGGCGATGCTCCGCCGACGCCCCCGGTGCGCACGATGATCAAGGCCGACCTGCGCTGCTCCTCGGTGGCCGCCGCCTCCGTGCTGGCCAAGGTGGCCCGGGACCGGCTCATGGTGCAGGCGGCGGCGCAGGAGGAGTACCGGCCCTACGGCTGGGACCAGAACAAGGGCTACGCCGCCCCGGAGCACCAGGAGGCGCTGCGCGAGCGGGGGCCCAGCCGGTGGCACCGGCGCAGCTGGCGGTTGGCGGGGTGCGCCGGGGAGCCGGGGCGGACCGCCGCGGTGACGACGACGGACGTGCACGAGGAAGGGAGCGCCTGAGGTGAGCGCGGAGGACCTGGAGAAGTACGAGACCGACATGGAGCTCGCGCTCTACCGCGAGTACCGCGACGTGGTCGGGCTGTTCACCCACGTCGTGGAGACCGAGCGGCGCTTCTACCTCGCGAACGAGGTCGAGGTGGAGGTGCGCACCGGGAACGGCGAGACGTGGTTCGAGGTGACGATGGCCGACGCGTGGGTGTGGGACGTCTACCGGCCGGCCCGGTTCGTCAAGCGGGCCCGGGTCATCACCTTCAAGGACGTGAACGTCGAGGAGCTGTCCAAGAGCGACATCGAGATCCCCAAGGACGCGCGCTTCGGACGCTGAGGCGTCGTCGTCCACACCCGTCCCCCCCGCCGCGCGGGCGGTGCACAGGCCCCCGACCTCCTCTTGCCCGCCGCCGGCCCCTCGGCTGACATGGGGGAGCGGCGACCGCAGGGGCGCTGCGGAGCCGAGGAGGGGACATGGGGGCTGGGGGTATGCCGTGGGCGCGCGCCCGGGCGGTGGGCGACCACGGGGAGGAGCTCGCCTGCCGGCACCTGGTGGCGCTGGGGTGGGACGTGCTCGAGCGCAACTGGCGGTGCCGGGAGGGTGAGCTGGACGTGGTGGCCCGCGACGACGGGTTGCTGGTCTTCTGCGAGGTGAAGACCCGCCGCAGCGAGCGCTTCGGCTCACCCGCCGAGGCGGTCACGGTCGCGAAGGCGCGGCGCCTGCGGCGGCTGGCGTGGGCCTGGCTGGCCGAGCACGGGCGGCGTGGGGAGAGCTTCCGCATCGACGTCGTCGGCGTGCTCTGCCGGGCCGGTGACCCACCGCGGCTCCAGCACCTGCGGGGGGTGGCGTGATGGGCCTGGCCCGGACGTACGCCGTCACGCTCGCGGGGGTGGAGGGTCAGCTGGTGACGGTCGAGGCGCAGTGGGCCGACGGGCTGCCCGCCACGATCCTCACCGGGCTCGCCGACAGCGCCTGCCGGCAGGCCCCCGACCGGGTGCGACCGGCCCTGCGCAACTGCGGGATGCCGGTCAGCACCGCCCGGTGGACCGTCAACCTGTCCCCGGCGGGGATCCCGAAGGCCGGCAGCGGGCTCGACCTCGCGATCGCCGTGGCCATGATGGCGGCCGACGAGCACGTCCCCGCCTCGGTGGTGGCCCCGGTGTGCCACGTGGGCGAGGTGGGTCTGGCCGGCGAGGTCCGGCCCGTCCCGGGGGTGCTGCCCATGGTGGTGGCCGCCGCCGCGGGTGGCGTCCGTGAGGTCCTCGTCGCGGCGGCCGCGGCCCGCGAGGCGGCCCTGGTGGACGGCGTCCGGGTGCATCCCGTGCGCACCCTGGGCGAGGTGAGGGAGTTCTACCTGGCCCGGGCGGCCGGCGCCTCCTACCGGTTGGCCGACCCTCCTCCCGTGGTGGCCCACGCTGCGCCGGTGCCGGACCTGGCCGAGGTCGTCGGCCAGGCCGTGGCCCGCGAGGCGCTGGAGATCTGCGCGGCCGGCGGGCACCACCTGATGCTCGTGGGTCCACCGGGGGCGGGCAAGACCATGCTGGCCGAGCGGCTGCCCGGACTGCTGCCGGCGCTCGCGGAGCCGGACGCGCTGGCGGTGACCGCCATCCACTCCGTGCTCGGGGTGCTGCCCCAGGACGGCGCGCTCGTGACCCGTCCCCCCTTCGTCGCACCGCACCACACCGCCTCGACGGCGTCCGTCATCGGCGGCGGGTCGCGCGCGATCCACCCGGGTGCGGTCTCGCGGGCCCATCACGGCGTGCTCTTCCTCGACGAGGCCCCCGAGTTCCGCCGGGACGTCCTCGACGGGCTGCGGCAGCCGCTGGAGTCGGGCCAGGTGGTCATCGCCCGGGCCGACCGGCACGTGCGCCTGCCCTCCCGCTTCCAGCTGGTCCTCGCGGCCAACCCGTGCCCCTGCGGGAGCGGTGGGGCGCGGTGCGTCTGCCCGCCGTTCCGGCGCAACGGCTACCTCACGCGGCTCTCCGGCCCGCTGCTGGACCGCATCGACGTCAAGCTCGCGGTGAGCGCCGTCACCCGCGCCGACCTCACCCTCCCGCGGGGGGAGGGGACGAGCGTCGTCGCGGCCCGGGTGCGGGCCGCCCGGGAGATCCAGGCCGCCCGGTGGCGGGACCTGCCCTACCGGCTCAACGCCCAGGTCCCCGGCTCCGTGCTGCGGGAGGGACCCTGGCGCCTGCCCGGGTCGGTCCGGGCACCGTTGGACCGCGCCATGGACCTCGGCCAGCTCACACTGCGCGGCCTGGACCGCGCGCTGCGGGTGGCCTGGACCGTCGCGGACCTCCAGGGGCAGGCCCGACCGCGACGCTCGGACGTGGAGCACGCCCTGCTGCTGCGCACGCCGGAGGCGGTGAGGGTCGCGTGAGCCGGGCGGGCAGCGCCCAGGGGGCGCTGGGGGAGCGGCGGGCCCGGCTGCTGCTGGCCCGCATGGGCGAGCCCTACGACGAGTGGGTCCAGGCGCTGGTGGCCGAGCACGGGGTCGAGGACCTGGTGGGTTACGCGCTGCGGGACGGGCGCACCCCGCAGGGTGTGCGTCTGGACCGGCTGGTGGGGCGCAGGGAGCGGGCGCTGGAGGCGGACGACGCCCACATCGCCCGGTCCCTGGGGGCCCGGGTGCTCGTGCCGGGCGACGAGGAGTGGCCCGTCGAGGTCGACCAGCTGCTGGCCCCGCCGTGGTGCCTGTGGGTGCGGGGACCGCAGCGGCTGGACGAGGTGCCGGGGCGCAGCGTGGCGGTCGTGGGGGCGCGGGCCTGCACGGCCTACGGCGAGCACGTGACCGCCCAGATCTGCGTGGAGCTGGCGGAGAAGGGCTTCGTCGTCGTGTCGGGAGCCGCCTACGGCATCGACGCGGCGGCGCACCGGGCGGCCCTCGCCGTGGACGGCCGGACGGTCGGGGTGCTGGCGGGCGGTGTCGACGTGCCCTACCCCCGGGCCAACAGCGACCTGATCGCCCGGATCGGCCGGGTCGGCGCGTTGGTGAGCGAGACCCCGCCGGGTGGCGCTCCGGCCCGGATGCGCTTCCTGGCCCGCAACCGCCTCATCGCCGCCCTCACCACGGGCACCCTGGTGGTCGAGGCCGCCCTGCGCTCGGGCGCCCGCACGACGGTCAGGCACGCACGCGAGCTCGACCGGCACGTCCTGGCGGTGCCGGGGCCGGTCAGCAGCCTCATGTCGGCCGGGTGCCACGCCGAGATCCGGATGGGGGCCACCCTGGTGACGGACGCCGGCGAGGTGGCCGAGGCGGTCGGCCGGATCGGGGACGACCTCGCCCCCCTCAAGCGGGGGGTGGTCCGGGACGAGGACGACCTGACCGAGGACCTGCGCCGGGTCTGGCAGTGGCTGCGGCCCCGGGCCTCCTCCTCCGTGGACGAGGTGATGGTCCGCTCCGGGCTGGCGGTCCGGGAGGTCCTGTCCGCCCTGGGCGAGCTGGAGGAGCTGGGCCTGGCGGAGCAGCTGCTCGACGGCTGGCGGCGGAGGTCGGCGAGATGAGGCCGGGAGGGGCGGGGGTTCGGTCGCCGGGCGGGGTGCGACCGGCCCCGGACGGGGTGCGACCGGCCCCGGACGGGGTGCGGCCGGCGCCGGACGCGTCGACACCACGCGCCGCCGTGGAGGTCCGGCCGGCCCCGCTCGGCGGGGGGAAGCGGGCCCGGCGGGCGCTCACCCGCTGGGTGGCGTGCGGAGCCGTCGTGGTGGGGCAGCTGCTGGCCGGGGCGCTGCCGGGGACGGCGGTGGCCGGTCCCGACCGTCCTGCCGAGCAGCGGGCCGGGGTGTGGGCCTCCACGCTCCTCGGGATCCGGGAGCAGGTGCCGGTGAGCAGGCCTGCCGGGCGCGAGGAGACCGCAGCCTGGGGCTGGCCCCTGGCAGGCCGTCCGTCGGTCGTCCGGGGGTTCGACCCCCCGGCGCGTCGGTGGCTGCCCGGCCACCGGGGGATCGATCTGGCGGGGATCGAGGGGGAGGCCGTGCTGGCGGTGGCCGACGGTGTGGTGACCTTCAGCGGGGAGGTCGCAGGTGTCGGGGTGGTCAGCGTGACCCACGCGAGCGGTCTGCGGAGCACCTACCAGCCGGTGTCCGAGGCCCCGGACCGCGGCCAGCGGGTGCGGCGCGGCGCCCGCATCGGTGGCCTCGAGGCGTCGGGCAGCCACTGCGCCCCCCGCGTCTGCCTGCACCTCGGGGCGGTGCGGGACCGGGACACCTACGTCGACCCGACGCCGCTCCTGCTGGGGGTCGAGCTCACGCTGCTGCCGGTGGGACCGTGAGGGGCCTGCGCCTGGCCCATGCCTCGGCTCAGGCGCGCGGGTGGGCCTGCTGGTAGGCGGCCCGGAGCCGGTCGACCGACACGTGGGTGTAGATCTGGGTGGTCGCCAGGCTGGCGTGGCCCAGCAGCTCCTGCACGGTCCTCAGGTCCGCGCCCCCCTCCAGCAGGTGCGTCGCGGCGCTGTGCCGCAGGCCGTGCGGACCCATCGCCGGTGTGTCGGGCAGGTGGGTGAGCAGGTCCTGCAGGGAGGAGCGGACCTGGCGCTGGTCGACCCGTCGGCCACGGCGACCCAGGAAGAGAGCCGGCCCGGAGTCCCCGGTGGTGAGCCGGGGGCGTCCGGAGGCCAGCCAGGCCGTCAGGGCGTCCGCGGCAGGCTGCCCGAAGGGCACGATGCGCTCGCGGTCACCCTTGCCGAGCACCCTGGCCGTGCGGGTCTGCAGCTCGAGGTCGTCCACGTCCAGACCGGTCAGCTCGCCGACCCGCATCCCGGAGGCGTAGAGCAGCTCCAGCATCGCCCGGTTGCGCAGGTGCACCGGGTCCTCGTCGTCGGCGGCCACGGCGGCCAGGTCCAGGAGCTCCGTGGCTTGCGGCTGCCGCAGGACCCCGGGGAGGTGGTGGTCCTTGCCGGGCGCGGCTAGACGCAGGGACGGGTCCGTGGTCACCGCACCGGTCCGGGTGAGCCACCGGAAGAAGGTCCTGGCCGCCGCGGCCCGGCGGGAGACGGTGGACCGGGAGACCCCGCTGCCGCCCTGGGCCCCCAGCCAGGAGCGCAGGTCCGCCAGCCGCACCTCGGACAGGGCCTCCACGCCCTGCTGCTCGAGATGGGCCAGCAGGCTGCGCAGGTCACCGAGGTAGGCGCGCACCGTGTGCACCGACCGGCCCTTCTCGACCCGGAGGTGCTGGGCGAAGGCCTCGAGCGACTCCTCCTCCCGGATCACCGGTCGGCCCCCTTCGCGGGCTCGGCGGGCTCAGCCGGGATCCGCTCCACCCTGGTGCCGGCCAGCCGGTCGTGCAGGCCCCGCCCGCCGACCAGCGCCGGGGCCATGCACGCACCGGCCAGCAGGAGGGACACCACGGTGAGCGTCGTCGCCAGCGGCAGCTGGACCTCCAGGATCGCCCGGCTCACCCCCAGGTGCGCGAGCTGCCAGGGCAACGCCTTGACGACGTTGCGCAGCCAGATCTGCCCCGTCCGCGCGACACCTCCCTCGGCGTCGGCGACGACGAGGCCCGACCAGCGCTTGCCCAGCGTCGCCCGCCGGGTGGAGGACTCGGTCACCGACAGGTAGACCACGTAGGGGACCACGGTGGCCAGCGTGATCGCGAGGTCCGCCGCGAGCAGCGGCACGGCCCCGGTCGAGGACGGTCCCGCCGCGTCGGCGAGGCGCTGACCGACGAGCAGGCCGACCACCGTCAGGATCGCGAGCCACAGCGCCACCACCACCCAGTCCCCGAGCCAGGAGCGGACCCGGGCCGTGGGGCGGGGCCGCCAGGGAGCGTGCGGGGCGGGCGGCATACCCGTCACCGTGTCACGCACGCCCGAGCGATCGCAGACGGCGCGCCGCCTCCCGCAGGACCTCCTCCTTCTTGCAGAAGGCGAAGCGCACGAGCGAGGCCACCGGCGCCGGGTCCTGGACGAAGACCGACACCGGCACCCCGACGACCCCGACCTCCTCCGGGAGCCGGCGGCAGAAGTCCACGGCGTCGGTCACCCCGTGGGGGGCGAGGTCGGCGATGACGAAGTAGGTCCCCTGGCAGGGGGACACGGGGACGCCGACGTCGCCCAGGGCCTCCACGAGCACGTCCCGCTTCCCCTGCAGCTCGCGGGCGAAGCCGGAGAAGAACTCCTCGGGCAGCCGCAGGCCGTGGGCCACGGCCGGCTGCACGTGGGTGACACCGACGAAGGTGAGGAACTGCTTGACGGCCGCGACCGCGTCGACGAGCCGCGCCGGGCCCGTGACCCAGCCGGTCTTCCACCCGGTCAGGGAGAACGTCTTGCCCACCGACGACACGGTGAGCGTCCGCTCCGCCATCCAGGCAGGGTGGCGAACGGGACGTGGGTCAGCCCGTCGAAGACGAGGTGCTCGTAGACCTCGTCCGACAGGACCCACAGGTCCTCCCGCGCCCGGACGATCCGGGCCAGGCCCTCGAGCTCGCTGCGGTCGAATACCTTGCCGGTGGGGTTGTGCGGCGTGTTGACCAGCAGCACCCTGGTCCGGTCCGTCACCGCCTCCCGGACCGCGTCCAGGTCGAGGTGCAGGTCGGGGAAGCGCAGGGGCACCGCCCGACGGGTGGCCCCGGCCAGGGCGATCGCCGCGTCGTAGGAGTCGTAGCTCGGCTCGATGACCACGACCTCGTCACCGGGCCCGACGAGGGCGAGCAGGGCGGCCGCGATGCCCTCGGTCGCCCCGACGGTCACCAGCACCTGCGTCGCGGGGTCCAGGTCTATGCCGTAGAAGCGGGCCTGGTGCTCGGCCACCGCCTCCCGCAGGACCGGCATCCCGCGGGCGGGGGCGTACTGGTTCAGGCCCTCCCGCAGCCCCCGGGCCGCGATCTGCAGCATCTCCTCCGGGCCGTCGGTGTCCGGGAAGCCCTGACCCAGGTTGACGGCGTCGAAGCGCAGGGCGCGCTGGGTCATCTCGGCGAACACCGAGGTGCCGAACGGCTGCATACGGGGAACCAGCGGCGAGGACATGGGTGCCACGGTAGCGAGGCGCCCTGCGCCGCGAACCGTGGCCGGCCGCGATTTCGGGGCGGTGTCCCCCCTGACGTACGATGGTGCGCACGTGTGGTGTGCCTGCGTCCGGCCTGTCCGGCGCCGGCGCCCACGCGAATTCGCGCCCGGGCGAGATCGGCTCGTCCGACGGCGTCTCCCGCGGTCCCGCCACCAGCCGGTGGTGGGTGGGGGACGTCCCCGGGCCAGGACCGAACTGCACCTTCCACAGAAAGCGAGACCACGGCATGGCCGTCGTCACCATGCGCCAGCTCCTGGAGAGCGGCGTCCACTTCGGGCACCAGACCCGACGGTGGAACCCCAAGATGAAGCGCTTCATCATGACCGAGCGCAACGGCATCTACATCATCGACCTGCAGCAGTCGCTGACCTACCTCAACGAGGCCTACGACTTCGTCAAGCAGACCGTCGCCCACGGCGGCAGCATCCTGTTCGTCGGCACGAAGAAGCAGGCTCAGGAGACCATCGCCGAGCAGGCGACCCGGGTCGGGATGCCCTACGTCAACCACCGCTGGCTCGGTGGCATGCTCACCAACTTCCAGACCGTCTCCAAGCGCCTCACCCGCATGAAGGAGCTCGAGGAGATCGACTTCGACGACGTGGCCGGCAGCGGTCGCACGAAGAAGGAGCTCCTCATGATGCGTCGCGAGTACGAGAAGCTGAGCAAGACGCTCGGCGGCATCCGCGACATGCAGAAGGTGCCTTCGGCCATCTGGGTCGTCGACACCAAGAAGGAGCACCTGGCGGTCACCGAGGCGCGCAAGCTCGGTCTGCCGGTCGTGGCCATCCTGGACACCAACTGCGACCCCGACGAGGTCGACTACAAGATCCCCGGCAACGACGACGCCATCCGCTCGGTCAGCCTGCTGACCCGCGTCGTGGCCGACGCCGTCGCCGACGGTCTGATGACCCGCTCCGGCGGCGGGAGCTCCAGCACCGAGGGTGCCGAGCCGGCCGAGCCGATGGCCGAGTGGGAGCGCGAGCTCCTCGCGGGTGCCGAGGCGGAGCAGAGCGGGGCGGCCACCGCCGCGACCGAGGAGCCCGCCGTCGTCGAGCAGCCGGCGGCCGAGGCCGTCGAGTCCGTGGTCGACGCCCCGGTCGAGGCGCCCGCCGAGGGTGCGGACGAGGGTGCCACGGCGCCCGGCGCCGAGGCCGCCCCGGCCCTCGAGGCCGACGCCGAGACCTCCGGTTCCTGACCCCTCCCATCCCTCCCGAAGGAGAGAGTGACTACTGATGGCGAACTACACCGCCGCTGACATCAAGGCCCTGCGCGAGTCCACCGGCGCCGGGATGATGGATGTGAAGAAGGCCCTGGACGAGGCGGACGGCGACACCGCCAAGGCCACCGAGATCCTGCGCGTCAAGGGTCTGAAGGGCGTCACCAAGCGTGAGGGCCGTTCGGCCTCCAACGGCCTGGTGCGCGCGCACGTCGAGGGTGGCGTCGGCACCCTGGTCGAGGTCAACTGCGAGACGGACTTCGTGGCCAAGAGCCCGAAGTTCGGCGAGCTGGCTGACCAGCTGCTGGCCCAGGCCGTCGCGGCGCAGGCCACCGACGCCGGGTCCCTGCTGGCCTCCGAGCTCGACGGCAGGTCCGTCCAGACGGTCGTCGACGAGGCCAACGCCGGGCTGGGCGAGAAGATCGAGGTCCGTCGGGTGGCTCGCGTCACCGGTGACCAGGTCGTCTCCTACCTGCACAAGACCAACCCCGACCTGCCCGCGCAGATCGGTGTGCTGGTGGCCACCTCCGGTGGCGACCAGCAGGTTGCCCGCGACATCGCGATGCACGTGGCGGCCTTCGCGCCGACCGTGCTCACCCGCGACGAGATCGACGCGCAGACCGTCGAGAACGAGCGCCGGATCGCGGAGGAGACCGCTCGCGAGGAGGGCAAGCCGGAGCAGGCGCTGCCCAAGATCGTCGAGGGTCGGGTCAACGGCTTCTTCAAGGAGAACGTCCTGCTCGACCAGTCCTTCGCCAAGGACGCCAAGAAGTCCGTGGCCCAGGTGGCCAAGGAGGCCGGGGCCGAGGTGACCGGGTTCGCCCGGTTCAAGGTCGGCGTCTGAGGACGACCCGCACCACGGGGAGGGCCCGTCGCAGCTCGGCTGCGGCGGGCCCTCCTGCGTCTCCTGCCTGCCGGCTCAGCGACCGGGGCGCCGGGCGACGATGTTCATCACGCGCTGGGACAGCACGACCTCGTCGTCCTGGTTCAGCAGCTCGGTGAGGCTGACCACCAGGCCCCGGTCGGGCTTGGAGCGGGAGGGTCGAACCTCCAGGGTCTCGACCCGCAGGCGCAACGCGTCCCCCGGCCGCACCGGCCGGGGCCAGCGGACCTCGTCCACGCCGGGGGAGGCGAGCGACCCGCAGCGCGTGAGGTAGTGGTCGGCGTAGAGCCGCATGAAGACCCCCAGGGTCTGGATCCCGCTGGCGATGAGCCCACCGAACGGTCCGTCGGCGGCCCACCCCGGGTCGGTGTGGATCGACTGCGGGTCGTAGCGCCGCGCGAAGTCGACGATGTCGTCCTCGCGCAGCGTGATCGTGCCGTACTCCCGCACGTCGCCCACGGTGTAGTCCTCCAGCCACCGGTCGGTGCCGGGGGTCCGGAAGTCGGGTCCGAGGGCCCGGGTGTCGCTCCACGCGTCGTCGGTCATGGGGTCATCCTGGCAGCCGCGGCCCGCAGCCGGAGGGGCGACGGTCGGTGCTGGGGGAGGACTGGGGTGTGGCAGGATCGAGCGACCGCTCACGCACCGCACCGGAGGTTCCATCCGTATGACGTCGTCCGCGCCCAGTCCCGCGACCGTCCCCACCCCGACCTCCCCCGCGGTCGGCGACGAGCCCCACTCCGCGCGCCGCGTCCTGCTCAAGCTCTCGGGCGAGGCGATCGGCGGCGGACGGGTGGGGCTGGACCCGGACGTGGTCAAGAACATCGCCCACCAGATCGCCATGGGGCAGCGGGCCGGCGTGCAGGTGGCGGTGGTCATGGGAGGGGGCAACTTCTTCCGCGGCGCCCAGCTGCAGCAGCGGGGGATGGAGCGGGCCCGCGCCGACTACATGGGGATGCTCGGGACCGTGATGAACTGCCTGGCCCTGCAGGACTTCCTCGAGAAGGAGGGGGTCGACACCCGCGTCCAGACCGCCATCACCATGGGTCAGGTGGCCGAGCCGTACATCCCGCGCCGGGCGATCCGTCACCTGGAGAAGGGCCGCGTCGTCATCTTCGGCGCCGGTGCGGGGATGCCCTACTTCTCCACGGACACGGTGTCGGCGCAGCGCGCGCTGGAGATCAAGTGCGACGCCGTGCTGATGAGCAAGCACGGGGTGGACGGCGTCTACACGGCCGACCCCCGCACCGACGAGACCGCGGTCAAGCTCGACGAGCTCACCTTCGGCGACGCCCTGAGCAGCAACCTGCGCGTCGTGGACGCGGCGGCCTTCAGCCTCTGCATGGACAACCACCTGCCGATGCTCGTCTTCGGCATCGACGGCGAGGACGCCATCACCCGGGCCATCAAGGGTGAGAAGATCGGCACACTGGTGACCTCGGGCTGAGCCCCTCGTCGACCCGACCATCCCCGAGCACGACCGCGACCCACCGCATACCGAAGGAGCACCACCACAATGTCTGAGGTCATCGAGATGGCCCTCATGGAGGCCGAGGAGAAGATGGAGAAGGCCCTGGAGGTGGCGCGGGAGGACATGGCCGGCATCCGGACCGGCCGGGCCCACCCGGGGATGTTCAGCAAGCTGGAGGTGGACTACTACGGCGCCGCCACCCCGCTGCAGCAGCTGGCCAGCTTCTCCGTCCAGGACGCGCGCACGCTGCTCATCACCCCCTACGACAAGAGCTCGCTGCGCGACATCGAGAAGGCGCTGCGTGACTCCGACCTGGGGGCCAACCCCAGCAACGACGGCAACGCGATCCGGATCGTCATCCCGCAGCTCACCGAGGAGCGGCGGCGCGAGTACATCAAGCTGGCGCACACCAAGGGCGAGGACGCCAAGGTGTCGGTGCGTCACATCCGCCGTCACGCCAAGGACCTCATCGACCGGGCCGTGAAGGACGGCGAGATCGGCGAGGACGAGGGCACCCGGGCCGAGAAGGACCTCGAGGCCCTCACCAAGAGGCATGTCGAGGGCGTCGACGAGATCCTGCGCCACAAGGAGACCGAGCTGCTCGAGGTCTGAGCAGCTCGGGACGGCCAGGACCGTGGCGGGAGGACCCTCACCGGGTGCACCGGCGGAGCAGGAGAGCCTGCCGGCGTCCCGGCGCGCCCGGCACCTCGCCCTGCTCCAGAAGGCCTCGCCGCCGCGGGCGGGGCGCAACCTGCCGGCGGCGGTCGGTGTCGCGGTCGTCCTGCTGACGGTCATCGGGCTGAGCCTGGCCTTCTGGAAGCCGGCCTTCGTGGTGCTCGTCACCGTCATCGCGCTCGTCGGCGCCCGGGAGCTGGCCACGGCCATTCGGCAGGGCCGCGTCCACCCACCCCTGCCGCCGCTGCTGGTGGCCGCGGCCCTGGTCCCCCTGGCCTACTGGGGCGGAGCGGATGCGCTGACCGCCGGCTTCGCCGCGGCGGTGGCGCTGGTCGTGCTGTGGCGGGCCGCGGCCCGCCGGAGGGGGCGGTCCGCGACATCGCCGGCGGGGTCTTCATCGTGGCCTACGTGCCGCTGCTGGCCGCCGTCACCTCGCTCATGCTGGCGGCGCCCGACGGGGTCGGGCGCATCATCACCTTCATCCTGGTCACCGTCGCCTCCGACACCGGGGGGTATGCCGTCGGCGTGCTCCGCGGGCGCACCCCCATGGCTCCCCAGCTCTCCCCGAAGAAGTCCTGGGAGGGCTTCGGGGGGTCGGTGGCCACCAGCGCCCTCGTCGGCCTGGTCTGCGTCACCTTGCTGCTGGACGGGCCGTGGTGGGCGGGTCTGCTGGTCGGCGGGGTGGCCGCGGCGTTCGGCACCGTGGGTGACCTCACCGAGTCGGCGGTCAAGCGCGACCTGGGGATCAAGGACATGGGTGACCTGCTGCCCGGGCACGGCGGGCTCATGGACCGTCTCGACTCGCTGCTGGTGACGGCCCCGGTGTGCTGGGCCCTGCTGCACGTGCTGGTCTGAGGCCGGCCGGAGTTCGCGCCGGAAGGGCTCGACCTGAGACACTGGGGGCCTGATGACCACCGAGCTGCCGCCCCCCACCACCGCCCGTCCCGTGCCGGGGGCCCTGACCTTCACCGCCCCCCGACGGGGCAAGGCGCCGCGGCACCTGGCCGACCTCGACCCGGCCGGTCGCAAGGCGTGGGCCCAGGAGCTCGGCATCCCCGGGTTCCGCGCCGACCAGGTTAGCCGGCACTACTTCGAGCGCCTCACCACCGACCCGGCCCGGATGACCGACCTGCCCAGGGCCGGGCGCGAGGAGTTGGTGGCCGGGCTGCTCCCGCCGCTGCTCACCCCGGTCCGCACCCTGTCCGCCGACGAGGGTGCCACCCTCAAGCAGGTCCACCGGCTGCACGACGGGGCCATGGTGGAGTCGGTCCTCATGCGCTACCCCGGCCGCGTGACGATGTGCATCTCCAGCCAGGCCGGGTGCGGGATGAACTGTCCGTTCTGCGCCACCGGCCAGGCCGGGCTGACCCGCAACCTGTCCACGCCGAGATCGTCGAGCAGGTCGTGGCGGCCGCCCGGGCCCTGCGCCACGGCGACCTCGAGGGCGGGGACGAGGGCGAGGGTGACACCCGGGAGGCCCTGCGGGTCTCCAACGTCGTCTTCATGGGGATGGGTGAGGCCCTGGCCAACTACACGGCCTCGCTCGGCGCGATCCGCCGGCTCGTCGACCCCTCGCCGGCGGGCCTGGGGATGTCGGCCCGCGGGGTCACGATGTCCACGGTCGGTCTCGTGCCGGCGATCGACAAGCTGGCCGCCGAGGGCATCCCGGTGACGCTGGCGCTGTCGCTGCACGCGCCGGACGACGAGCTGCGCGACGAGCTCGTGCCCATCAACACGCGGTGGAAGGTGGACGAGGCGCTGGATGCCGCCCGTCGCTACTTCGACGCCACCGGCCGGCGGGTCTCGATCGAGTACGCCCTCATCCGCGACATCAACGACCAGGCCTGGCGCGCCGACCTGCTCGGGGACAAGCTCAACGCCCGGGGCCGGGGGTGGGTCCACGTCAACCCCATCCCGCTCAACCCCACGCCCGGCTCGAAGTGGACCGCCTCCCGCCGGGGCGTGGAGCAGCAGTTCGTCGAGCGCCTGCTGGCGCACGGCATACCGACCACCGTCCGCGACACCCGGGGCTCGGAGATCGACGGGGCCTGCGGCCAGCTGGCCGCGACCGTCTGACCCGCGATCGCCGCCGGCGCGGCCGGTGACGCACGCTCAGCGCGCCCGGCCCAGCACCCGGTCGACGGCCTCCGGGACGGTGTCCACGAGGTGCAGCGCGCCCGCCATCGACCGGCCCCGCCCCAGCGCCTGCAGCAACGGCCACACCGGCAGCGTCGTCGTCCAGTGCTCGCGGCCCACGAGCACCAGCGGCCGCGGCGGCCCGGCCGCGGGCGCGTCCACCTCGTAGTAGAGGCGGGTGGCCATCTGGAAGACCTCCTGCACCGTGCCCGCCGCCCCCGGCAGCACCACGAGCCCGTCCCGGGAGTGGGCCAGCAGCAGGTCCTCGCGCAGGGCGTTGGAGAAGAACTTGGCGATGACCTGGGCGAAGGCGTTCGGGGGCTCGTGCCCGTAGTACCAGGTCGGGATGCCCAGCGAGCGCACCCGGCGCGGCCCGGGGCTCGGGCGGCCCGCGCCCAGCCGCAGCCGCAGCGCCGGGCGCACCCAGGCGGCGATGTCCGGGGCGAAGTCCGGGACCGCGGCCAGCACGTGCAGGGCCTCGGCGAGCAGGGTCTCGTCGCCCGCCCAGGCCCCGAGGTTGGCCGCCTCCATCGCGCCAGGCCCGCCTCCGGTCGCGACCAGGAGACCCTCCTCGGCCAGGCGGTGCCCCAGCAGGGCCGCGGCCGCGTAGTCGTCGCTGCCCCGGCGCAGCGCGTGCCCGCCCATGACACCCACGACCTGGCGCCCCTCGACCACCGCCGTGAGGGCGTCGGACATCGCGTCGTCGTGGATCGCGCGCAGCACCGTGACGTAGGCGTCGTGGCGCAGGGCGGCGTCCTCGAACCACCGGTAGGCGCGGGCGTCCACGGTCTGCTCGTAGCCCTCGGTCTCCAGCCCGTCGTACAGCTCCTGGGCCGTGTAGAGCCGCGCCCGGTAGGGGTCGACGGGTGCCCGGGGGTCGCTCGGGAAGATGATCGCCCCGTGCTCGCGCAGGTGGGCCTCCACCTCAGGGTCCAGCCGGCCGCCCAGGACGACGATGTCGCTGAGGTCGTCCCGTCCGAGCAGGAGCTCGCGGTCCGCCGTGAGGTCCACCCCCTGCAGCCGGAGGCCGTGCATCGGCTCCGGGGAGCGCAGCAGGACCTGCCAGGTCAGCTGGTCCTCCACCTCGCGGCCGGGGACCGTCCCCAGGCTCTCCACCCGGGGGTAGCGCACCTCCTCGGTGCCGGAGCACCCCACGGTCGTCCCCGCCACCCGGCTGCTGACCGGGCCCGCGCTGCTCGTCATACCGGGCAGCCTAACCAGGCCCGGCCCCGCCCTGGCCCGGGAGGCCCGACGGGTGTTGGATAGTTCCATGAGCACCGACGCCCAGCAGAGCTACCGCGACACCGTGGCCCGCAGCCTCGCGGACCCGCAGGCTTTCTGGTCGGAGGCGGCCGGGCTCATCGACTGGATCACCCGGCCCACGGTCGTCCTGGACGACTCCCGTCCGCCGTTCTACCGGTGGTTCCCCGGAGGGCGGCTCAACGTCTGCTACAACGCCCTGGACCGGCACGTCGTCCACGGCCGGGCGGACCAGACCGCGCTGATCTACGACAGCCCCGTCACCGGCTCGCAGCAGTCCTTCACCTACGCCCAGCTGCTCGACCTGGTCGCCCGCTTCGGCGGCGTGCTCCGGGACCTCGGCGTGGGCAAGGGTGACCGCGTCGTCATCTACATGCCGATGGTCCCCGAGGCGGTCGTCGCGATGCTGGCGTGCGCCCGGATCGGTGCGGTGCACTCGGTCGTCTTCGGCGGCTTCGCCCCGGCGGAGCTGGCGGCGCGGATCGAGGACGCCGAGCCCACGGTCATCGTCTCCGCCAGCTGCGGCATCGAGCCGAGCCGGGTGGTGCCCTACAAGCCCATGCTCGACGAGGCGATCTCCCGCTCGGCCCACAAGCCGGACCACTGCGTCATCCTCCAGCGCGAGCAGCACCCCTGCGAGCTGGGGGAGCGGGACCTGGACTGGAAGCAGGTCATGCACCCCGACGCGGTCGCGCCCGCCGAGTGCGTCCCGGTCGAGGCCACCGACCCCCTCTACGTGCTCTACACCTCCGGCACGACCGGGAAGCCCAAGGGCATCGTCCGTGACAGCGGCGGGTATGCCGTGGCCCTGCGCTGGTCGATGACCAACCTCTACGGGGTGCAGCCGGGCGAGGTGTGGCTGTGCGGGTCCGACGTCGGCTGGGTGGTCGGGCACTCCTACATCGTCTACGCCCCACTGCTCACGGGCGCCACGACCGTGCTGTTCGAGGGCAAGCCGGTCGGGACGCCGGACGCCGGGGTCTACTGGCGGATGATCGAGGAGCACGGCATCGTCTCGGCCTTCACCGCGCCCACCGCCGTCCGGGCCATCAAGAAGCAGGACCCGGACGGGCTGCTGGTGCGGGACTACGACATCACCTCCCTGCGGGCGCTCTTCCTGGCCGGCGAGCGGCTGGACCCCGAGACCTGGCGGTGGGCGACCGAGCACCTGGACGTGCCGGTCATCGACAACTGGTGGCAGACCGAGACGGGGTGGCCGATCGCCACCAACCCGATCGGGATCGCCCTGTTCGACATCAAGCCGGGCAGTCCGACGCTGCCGACGGTGGGCTACGACGTGCGGGTCCTGGACGAGACGGGCCGGGAGGTCGAGCCCGGCACCGAGGGGGCGATCTGCCTCAAGCTGCCCATGCCGCCGGGGACGCTGCCGACCCTGTGGCAGGACGACGACCGCTACGTCTCCTCCTACCTGTCCGCCTTCGACGGTTACTACCTGTCCGGGGACGGGGGCTACCTCGACGAGGACGGCTACGTCTACGTCATGGGCCGGACCGACGACGTCCTCAACGTCGCCGGCCACCGGCTCTCGACGGGGTCGCTGGAGGAGGCGCTGGCCGGGCACCCCTCGGTCGCCGAGTGCGCGGTCATCGGGGTCAGCGACCCGCTCAAGGGGCAGGTCCCGCGGGCCCTCGTGGTGCTCAAGGCCGGTATCGACCCGGACGAGGCAGGCCGCGAGGAGCTGGTGGCCCAGCTGGTGCGCAGGGTGCGGGACGAGGTCGGTGCCGTGGCCGCCCTTCGGCAGGTCGACGTGGTGGACGCCCTCCCCAAGACGCGCTCGGGCAAGATCCTGCGCAAGACCATGCGGCAGATGGCGGACGGCCAGGACGCCATGGTCCCCTCCACCATCGAGGACCGCTCGGTGCTCGACGCACTGGCACCGGTGCTCCGCGGGGAGTGAGCAGGCGCGCCGGGACCGTGCCTGTGGACAACCGCGACGGCGGACCCGGAGAAGTGCCTACCCTCGGGCGTGAGCCGGGTGGTCCGCACCCGGACCGACCCGAGGGGGGTGCGAGATGGGGTATGCCGTGGGCGTGGACGGTGACCAGGTCGACGCCGCGGCGGCCCGGCTGGCCGAGGTCGCCCGGGAGCTGAGCGCGGCGGGCGAGGCGTTGGCCGGGGCGCTGCGGTCGGTGGCCGACGCGACCGCGGCGGGTGCGCTCGCCTCCGCGGCGACTGGAGCCGCCCCCCGCTGGCGGGGCGGCATGGGGGCGGTCGCCGAGCACGGCGCCGGCCTGGCGCGGGCCACCTCGGCCGCGGCGGACGCCTACCGTGCGGTGGAGAGGCGATGCACCCAGGGATGGGCCGGGCCCGGTGGGGGCGGGACCCGATGGGGCCGGTGACGGGCGCCGGCGCGGTGGTGCTTGCCACGTCGCCCGAGGAGCTGCGCCGGGCCGCCCGCGTGCTGCGCACGGTGAGCGACGGGCTCGAGGGCCTCGGTGACCGCGTGCAGCAGGCCGATCTGACCGGGGACGCCTGGACCGGGCTGGCCGCGCTGGAGCACCGGGCCCGGACCGGGGCGCTGCGCCGTCTGGTGACCCTGACCGCGGCCCCCGGGCTCGAGGTGGCCGGAGCCCTCGAGCGGTGCGCCGAGGTGGCCGAGGACGCGGGAGCCCGCGCCCGGGCGGGGCTGCGTCGCCTCGAGCAGGGGATGGCCGAGCTGCGGTCGCTCCGCACGCTGGGGCCGCCTCCCGAGCCCCTGCTCGAGCAGGCCTGGCGGCGTCGGGTGGCCGAGGTGGAGCAGGAGGTGGAGCAGGCCCGCCGGGCCGTCGCCCGGGCGGAGGAGGTCTTCGACCTCGCCCAGCGGGAGGCCGCCGGGGTGCTCGGGCGCGCCTGGTCGGTGGTCGAGGAGGCCCCGGCCGTCCGGGAGCTCGCCGCCGACCTGCGGCGTGCGGTGACGGGCCTCCCCAGGCACGTGGCCCACGTCGTGCGCACCACCGACATGGTGGTCTCGCTGGCCCGCGCGCGTTGGGCGGCCGAGGCCCCGGCCCGCGCGCTCGCCCTGCAGCGGGCGACGCTGCGGCTGCAGGAGCTCTGGCTCCAGCTGCGGGCCCCGGGCGAGGCGCGACGACGCTTCGGACGGACGCGTCTGGTCCCCGGCCCGGTGGGGTGGGTGAGCGCGTGGCTCGCGGCGTGGTCGGACGTGCAGGACGGCGGGGGCTACGAGGGGTGGCGGGGTGGTCTGACCCGGGTCCTGGCGCGGGGGGCGCTGGTGGGCGGGCCGGTGGCGCTGATGGGGCTCCACCCCGCCCTGGCCCCGGCGGCCCCGGTGGGCCTGGGCCTCATCTCCGCCTACCAGGCGTGGACGCTCGGCAACGTCGTGTGGGACAGCGTGCCGACCGTCGTGCGCTACACCCGGCTGGCGGTGCGCCACGCCCCGGTCGTGCTGGAGGCCGTGGGCGCCGCCGCGGTCCGGGCGCGGAACCGGGCGACCGCACGGCTGCGGGAGCTGCGGGCGGCCGGCTCCCGTCGTGCGGCGGAGGTGGGCCTTGCCGGATCCCGTCGCGTGGCGGAGGTGGGCCTTGCCGGATCCCGTCGCGTGGCGGAGGTGGGGGCGCGGGTGCGGGACGTCACCCACGAGGTCACGTGGCGGCTGCCGGGCGCCGGGCCCCTGCGCGACCGGATCCGGCAGGTCGGGGTCCCGATCCGGCTGCCCGCCGTGCCGCTCGGGCCGGTGCTGCGCGTGCCGGTCGACCTGGGGCGGTCGTCCTGGGCAGGGACCCACCGGTGACCGGCACAGGTGCTCCCCTCCCCGCGGCGGAGCCAGGCGCGGGGCAGGAGGAGGCCGACCTCGAGCCCGTCGATCCCGGTCCGCCGGACGCCGCCCCGGGCGCGCTGCTGGCCCTCACCTCGACGGAGCTGGCCGTGCTCGAGGCGGCGCACCTGGCGGGTCTGGTCGGGTGCCGGCCCGAGCCGGGGAGGGACGAGGAGGACCGGTGGGTCGAGGCGATCCGCTCGCTCACCGCCCGGGGGCTGCTCGACCGGAAGGGCACGATCGACGGCACCACCGCGGCGGGGGAGATGGCCCAGACGCTGCTGGACGTCCGGCTCGGCGCCGCCACGATGGTCGTCGGCGAGCGGCTCCTGGGGGACCCGGGGCACCGTCGGGACCTGCGGACCCTGCACCTGCTGCCGGTCGGGGCCGTGCTGGAGGACGTGCACCCCGACGGTGTCCACGGTCTCGACCTCGTCCTCGACCCGGCCCTGCTGGTGCGGGCGGTGACCGACCTCATCGTCCCGCCGGACCTCGGCTGCCACACCCAGGTCGCACCGGGGGCCCCTGGACCGCGCCCCGTGGTCGTGCACCCGGGGGAGGTCGAGCTCCTCCCCGCCCTCCTGGGGCACCCCACCGTTCTCGCCGAGCTGACCCTCGTCGAGCAGGGGGCCCGGGCCGAGGGGCACCTGGTCGCGCTGGGGCCGGCCGGATGCTGGGCGGCCGCCCGGGAGGAGGACCCCCTGCGCTTCGTCCCGGTGGCGGCGGACTGGGTGAGGTCGACGGTCACCGGCTGGGTGGAGAGGGTGGTGGAGCGGGCGGCGGACGGATGAGCGAGGGCGGAGCCGAGGGGGAACCTGGAAGGAGCCACGGCGCCCGGGGGGCACAATGTCCCGGTGACCTCCCGCAGCGTGACCATCCTCGGCTCGACCGGCTCGATCGGGACCCAGGCGATCGAGGTGATCGACACCCACCCGGGCAGCTTCGAGGTCAGGTCGCTGGCGGGGGCGGGTCCGACCTGGGCCTGCTGGCCCGGCAGGCGGTCCACCTGCAGGTCGAGCGGGTCGCGGTGGCCCGCCCGGACGCCGCCGACCCTCTGCGGGAGGCCATCGAGGCGCGGGCCCGGGAGGTGGGGAGCACCGCATACCGGCCGGAGGTGGTGGCGGGACCGGACGCGGCCGGACTGGTCGCCGCGGACGGGGCCGACGTCGTCCTCAACGGGATCACGGGCAGCATCGGTCTCCGGCCGACGCTGGCAGCCCTCGGGGCCGGCAGCGTCCTGGCGCTGGCGAACAAGGAGTCCCTCATCGTCGGTGGCCCCGTCGTGCGGGCCGCGGCCGCCCCCGGGCAGATCGTCCCCGTCGACTCCGAGCACAGCGCGCTGGCGCAGTGCCTGCGCGGGGGTCGCCGGGAGGAGGTGCGCAGGCTCGTCGTCACCGCCTCCGGCGGCCCCTTCCGCGGTCGCAGCCGGGCCGAGCTGCACGAGGTCACCCCGCGGCAGGCCCTCAACCATCCGACGTGGGACATGGGGCGCGTCGTGACGACCAACTCCGCCACCCTGGTCAACAAGGGGCTGGAGGTCATCGAGGCGCACCTGCTCTTCGACATCCCCTTCGACGACATCCAGGTCGTCGTGCACCCGCAGTCGGTCGTGCACTCCATGGTCGAGTTTCACGACGGGTCGACGCTGCTGCAGGCCTCTCCGCCCACCATGCACATCCCGATCGCCCTGGGGCTGTCCTGGCCCGACCGGCTGGTCGACGTGGCCCCTCCCTGCGACTGGACCACGGCGGCGACCTGGGAGTTCTTCCCGCTGGACGACGAGGCGTTCCCCGCGGTGCGCCTCGCCGAGCAGGTGGGGCGGGCCGGAGGCACCTACCCGGCCGTCTACAACGCGGCCAACGAGGTGTGCGTCGACGCCTTCCACGAGGGCCGGATCCGGTTCCCGCAGATCGTCGACACGGTCGCCGCGGTGGTGGACGATCATGGAGGGAACCCATCGGCCGCCTCGTCGGTTGATCTCACCGTGGACCAGGTGCTCGCCGCCGACGCCTGGGCCCGGGGAGCGGCCTCCGACCGGATCGCCGCCAGCAGGACCTGAAGGAGACGACGCACATGCTCTACCTCGTCGGGGTGCTCGTCATCGCCCTCGGCATCGCGCTCTCCATCGCGCTGCACGAGATCGGCCACCTGCTGCCCGCCAAGCTGTTCAAGGTGCGGACCACCCAGTACATGGTCGGCTTCGGCCCCACCCTGTGGTCGACGCGGCGGGGGGAGACGGAGTACGGCGTCAAGGCGGTCCCGCTCGGCGGCTACGTGCGGATGGTGGGGATGTTCCCGCCCCGTCCCCAGGACGGCGGGCGGTTGCGTGCCGGCAGCTCCAACCCCTTCCACCAGATGATCGAGCAGGCGCGCGCGGACTCCCTGGAGGAGGTCCGGCCCGAGGACCACGACCGGGTCTTCTACCGCCTGCCGGTGTGGAAGCGCATCATCGTCATGGCCGGCGGACCGCTGATGAACCTCGCGATCAGCGCCGTGCTCGTCACCCTGATGCTGACGATGCACGGTCTGCCGACCGTCCTGACGACGGTCAGCTCGGTCTCGGACTGCGTCGTGACCGGCACCGAGGACACCGGGTGCGAGGGTCGGCCCGCGGCGCCGGCCAGGGCGGCGGGGCTGGAGGTGGGCGACACCGTCGTGGCGGTCAACGGCACCCCGGTCGAGGACTGGGGCCAGGCCACCTACCTGATCCAGAACTCCGGGGAGCGCGCCACCTTCCTGGTGGAGCGGGACGGCGCACGCCGGACCCTGACGGCCGACCTCGCCGAGACGGAGGGCTACCTGCGGGCGCCGGACGGCACGCTCGTCCTGGACCCGGACGGTGACCCGGTCCTGGGTCCGGTCAAGTTCTTCGGGGCCAGCGGCACCTTCGACTACGTCCCCCAGCCGGCCAGCGAGGCACCGGCCGTCGTCGGGGAGATGTTCACCGGGACCGCCCGGATCGTCCTCACCCTGCCGCAGCGGCTGGTGGACGTCGCCGAGGCGGCGTTCAGCTCGCAGGAGCGGGACCCCGAAGGTCCGATGTCGGTCGTGGGGGTCGGACGGGTCGGCGGCGAGATCGCCCAGGACGGCCTGACCGAGGGGGACACCCTCGTGGACCGGTGGTGGTTCCTCGTCTCGCTCATCGCCTCCCTCAACATGGCGCTGTTCGTCTTCAACCTCATCCCGCTCCTGCCGCTGGACGGTGGGCACATCGTGGGGGCCCTGTGGGAAGGGGTGAAGAAGGCCTTCGCCCGCGTCACCGGTCGGCCCGCGCCCGGCCCGGTGGACACGGCCGCCGCGCTGCCCGTCGCCTACGTCGTGGCGGTGGCGCTGCTGGGGATGGGCGTGCTGCTCATCTACGCCGACATCGTCAAGCCGATCCGGCTCACCTGAGGCCGGCACGGACCGGGCCGGCGCAGCCTCGTCCAGACCGCGCCCAGACCCGGATGCGACAATGGATCCCATGACAGCTGGTGTCCCCATCTCCCTCGGCATGCCCTCGGCCCCGCCCCCGGTCCTCGCCCCCCGGCGACCCACTCGCAAGATCCGGGTCGGCAAGGTGGAGGTCGGGGGGGACGCCCCCATCTCGGTGCAGTCCATGACGACCACGCCCACCACCGACATCAACGCCACGCTGCAGCAGATCGCCGAGCTCACGGCCACGGGCTGCGACATCGTGCGGGTCGCGTGCCCGAGCCAGGACGACGCCGAGGCGCTGCCGGCCATCGCCCGCAAGTCCCAGATCCCGGTCATCGCGGACATCCACTTCCAGCCCAAGTACGTCTTCGCCGCGATCGACGCCGGCTGCGCCGCGGTGCGGGTCAACCCCGGCAACATCCGCAAGTTCGACGACCAGGTCAAGGAGATCGCCCGCGCGGCCAAGGACGCCGGGGTCTCCATCCGGATCGGCGTCAACGCCGGGTCCCTGGACCCCCGGCTGCTGGAGAAGTACGGCAAGGCCACGCCGGAGGCGCTCGTGGAGTCCGCCGTGTGGGAGGCCAGCCTCTTCGAGGAGCACGACTTCCACGACTTCAAGATCTCGGTCAAGCACAACGACCCGGTCGTCATGGTGCGGGCCTACGAGATGCTCTCCGAGCGGGGGGACTGGCCCCTGCACCTGGGCGTCACCGAGGCCGGGCCTGCCTTCCAGGGCACCATCAAGTCCTCCGTGGCCTTCGGCGCCCTGCTGTCCAAGGGCATCGGCGACACCATCCGTGTCTCCCTCTCGGCGCCCCCGGTCGAGGAGGTCAAGGTCGGCAACCAGATCCTGCAGAGCCTGAACCTGCGGCCGCGCAAGCTGGAGATCGTCTCCTGCCCGTCCTGCGGCCGGGCCCAGGTCGACGTCTACACCCTCGCCGACCAGGTCACCGCCGGGCTCGAGGGCCTGGAGGTGCCGCTGCGGGTCGCCGTCATGGGGTGCGTCGTCAACGGCCCGGGCGAGGCTCGCGAGGCCGACCTGGGCGTCGCCTCGGGCAACGGCAAGGGCCAGATCTTCGTCAAGGGCGAGGTCATCAAGACGGTGCCCGAGAGCCAGATCGTGGAGACCCTCATCGAGGAGGCCATGCGGATCGCCGAGGAGATGGGGGAGCCCGTCGACGGCGACGGCGCCCCCGCGTCCCCGACGGTCACCGTCGGCTGAGCCCGGGTGCCCGGCGTCCGGTAGTTTCGGCCCATGAGTCCAGACCCGATCCGCAGGGAGACCGCGCGGCACGCGGTCTGGGACGAGGTCTGCGACGCCTTCCACCTCCTGGACCGGCAGGACCTGTCGGTGGTGCAGGAGGTGCTGCCCGCGGGCACGGTCACCGAGCCGCACGCCCACCAGCGGTCGCGCCAGTTCTTCTACGTCCTGTCCGGCACGGCGACGGTCGTCCTCGGCCGGCGGGAGCTCACGCTGGAGGTCGGTGACGGCATCGAGGTCCCCGCCCGCACGGGGCACCACGTGCGCAACGAGGGCGCCCACGACCTGGAGCTGCTCGTCATCAGCGCGCCCCGGGTGGGCGGGGGGCAGCACGGCCGCGGCTCGGCCCGCCGCACGCTGGGGCGCGACCGGGGCGGGGTGCTCGTGGCGAGCCACCTGCGACGCACCCGGCGCAGCGACCTGGCGCAGGTCGTCTCCTTCGAGGAGGCGCAGGACACCCAGCAGTTCCTCGGGGAGGGTGGGCTGGAGTGGCACCAGGGGGTGCTGGGCGACCCCGACATGGAGCACTGGGTCCTCGTGGACCGGCTGGACCGGGTCGTGGCCTTCGGCATCCTCGCCGGGCTCTCCCGGCCCGACGTCGTGGAGATCCGACGCATGGTCGTCGCGCCCGAGGGCCGCGGCCAGGGTCTGGGGCGGCTGCTGCTCCGGTCCCTCCTGGAGCAGGCGCTCGCCAGCCCCAGGGTCCAGCGGGTGTGGCTCGACGTGAGCGCGGACAACACCCGGGCGCGCAGCCTCTACCGCGCGCTCGGTTTCCGCGAGCGGCCGGCGCCCCCGGACGCCACCCTGCTCGAGAACGGCGTCTACATGGAGTGGTCGGGCGCGGCCGCGACCCGGACGCGGTGAACGCCGGCTTCCTCCCCGTGCGTCAGCTGGTCCTCGTGGACCTGCTGTCGATGATGCTCGCCACCCGCGTCGGCGAGCGCGCGATCATCGCCGTGGACGGGCCCGACGGGGTCGGCAAGACCCGGCTGGTCGGGGAGCTCGTGGCCCTGGCCCCCCACGTGGCCGGTCGACAGGTCCACGCGGTGTCGGTCGACGGCTTCCACCGTCCCCGGGAGCAGCGCTACGCCCGGGGCCGGACGGGTGAGACCTACTACGAGGACGCCTTCGACTACGACGCGCTGCGCGAGCACGTCCTGCGGCCCTTCCGCGCCGGGGGCGCGGTCGTCCCGGAGGTCTGGGACCTCGAGGCCGACCGCCCCGCACCCGCGCAGCCCGTCACCCTCGCCGACGACGCCCTGCTGCTCGTGGAGGGGGTCTTCCTGCGGCGTCCGGAGCTGCGTGGGGAGTGGGACGCCACGTGCGTCCTCATGGCCCCCGCCGAGGTCACCGTACCCCGGGGCAACGCCCGCTTCCCCGGGCGGCGGGTGGAGGGCGACGACGACCCGGCCTCCCCGGCCAACGCCAGGTATGTCGAGGCCCACCGCCTCTACCGGCTGCAGGCCCGCACGTGGCAGCCGACCTGGATCGTGGACAACACCGACCTGCAGCGCCCCGAGCTCATCGTCCCCGACCCGGACGAGCCCCAGTGGTTCGAACGCTGAGCGCTGCCTACCCCGCCCCGGGGGACCCTGGGTCCTGCGTCACCGTGTCCTCGTCCACCCAGTCGAAGGTCCGGGTGACGGCCTTGCGCCAGCTGCGGAAGAGTCGCTCCCGCTCCTCCTCGTCCATCCGGGGGGTCCAGCGCCGGTCCTCCTCCCAGGCGTCCACCACAGCCTGCGGCCCGTCCCAGAAGCCGACCGCGATCCCGGCGGCGAAGGCCGCACCGAGGGCGGTGGTCTCGGTCACCACCGGCCGGACGACGTCCACCCCCAGGATGTCGGCCTGGAACTGCATGAGGGTCTCGTTCCCCACCATTCCCCCGTCCACGCGCAGCTCGGTGAGGTCCACCTCGGAGTCGGCGTCCATCGCCTCGGCTACCTCCCGGGTCTGGTAGGCCACCGCCTCCAGGGCGGCACGGGCCAGGTGGTGCCGGGTGACGAAGCTGGTGAGGCCGACGACGGCGCCGCGGGCGTCGTCCTTCCAGTAGGGGGCGAACAGGCCCGAGAACGCCGGCACGACGTAGCACCCGCCGTTGTCGTCCACCTCGCGGGCCAGGTCCTCGACCTGCGCGGCCTCGGAGATGAGCCCCAGGTTGTCACGGAGCCACTGCACGAGGGAGCCGGCCACGGCGATCGAGCCCTCCAGGGCGTAGACCGGCTCCTGGCCGCCCAGCTGGTAGCACACGGTGGTGAGCAGCCCGTGCTCGCTGCGGACGATCCGGGAGCCGGTGTTGAGGAGCATGAAGCACCCGGTGCCGTAGGTGTTCTTGCTCATCCCCGGCTCCAGGCAGGCCTGGCCGAAGGTCGCGGCGTGCTGGTCCCCGAGGATCCCGGCGATGGGCACGCCGAGCTTGCTGCTGCGGCCGTACTCCTCCGAGCAGGACCGGATCTGCGGCAGCATGGCCGTGGGCACACCCATGGCCTCGCACACCTCCGGCGACCACTGCAGGGTCCGCAGGTCCATGAGCATCGTGCGGGAGGCGTTGGTCACGTCGGTGACGTGCACGCCGCCGTCCGGGCCGCCCGTGAGGTTCCACACCAGCCAGGAGTCGGTGGTGCCGAAGAGCAGCTCACCGGCCTCCGCCCGCTCCCTCGCCCCGTCCACGTGGTCGAGGATCCAGCGGATCTTCGGGCCGGAGAAGTAGGTCGCCAGGGGCAGCCCGCACACGTCGCGGAAACGGTCGGGGCCCACCTCGCCTCCGAGCTGCTCCACCAGCGCTGTCGTCCGGGTGTCCTGCCAGACGATGGCGGGGTGGACCGGCTCCCCGGTCTCCCGGTCCCAGACGACGGTGGTCTCACGCTGGTTGGTGATGCCGATGGCGGCGAGGTCCTCCCCGGTGAGGTTGGCCTTGCCGAGGGCCAGACCGATGACCTCCCGGGTGTTGTCCCAGATCTGGACCGGGTCGTGCTCCACCCAGCCGGCCCGGGGGAAGATCTGCCGGTGCTCCTTCTGGCCCACCGAGACCACCCGGCCGTCGTGGTCGAAGACGATGGCCCGGGTGCTGGTCGTGCCCTGGTCGATGGCCAGCACGTGGCCGGCGAACCGGGTCACCGCCCGGTCCTCGCGTGCCCCACGGCGGTGGGCGAGCCCGGCCCGACCTCCCGCTCGAAGGCCGCCAGCGCCGCCGCGTCGTCCGGGGCCTGCGCCGCGGCGCGCACCCCTCGCGCCCAGGCGCCGTAGCGCTCCACCTCGGCCTCCATCCGCTCCATACCCCACCCGAGCCACTGCTCGGCGATCTCGGCGATCTCCGGGACGGCCGCCTCACCCTGGTCCGGCACCTCGTAGACCAGGCGGGTCCGGCGCATCATGATGTCCTCCAGGTGCAGCACCCCCTCGCTGATGCACGCGTAGGCGACCTCCGCCCGCAGGTAGGCCGGGGCGTGCTCCAGCGGCTCGGCCAGGGAGGAGTCCTCGGCGATGAGGTCCAGCAGCTCCTCGATGAGCGAGCCGTAGCGGTGCAGGAGGTGGTCGGTCTGCTGCTCGGTCCAGCCGAACTCGCGCCGCAGCGCGGGCATCCGCCGCCGCATCGCCGCCTCGCCGACGGCCCCGACCAGCGGGATCTCCGCCGTGATGCTCCCGAGGGCCTCGGCGTCGGCGCCCAGGGCGAAGTCGACGGCGTCGCGCGCCATGACCCGGTAGGTCGTGAGCTTGCCGCCCCCGACCACCGTCAGGCCCGGCACCGGGCTGGCCACGGTGTGCTCGCGGCTGACCTTCGCCGAGTCGGTCCCCTCCTTGGTGCCGGGCTGCAGCAGCGGTCGCAGCCCGGCATACCAGCCGACCACGTCCTCGCGGGTGAGCTCGGCGCCCAGCGCCTCGTTGGCGTGGCTCAGGACGTAGTCGATGTCGGCGGAGGTCGCCAGGGGGTGGCCCCGGTCGAGCGTCCACGGGGTGTCGGTGGTGCCGATGATCCAGTAGCGGGACCAGGGGATGAAGAACAGGACCGACCGCTCGGTCTGGAGGAAGAGCCCGCTGCTGCCGTAGATCTTCTCCCGCGGCACCACGAGGTGGATGCCCTTGGACGCCAGGACGGTCAGGCCGCCGTCGGTGTCGGCCAGGGTGGAGACGTCACCGGTCCACACCCCGGTGCAGGTGATGACGTGGCGCGCGCGGCACTCCAGCTCCCGGCCGGTCTCGAGGTCCAGCAGCCGGGCGCCCACCGCACGCCCGGACGCGTCCTTGACGATGCTGGTGACGCGGGTGCGGGAGGCGGGGTGGGCCCCGTAGGTGTGGGCCGTGCGCACCAGGGTGGTGACCAGGCGGGCGTCGTCCACCGTCGCGTCCCAGTACTTCACCGCGCCGATCGCCTCGTCGTAGTCGAGGTCGGGGAACTCCGACTGCAGGCCGTGGCGGGTGCGGTGCTGGTGGATCGGGAGCGCGCGGCGGCCCGGCATCGCGTTGGCCAGCAGGTCGTAGAGGGTGACCCCGGCGCCGTAGTACGCGCGCTGCCAGAGGCGGTGCTCCAGCGGGATGAGGAAGGGCATGGGCTTGACGAGGTGCGGGGCGAGGGTGCGCAGCAGCAGGCCCCGCTCGGTCAACGCCTCGTGCACCAGCTTGAAGTCGAGCATCTGCAGGTAGCGCAGGCCGCCGTGGACCAGCTTGGTCGACCACTGCGAGGTGCCCGACCCCCAGTCGCCGGCCTCCACGAGCACCGTCGTCAGGCCGCGGGTGGCGGCGTCGAGGGCCACGCCGGCTCCGGTGACGCCGCCCCCGACGACCAGCACGTCCAGGGGCTCCCCGCCGTCCCGACCGCTGTCGGCCAGCACCCGCAGGGCCTCGTCCCGGCTCCGGCCGGTCAGTGCGCGTGGTTGCATCTGCGTCCTCTTTCGCCTGCTCGCTCGCTCCTGCGCACCATCCTGCGTTATGGACCGGGGTGGCGCAGGGGCGGGGTCGTCCCTGCGCGCACCGGGCCCGTGTCGCGGTCGCGGGGCCGGTGCGGCAGGCTGGGGTCATGTTGCGCACGTTGTCCCCGGTGCGGGCCTACGGCCTGCAGGACGTCCCGCGCGCGCTGGAGGTGTGCGCCCAGGACCCGGTGACGAACGTCTTCGTGGCGGCGCGGATCCGGGAGTCGGGGCTGGTGGGGACCCGCGGTCCGCTGTTCGGCTACGAGGCGGGGGACGAGGCCGCGCTGTGCTGGTGCTCGGCCAACGTGGTGCCGGTCGAGGCCGGGCCCCGTGCGATCGCCGCGCTGGCGGCCAAGGTTGTGCGTCGCAGGGCGAGCGCGAGCTCGGTCTTCGGTCCGGCCGACCAGGTGCTCGACCTGTGGGGCCGCCTGGAGCGGCACTGGGGTCCGCCGCGCGAGGTGCGTCGCAACCAGCTGGTCATGACGATGCAGACCCGTCCCTCCGTCCTGGGGCTACCGGTCGACCCGGACGTGCGCCCTGCCGACGGACGAGCTGGACATCCTCGTCCCGGCGGCGGCGGCCATGTTCACCGAGGAGATCGGCTACCCGCCGTACCGCGGCAGCGGCGCCGGCTACCGGGGCGGCGTGGCCCAGCTCATCGAGCAGGGGCACTCGCTGGTCCGGGTCGAGGAGGGGCAGGTCGTCTTCAAGGCTGACCTGGGGTCGGTCGCCCTCGGTGTCGCGCAGGTGCAGGGAGTCTGGGTCCACCCCGACTGGCGGGGCCGGGGCCTGGCGGCACCGGCGATGGCCGCCGTCGTCGAGCACACCATCGCGCACGTGGCCCCGGTCGTGACCCTCTACGTCAACGACTTCAACGAGCGGGCGGTCGCCACCTACCGCCGCGCCGGGTTCGTCCGCACCGGCACCTTCGCCACCGTCCTGCTCTGACCGCGGGCCGGCTCAGGCCGCGAGCCGGGCGTGCAGGAAGGCCCAGGCGAGGGCGTGCCAGGTCGCCCACTGCTCGGGGGTGCTGGCCCCGCCGTGACCACCCTCGGTGTTCTCCCAGTAGGTCACGTCCCGGCCGTGCTCGGCCAGGAGCGCGGCCATCTTGCGGGCGTGGGCGGGGTGCACGCGGTCGTCGCGGGTGGAGGTGGCCAGGTAGACCGCCGGCGTGGGACGGGCGACGTCGAAGCGCTGGTAGGGCGAGAACGTCTGCAGCCACCGCCACTGCTCGGGGTCCTCGGGGTCACCGTACTCCGCCGTCCAGGACGCACCGGCCAGGAGCAGGTGGTAGCGCCGCATGTCCAGCAGCGGCACCTGGCAGACCACCGCGCCGAAGTCCTCGGGGTAGCCGGTGATCATGTTGCCGACGAGCAGCCCGCCGTTGGACCGGCCGGTGCAGCCGAGACGCTCCACGGACGTGACCCGGCGTGCGACGAGGTCGCGAGCCACGGCCACGAAGTCCTCGTAGGCGCGGTGCCGGTCCTGCCGCAGAGCGGCCTGGTGCCAGCGCGGGCCGAACTCGCCCCCGCCCCGGATCCCGGCGACGACGTGGACGTGCCCGTCGGCCAGCCAGGAACGCCCCACGATCGGGTCGTAGGCGGGGGTGAGCGCCTGCTCGAACCCGCCGTAGCCGTGCAGGACCGTCGGGGTGGTGCCGTCCAGGGGCAGGTCGGCGGGGCCCACCTGCCAGTACGGCACGCGGGTGCCGTCGGCGGAGGTCGCCCACTCCTGCGACACCGCCAGGCCACCGGAGTCGAACCGCTCCGGCGCCGCCCTGAGCCGCTCGAGGCGGGCCGACCCGTCGGGGCCGACGTGCGCGACCGAGAGGGTCATCGGGTCCAGGAAACCCGTCGTGACCAGCCACAGGTCGTCGCTGGCGTCGTCGTCCACCGCGCTCACGCTGACCGTGCGCAGGCCGACGTCGAGCCGGTCGGTGAGGTCGGTGCTGGTCCACCCGTCCCCCTCCGGGACGTGCAGGTGGACGGTGTGCCGGACGTCGACCAGCTCGGTCGTCACCAGGTGGTGCCGGGTCCAGGTCAGGTCCACCAGCGCCGAGCGGTCGTCGGGGGTGAACAGGGCCGTCCAGGGGGCACGTGCCGCGTCGGTGGCCACGGCGTCCAGGGGTGCCACGAGCAGGCTGCCCGCGGGAAAGCTCGCAGCCGGGCGGTCGGGGTCGGGCGTCCAGGTGTGGCGCAGCCGGACGGCCGCGTGGTCGCCGTGCACCGAGGCCTCACCCGTCTCGGGCAGGTCGAGCGGGAGCACACCGGCGTCGGTGACGAGCAGGGTCTGCTCACGGTAGAAGGCCAGGGCCCGGTGCAGGACCGTGCGGCCGGTGACCTGGTCGTGCTGCACGAAGAGCCCCAGGTCCTCCTCCGGGACGGTGTGCACGACGGTGGCCTCCTGCAGCGACGTGCCGCGGCGCCAGAGGCGGGCCGTCCGTGGGTATCCCGACCGGGTCGCCCCGGTCGGGTCGTCGGCGGTGGTGAGGAAGACGTGGTCCCGGTCGCGCCAGACCAGGCGTCCCTTCGCCTCGGGCTTGGCGAAGCCCTCCGGAGCGGGGACCCAGCCGCCCGTGGTCAGGTCCAGCTCGCGGGTGGTGCCCGCGTCGGCGCCGCCGCGCGACAGGTGGACCAGGACGCGGTCCAGCGTGGGTCGCAGCAGGCTGGCGCCCTGCCAGACCCAGGGCACACCCTCCTCCTCGGCGAGGGCGTCGACGTCGACGAGCACCTCCCACCGCGGCTCGTCGGTGCGGTAGGAGTCCCAGGTGGTGCGGCGCCATACCCCGCGCGGGTGCTCGGCGTCGGTCCAGAAGCCGTAGAGGTGCTCCCCCACCTGCTGCACGAGCGGGATCCGGTCGGGTGCCTCGAGGGCCTCCCGGATGCCGGCGTGGAGCGAGGCGTAGCGAGGGTGGGCGGTCAGCACCGCCTCCGCCGCCCGGCTGCGCTCGCCCACCCACGACAGCGCCTCGGGCGACTCCACCTCCTCCAGCCACAGGTGCGGGTCGGGCGAGGCGCCGTCGGTCGGCGTGCTGGGCGTGCTGGAGGTGCTCGACGTGTTCACCGCCCCACCTCATCACAGTCGGGCAACGGTCCGGGTCCCACCCTTGGGCTCGGCCCGCCACGGATGTAGGCTGCCCGCGTTGTGTGTGCATCCGTCCTCACGCATAAACATTCACCGTTCATGACCAGGAGCCCCCCCGGTGTCACCGTTGCGTCGCCGCGTCCCCACGTGGTCCGAGCTGCGCCCGCTGGTGAGGGTCGAGCCGCCGACGCTGGCCCGCAACGCCGCAGCCCTTCGACGCGCCCAGACGATCGAGGACCTGCGCGTGCTCGCCCGTCGCCGCACCCCGCGGGCGGTCTTCGACTACGTGGACGGTGCCGCGGAGGGCGAGCTGTCGCTGGCCCGCTCCCGCCGCGCCTTCGCCGACGTGGAGTTCCGCCCGCGTGTGCTGCGCGACGTCCGCGACGTCCACCCGGGCGTCGAGCTGCTGGGGGTGACGAGCCCGGTCCCGCTCGTGCTCGCGCCGACCGGTTTCACCCGGATGATGCACACCCAGGGGGAGTGGGCGGTCGCCCGGGCCGCCGCCGCGGCGGGCGTGCCCTACACGCTGTCGACCATGGGGACGGTCTCGGTCGAGGACCTCGCGGCCGACGTGCCGGACGTCCAGCGCTGGTTCCAGCTCTACCTCTGGCAGGACCGGGAGGCCTCCGCCGCGCTGATCCGTCGGGCGGCCGCGGCGGGCTACGGGACCCTGGTCCTGACGGTCGACACCGCCGTCGCCGGGCAGCGCCTACGCGATGTCCGCAACGGGCTGACCATCCCTCCGGCGCTCACCGCCCGCACGCTCGGGGGTATGGCGCTGCATCCCCGGTGGTGGGCCGATCTGCTGACCAGCCAGCCCATCGAGTTCGCCTCGCTGCGCTCCTCCGGCGGCACCGTGGCCGACCTGGTGGACCGCATGTTCGACCCCGGCGTGACCACCGACGACCTGGCCTGGCTCCGGCAGGAGTGGCCGGGCCGGATCGTCGTCAAGGGGGTCCAGCACCCTCAGGACGCCGCCGAGCTGGTCGCGCTGGGGATGGACGGCCTCGTGCTGTCCAACCACGGCGGGCGCCAGCTCGACCGGGCCGTCGCCCCGCTCGACCTGCTGCCGGAGGTGCGCGACGCCGTCGGTCCCGACGTGCCGCTGCTCCTCGACGGCGGCGTCCTCCACGGCGGCGACATCGTGGCGGCGGGGGCGCGCGGCGCCGACGCCGTCATGGTCGGCCGCGCCTACCTCTACGGCCTGATGGCCGGCGGGGAGGCCGGCGTCGCCCGCTCCCTGGAGATCCTCATCTCTCAGGTGCACCGCACCCTGCGCCTGCTGGGGGTCTCACGCCTGGAGGAGCTGGGGCCCGACCACGTGCCACCGGCACGCCATACCCGGGACGTCCTCGATGCCGAGCCGTTCGCGGCCCCCTGACCACCGGCAGCGACGCCAGCACCACACCCTCATCCACGACCCGTGCCCGACAACCCGAGAAGGAACACCATGAAGACGACCATGAAGACCCTCGCCCTGACGGGGACCCTGGCCCTCGTCCTCACCGCCTGCGGCGAGGGTGGCGGCGACGGTGGCGCCGAAGACGGCGCCGGCGAGCTGGCCGGCTCCGGCAGCGGTGACTCCTGCGTCATCGAGGCGCCGGTGCCTGTGGGCGCGGCGCTGTCGCTGACGGGTGCCGCCGCCTCCTACGGCGAGTCCCAGAAGAAGGGCCTGGAGCTGGCCGCCGAGAAGCTCAAAGAGAAGGAGGGCGTCACCTACGAGCTGACGATCGAGGACGACGGCACCGACCCCCGCCAGGGCATCACCGTCTTCGAGCAGTTCGCCGAGGACAAGAGCGTCATCCTGGGCCCGACGCTCTCCAACGGCGCCTTCCAGGCCCAGCCGATCGCGCAGGAGGCCGGCGTGCCGGTCGTGGCGATCTCCAACACCGCCGCCGGCATCACCGAGCAAGGTGACTACATCTTCCGCGTCTCCCTCACCGAGGCGCAGGTCATCCCGCAGACGGTCGAGGTGGCCAAGGAGGAGTACGGCCTGGAGAAGGTCGTCGTGATGTACTCCAACGACGACGCCTTCACCGAGTCCGGCTACGACGTCTTCGCCTCCGCGCTCGAGGAGCAGGGCGTCGAGGTTCTCGACACGCTCACCTTCTCCAAGGCCGACACGGACTTCCGCGCCCTGCTGACCGAGGCCAAGGGCGCCCAGCCCGACGCCATCGTGGTCTCGGGCCTCATCGAGGCCGCGATCCCGCTGGTCACCCAGGCCCGCGAGCTCGGCATCGAGGTGCCCATCATCGGCGGCAACGGCTTCAACAACCCCAAGCTGATGTCGGACGCCGGCGAGGCCGCCGAGGGCGTCGTCGTGGGCGCCGCCTGGAACTCCGCCTCCGAGGGCGAACTCAACACCGCCTTCCTGGCCGACTTCGAGGAGAAGTTCGGCTCCAAGCCCGACCAGTTCGCCGCCCAGGCCTACACCGGCCTGACCGTGATCGACGCGGCCGTCCGCGCCGGCTGCTCCGGCGAGCGCGAGGCCATCAAGGAGAACCTGTCCGGGGTGCAGGACCTGGAGACCGTCCTGGGCACCCTGTCGATCAACGCCGACCGTGACTCCGAGCACCCCGCCGTCGTGCAGGTGATCGAGGGCGGCGCCTTCACGCCGCTCAACTGAGCCGATGCAGCAGCTGCTGAACGGGCTCTTCCTCGGGTCCATCTACGCGCTCTTCGCGATCGGGTTCACCCTCGTCTTCGGCATCCTCGACCGGCTCAACCTGGCCCACCCGGCGGTCTTCGCGGCCGCGGCGTTCGTCGGGATCGAGCTGGTCGCGGTCGGCGGCCTGTCCATCTGGGTGGCGCTGCCGCTCGTCGCCGTCTTCGGTGCCGTCCTGGGCCTGGTGATCGAGCGGGTGGCCTTCCGCCCGCTCAAGGGCAGACCCGACGCGCACTTCGCGGGGCTGATCGGGTCCATCGGGCTGGGTGGCATGTTCATCGCGCTGCTGCTGTGGCGCTACGGCCCGGACACCCGGCGGTTCCCCGTCGACGCCTTCCCGAGCACGACCTTCGAGGTGGCCGGGGCGCGCGTGACGCTGCTGCAGGTCGCGATCCTGGTGATCTCGGTCCTGCTCATGCTGGGCCTGACCTGGCTGGTCGCCCGGAGCCGGCTTGGCCGCGCCATGCGCGCGGTGGCGGAGAACCCCAGGGCCGCCACGGTCCTGGGGCTCGACGTCGACCGGGTGACGGCCACGACCTTCGCGCTGTCCTCCGCGCTCGGCGCGGTGGCCGGGGCGCTGTTCGCGATGAACGTCAACTCCGCCCAGCTGGGCATGGGCTCGGCCATCGAGCTCAAGGGTCTGGCGGTCATCATCGTCGGAGGTATGGGGTCGCTCCCGGGCGCGCTCGTGGGCGGGCTGATCCTCGGCCTGGCGGAGGTGTTCGCGGTGCAGTACCTGGCCTCCAGCTGGCGTGACGTGGTCGCGTTCGGGCTGCTGTTCCTGCTGCTCGTCGTGCGGCCGCAGGGGCTGTTCGGCAGCAAGCGCGTGCGGGAGGTGTGATGGGCGAGTCCGTCCTCGTCTTCATCGCGATCAACGCGATCTTCGCCTACTCCTTCTACGCCGTCCTCGTCGCCGGCCAGCTCAGCCTGGGCCAGGCGGGGTTCGCGGCGCTGGGCGGCTTCACGGCGGCGGCGCAGGCGCCCTCGCCCGCGGATGTCGGCGACCTGCCGGCCCTGCTGGTGGCGATCGTGGTCGGCATGGTCGTCGGGGCGCTCGCCGCGGTCCTGCTCGGGCTGCCCACGATGCACCTGCGTGGCGTCTTCCTGGCCATCGCCACGCTCGGCTTCGCCGAGGCCGTGCGCATCCTGCTCATCAACGCCGAGTGGACCGGCGGCGCCAACGGCATGTCGGTGCCCAAGGTCGTCACCCCGCTCATGGCCTGGGTCCTGCTCGCCCTGGTGGCGTACTGGTTCTGGCGGCAGGGGCCGAGCAGCTACGGCCGGGCGCTGGCCGCCATCCGCGAGGACGAGCTGGCCGCCCGCGCCATGGGCATCGACGTCGGCCGGCACCGGCTGTCGGCGTTCGTCACCGCCGGTGCGGTGGCCGGCCTCTACGGAGTGCTGTGGGCCTACTACGTGCGGCTGCTGGCCCCCGAGGACTTCTCCTTCACCACCGCCATCGACGGCCTCGTTATGGCCGTGGTGGGCGGATCCACGGTGTGGCTCGGCCCGCTGCTGGGCGGGGCCTTCATGACCTCCGTCCCGGAGATCCTGCGCGCCGTCGGCGTCGAGGCGGGATGGATCCGGCCCTTCATCGCCAGCGCGCTGCTGCTCGTGGTCATCATCTTCCTGCCCGGGGGCCTGGCCTCCCTCCTACCCCGCAGACGGGTCCGCGTGCCCGCGGGTGGCCACGACGTCGACGGCGACGACGGCGCCGCCCTGCTCCGCGCGTCCGGGCGGGCGATGCCGGCCGCAGGCGAGACGGTCGTGCGGGTCAGCGGCGGCAACAAGGACTACGGCGGCGTGCACGCGGTGCGCGACGTCGACCTGACGGTCGCCTCCGGAGAGGTGGTCGGCCTCATCGGCCCCAACGGTGCGGGCAAGACCACCCTGGTCAACATGGTCAGCGGCCTCGTGCCGCCGTCCTCAGGGACCTTCGAGGTCCTCGGCACGACGCCGGGCCGGACGGCGGTCCACAAGGTCGCGCAGGCCGGCGTGAGCCGCACCTTCCAGCACTCCAAGCTCTTCCCCCGCCTCTCGGCGCTGGAGAACGTGCTGGTGGGTGCGCACGTGGTCAGCCGGCCCACCTTCTTGCGGCGGCTGCTGTGGCTGCCCGGCGCCCGCCGGGACGAGGCGCTGGTGGCCGCCCACGCCGCCCGCTGCCTGGAGCGCGTGGGGCTAGGCGACCGTTCCGGCGAGGACGCGGGGTCGCTGTCCTACGGCGACCAGCGGCGCCTCGAGATCGCCCGCGCCCTGGCGGCCGAGCCCTCGCTGCTCATCCTCGACGAGCCGGCGGCCGGCATGAACCACGTGGAGGCGGACGCGCTCTCGGCGCTCATCGCCTCCCTGGCGGCCGAGGGCCTGACCATCCTGCTGATCGAGCACAACGTCGGCATGGTCATGAAGACCTGTGACCGGATCGTCGTGCTCAACTTCGGCGAGGTGATCGCCAGCGGGACGCCGGAGGAGATCATCGACGACCCGGCGGTCGTCGAGGCCTACCTCGGTGGCGACGACGCGACGCCCCCGGGGCACGAGACGGAGGAGGCGCGATGAGCGAGGACATCCTGCAGGTCGAGGACCTGACGGTCTCCTACGGCCGCGTCCACGCCGTGCGCGGGGTCAGCTTCACCGTCCCCCGGGGTGGGCTGGTCACCCTGGTCGGGGCCAACGGGGCGGGCAAGAGCTCGATCATCAACGCCGTGAGCGGGGTGGTGCGCCCCTCCGAGGGCCGCATCACCTTCGACGGCGCCGACGTCACCCGGTCGGCCGCGCACTCCCTCGTGCGCCGGGGGCTCGTGCAGGTGCCGGAGGGCCGCCAGATCCTGGCGTCCATGACGATCGAGGAGAACCTCCAGCTCGGGGCGTGGCACACCTCCGGGGCCCGCACCCAGGAGGTCTACGACCGGTTCCCGGTCCTGGCGCAGCGGCGTCGGCTGCCCGCCGGCAGCCTGTCCGGCGGCGAGCAGCAGATGCTCGCGATCGGGCGCGCCATCGTCGCCGAGCCGGCGCTCATGCTGCTGGACGAGCCGTCGATGGGACTGGCGCCCAAGGTGGTGGACGAGGTCTTCCGCGTCATCGAGGACATCCGAGCCGGGGGCACCAGCGTGCTTCTCGTGGAGCAGAACGCCCGCCGCGCGCTGCGCGCCGCCGACCACGGCTACGTGCTGGCCAGCGGCGAGGTGGCCCAGTCCGGCCCGGCGGCCGAGCTGCTCGCCGACGAGGGCATCGTCGCGGCCTACCTGGGCCTCGAGCGCGACTGACGACGCCCGTGTCGGGTCGGTCGGGCCGGGCGGTCCGACCGACCCGTCAGTCGGGGGCGGTCGGGCCTGCCCCGCGCAGCGAGACGACGATCCCGGTCATCACCAGCGCGCACCCGAGGAGCATCCGTGCGCTCACCACCTCGTCCAGCAGCAGCCACCCCCCGAGCGCGCCGAAGACCGCCTCCAGGCTGAGCAGCAGCGCGGCGTGCGAGGGCTTCGCGTGCCGCTGGGCGACCACCTGCAGGGTGTAGGCGACGCCGACGCTCAGCAGGCCCGCGTAGAGCACGGCCCCGGCCGCGGGACCGAGCCCGGAGAAGGGCCGGTCCTCCACGACCAGAGCGACACCGGCCGACAGCAGTGCGCACGCCGCGAACTGCACGGCCGAGAGACGCAGCGCGTCCACCGTGCGCACGAAGTGGTCGATGACGAGGATGTGCACGGCCCAGAAGACCGCGCCGACCAGCACGAGCAGGTCGCCGGTGGCGATCGTCAGCTCGTCGGTCATGCTCAGCAGGTAGAGCCCCGGCACCGCCAGGCCCAGCCCCACCCACACGGCACGCGCCGCGCGGTGGCCGACCGCCAGGCCGAGGACCGGCACGAGCACGATGTAGAGGCCGGTGATGAAGGCGGCCTTGCCCGCGGTGGTCGTCTCCAGGCCGAGCTGCTGCAGCCCGGCCGCCGAGAACAGCACGGCGCCGGCGGCCAACCCCGGCAGCAGCGAGGACCGGCTGCGTCCGGGGGAGGGGGGCGTCTCGTCGTAGACCTCGCCGGCCGGTGGTTCCGGCACCACGAGCGGGGAGCGCCGGCCCTGCCGTGCGAACCACCAGACGAGCGGCAGCAGGGACACCGCACCCAGGGCGAAGCGTGCGGCGTTGTAGCTCATCGCCCCCATGTGGTCGGCCCCCAGGCGCTGGGCCACGAACCCCAGCCCCCAGATCGCCGCGGTGAGGACCAGCAGCAGGTTGGCGCGGGTGCGCAGCGCGGCCCCCTCCTCCGCGGACGGGGTGTGCCGCACCGCGGGGTCGGGCGTCACACGTCCTCCTGCGCGGGCAGGTCGCGCTGCACGTAGGGCGGCGGCGCCACGGCATACCCCCGGAGCAGCCAGCGGACCGCGGGGGCGAACCGCTCGGCCCAGGCCGTCTCGAAGTGGTAGGCCTGCGAGTCGAAGACGTAGCGCAGCGGCACCCCCGCCTCGCGCAGGCGGGCGGCCAGCCGCTCGGCGGCGACGACGTAGTGACGCCGGACGTCCTCGTCCAGGTGGTGCTCCCGGCCCCCGACGTCGAGGTAGACCCGGCCCAGGGGCCGACCCTCCACCAGGACCTGCTCGACGTCCGCCAGGCCCCGCTCGCCGACGGTGGTGTCCGGCCACCACCAGGCAGGGGAGAAGACTCCGGCGCCGCCGAAGACGTCCGGCCGGCTGCTCCACAGGTAGGCGCTGACCACGCCGCCGAGCGAGCTGCCGGCCGTGAGGGTGTGCTCGGGCTCCGGGCGGGTGCGCAGCGCGGCGTCGACCGCCGGCTTGAGGTGGTCGGCGAGGAAGGTCGCGTAGCGGTCCGCCCGGCCACCGCCGACGCCGGGGAGGTGGTGGGGCGTGTACTCCTCCCCCCGCTCGGTCGGGTGGCACGGCACCGCCACCACGACGGCGGGTATGCCGTCGCGCGCCAGCGCGCTCATGGCGCGGTCGACGTCCCACGTCACCCCGCCGGTGGCCCGCTCGGGCAGGAACAGGTTGTGCCCGTCGTGCAGGTAGAGCACCGGGTAGCGGTCGTCGCCGTCGTCGTAGCCCGGCGGCAGCCAGACGTAGACCTCCGCCCGACGGTCCAGGCCCGGCAGCTCGACGTCCCGCCACGACCGCAGGTCGCCGTCCACCGCGTCGTGCCGCAGGGGGCGCAGGTCGTCAGCGGAGAGCGTCATGGCGCGACAGCCTACGGTCGCCGCGCGGGCGGTCCTGCGCCGGAGGGGTAGGGTCGCAGACGTGAGCCGACACGCGTGGGTGGACGTGTCCGCGGGCGTCGCCGGGGACATGCTGCTCGGCGCCCTGTTGGACGCGGGGGCCGACCTCGAGGCGGTGCGGAGGGCGGTCGCGGCGGTGCTGCCGGACGAGGTCGAGATCCGCACGACGCGGGTGACGCGGGCCGGGCTGGCCGCCCTCCACGTGGTCGTGGACCACGCCGCGCCGTCGCCGGCACGGGCGTGGGACGAGCTGCGGGCCCTCCTGTCGGAGGCCGACCTCGACGAGCGCGTGCGGGCCGACGCGCTGGGCACCTTCGGGCTGCTGGCGCGGGCCGAGGCCGGTGCGCACGGCATACCGGTGGAGGCGGTGCACTTCCACGAGGTCGGCGCCTGGGACTCCGTGGCCGACGTCGTCGGGGTGTGCGCGGCGCTGGCCGACCTGGGCGTCGACCGCCTCACCTGCGGACCGGTCGGACTGGGCTCGGGGACCGTGCGCACCGAGCACGGCACGCTGCCCGTGCCCGTGCCCGCGGTGCTGGGGCTCCTGACCGGCAGCGCTCTCGTGCCGGGCACCGACGGCACGCTGGTGGGGGAGTGCGCCACACCGACCGGGGTCGCGCTCCTGGCGGCCCTGGGGGAGGGACATGCTCCCGGCCCCGGCGGCCGCGTGCTCGCGACCGGGACCGGCGCCGGCACCAGGGACGTCGAGGGTCGCGCCAACGTCACCCGCGTCGTGCTCCACGAGGGCTCACCCCACCCCCACGAGCAGACCCTCGTCGAGATCAGCGCCACCGTGGACGACCTCGACCCCCGCGTCTGGCCGGTCGTCGTGGAGGAGCTGCTCCTCGGCGGGGCGCTGGACGTCTGGACGGCCCCGGTGCTGATGAAGAAGGGACGCCACGGCACCGTCGTCACGGCGCTGGCCCAGCCGGATGACCGCGGCACGGTGGTCGACCTGCTGCTCCGGCACACGACGACGCTGGGGGTCCGCTGGCACGACGTGCGCCGAACGGCCCTGGAGCGGGGATGGCGCGAGGTGCCCGTGCTGGGGGAGCCGGTTCGCGTCAAGATCGGTGGCCGGGACGGGCGGATCCTCACGGTGACCCCGGAGCTGGAGGATTGCCGCGACCTGGCCCTGCGGCAGGGAGTGCCCCTGCGGGTGGTGCTGCGTGCCGCGGAATCCGCCGCTCAGGCCCGGGGCTGGGAGACCGGCGCCGCGATCTGAGCGGCGAGATGACCTGCGCCGTAGCCGTTGTCGATGTTCACGACGGCCACCCCGGGGGCGCAGGTGTTGAGCATCGTGAGCAGCGCGGCGACGCCGCCGAACGAGGCGCCGTAGCCCACGGACGTGGGGACGGCCACGACCGGGGCGCTCACCAGGCCGGCCACCACCGAGGGCAGGGCCCCGTCCATGCCGGCGGCCACGACGATGGCCCGGACGGCAGGATCGCGCAGCTCCTCCTGCCGGGCCAGGATCCGGTGCAGCCCCGCCACGCCCACGTCCACGACGAGCCGGGTCTCGCGCCCCAGGTGACGGGCGGTCAGCTCCGCCTCCCGGGCGACGGGCAGGTCCGAGCTGCCGGCGGCGACCACCACGACCCGGCCACCCTGCGGCGCAGGGGGTTCGGCCGGCCACACCACCATGCGTGCGACGGGGTCGTGCAGGGCGTCGGGGAGCTCGGCGAGGACGGCGGCGACCCGTTCGTCCTGCGCCCGCGTGAAGAGGACCGGGCCGGGGGTGGCGCTCTCGCGCCACAGCGCGGCGATCCGCCGCACCTGCTCGACGCTCTTGGCGTCGCACAGGACCGCCTCCGGATAACCGCGGCGCTCGGCGCGGCCCAGGTCGAGGTGGACGTCGGGGGCGTGCGGGACGTCGGGGGCGTACGGGACGTCGCGCGCGAGCTCCTCCGGCCCCCCACCGTCCCCCCGCGTCATCCGGCCCCGCCCCGGGGAGCGCCCAGCCCCAGCGCGTCGAGGGTGAAGACCCCCGAGCGCAGGCCGTCCAGGTCGACGGTGACGTGCCGGAAGCCGAGGCGATGCAGCGTCGAGGTCAGCTCCCCCCGGGCGGCCAGGACGGTGCCGAGGTGCTCGGGGGGCACCTCGATGCGGGCGAGGTCGCCGTGGTGGCGGACCCGCACGTCGGGGACCCCGAGCGCCAGGACGGCGTCCTCGGCCTGCTCCACCTGGGCCAGCTTCTCCGGGGTCACCTCGTGGTGGTGGGGGATCCGCGAGGCCAGGCAGGGGGAGGCCGGGGTGTCGGCGGTGGGCAGGCCCAGCCACGCCGCGACCTCGCGCACCGCGGCCTTGTCCAGACCGGCCTCGGCCAGCGGTCGCAGCACCCGGTGCTCGGTCGCCGCCCCCGCTCCCGGCCGGTCGGGACGCAGGGCGTCGTCGGCGTTCTCGCCGTAGGCGACCGCGTCCAACTCGTGCTCGGCCACCAGCTCGTCGGAGATGACGGAGAAGAGCTCGTCCTTGCAGAAGTAGCACCGGTCCACCCCGTTGCGGCGGTAGTCCTCCCGGTCCATCTCGTGGGTGCGGACCTCGACCAGGGTCGCGCCCAGACCCTCGGCGACGGCGCGCGCCCGCGACCGGTCGCGGGCCGCCAGGCTGGGCGAGATGCCCGTGACCGCCACCACCCCGTCCCGGCCCAGCGCGCGCAGGGCCAGGGCCAGCAGCACCGAGGAGTCCACCCCGCCCGAGTAGGCGACGCCCATCCGGGACACGCCCTGCAGACCGGCCGCGAAGGCCTGCAGCGCCCCGACGAGGTGGGCCGGTGGCGGGGGCAGCTCAGCCGACACGGGCCTCGGAGCGGTCCCCGGACCAGTCGGTGTGGAAGCTGCCCTCTTCATCGACCCGACCATACGTGTGCGCCCCGAAGTAGTCGCGCTGGCCCTGGACGAGGGCGGCGGGCAGCCGGTCCGCCCGCAGGGTGTCGTAGTAGGCCAGCGAGGCGGCGAAGCCGGGGACGGGCACCCCGGCCCGGGCCGCCACCCCGACCACCCGTCGCCAGGACTCCTGGGTCCCGGCCAGACCGTCCCTGATCCCCGGCGCCTCCAGCAGGGTGACCAGGTGGTGCGCGGCATACTCGCTGCGGATCCGCTCCAGGAGCCGGGCGCGGATGATGCACCCGGCCCGCCAGATCCGGGCCACGGACTCGATGTCGACGTCCCAGCCGTAGGTGTCGGAGGCGACGCGGATGAGGTGCAGGCCCTGGGCGTAGGCGACCACCTTGGCCGACCACAGCGACTGCCGCACGTCCTCGACGAAGCGGTCGAGACCACCCTCGAGGTCGATCGTCCGCGCAGGCCCGGCCAGCGCCCCCCGGGCGGCGGCGCGCAGCTCGGGGTGGCTCGAGGCCGAGCGGGCGAAGACCGACTCCGCGATGGCGTTCACCGGCACGCCCAGCTCGAGGGCGGCCTGGACGGTCCAGGACCCGGTGCCCTTCTGACCCGCGGCGTCGACGATCGAGTCGACCAGGGCGTCGCCGGTGCGGGCGTCCTGCTGGGCCAGCACCTCGGCGGTGACCTCGACGAGGTAGGAGTCGAGGTCGCCCTCGTTCCACCGGCGGAAGGTCTCGGACATCGCCTGCGGCTCGACCCCGGCCGCGCGCAGCAGGTCGTACGCCTCGGCGATGAACTGCATGTCGGCGTACTCGATGCCGTTGTGCACCATCTTGACGAAGTGACCGGCACCGTCCGGACCCATGTGGGCGCAGCACGGCTCGCCGTCGACGTCGGCCGCGATGCTCTCCAGGATCGGGCCGAGCGCGGCGTAGGACTCCGGCGACCCGCCCGGCATGATCGAGGGTCCCTCGAGGGCACCGACCTCGCCGCCGGAGATGCCGGCCCCCACGAAGTGCAGGCCCTCCCCGCGCAGCCGCTGCTCGCGGCGACGGGTGTCCTGGTAGTGGGCGTTGCCGCCGTCGACGACGATGTCACCCTCCTCGAGCAGGGGGACGAGGGCGTCGAGGACCGCGTCGGTGCCCGGCCCGGCCTGCACCATGACGATGATCCGCCGCGGGCGGACCAGGGAGGCCACGAAGGTCTCGAGGTCCGGCGCCGCGAGGAAGGTCCCCTCGTGCCCGTGGGCCGTCAGCACGGCCTCGGTCCGGGCGGTCGTGCGGTTGAAGACGGCGACCACGTGCCCCCGTCGGGCGAGGTTGCGGGCCAGGTTGCTGCCCATGACCGCCATGCCGACGACCCCCACGGCGGCCTCGGCAGCGACCCCGCCCGCCGCAGTCGGGCCCGGCGCCCCGCCCGAGGGGTCGAGGACGTCGGTGGCCGGGGCGGTCGCGGGCTCGGCCGCGGCCTCCTCGGGCGCGGCGGGTGGCTGCTCGGACGGACGGGGGTCTGCGGATGCGGTCATGGGAGCTCCTTCGGTGGGCGTCCCCCCATCGTCGGGGCCGACCGCGTCGGCCACAGCCTGTTGCCAGAAGTTGCCGGGGGGATAGGGTGGACGGGTGGCAGGCGAGGAGGCCGGCAGCCCCGGCAGGGCGACCATCTACGACGTGGCCCGCGAGGTCGGGGTGCACCCGTCGACGGTGAGCCGGGCCTTCTCCCGCCCCGGCCGGGTCAGCAGCGCGACCGCCCAACGTATCCACGACGCCGCGGAGCGGCTCGGCTACCGCGCTGAGCCGCTCTTCCGGGCCCCCGTCCGGTCCCGGGCCGGCGTCATCACGCTGGCGGTCAGCGACATCACCAACCCCTACTACTTCGGCATCATCCGTGGTGCCGAGCACGCGGCCGCCGAGGCGGACGTCAGCCTGGTGGTCGCGGACTGCCGCGAGTCGGCGGCGCAGGAACGCCAGGTCCTGCGCCGCACGCTGGCGGCCTCCGACGGTCTGATCGTCACCTCCTCCCGCCTCTCGGACACCGAGCTGCGGGGGCTCGCCCGGCAGGTCCCGTTGGTGGTGCTCAACCGCAGGGTGCCCGGCCTGCCGTGCGTCCACCCCGACAACGCCCGTGGCGTCCGGCGGTCCGTGGAGCACCTGGCCTCGCTGGGGCACACCAGGATCGGGTACGTCGCCGGGCCGGACGCGTCCTGGGCGGACGGGGCGCGGTGGCGGGCGGTCCGCGAGGCCTGTCACGAGCTGATGCTCACCGACGTCCGGATCGGTCCGGTGCAGCCGACCATGGTGGGTGGTCGGGCCGCGGCGGAGGAGATCGTGCGCGCGGGGCTGACGGCCGTCCAGACCTACAACGACCAGGTCGGCGTGGGGGTGATCCGGGGCCTGCAGGAGCTGGGGGTCGAGGTGCCGGACGAGGTGAGCGTGGTCGGCTTCGACAACACCATCAGCGCCGACATCGTCCGCCCCGGGCTGACGACGGTGGCGCAGCCGGTCACCGTCCTGGGGGAGATCGCCGCCCGGGCGGTCCTGGCCCAGGTGGCGGGCGGGACCGAGTCACGGGAGCAGACCCAGGTCGTGCCCGTCCGGCTGGTCGTCCGCGGCTCGACCGGACCGGTCAGGACGGCCTGAGCCGGTAGAGGACCTCGCCGGCGTTGGGGATCACCGTGGTGCCGGGCTCCGTCGCGAGGGCCTCCAGGTCGACGGTGGCCGGGTCGAGGTAGCCCAGGTTGATCCGCTCGCACACCTCGCGGGGGATGCCGGTCGCCAGGGTCACCCGGATCCGCAGACGCTCCTCCCCGGTCTGCGGGTCGTAGGTCCCCTGCCCGCGCAGGTGGGTGGAGTGGGCGAGCACCCCCCAGTGGATGTGCCTGAAGTCGTCCCACTGCTTCACGAAGTAGTCGCGGCAGTGGTAGCCGATGTCGTAGATCTCGTGGTGGGTCTCCGACACCTCGGTCACGTGCGGCGCGTAGATGACCACCTCGCCGCCGTCGGCGATCGCGGGCTCGGTCTTGTAACCGCCCTTGGCGGCCGTCCAGATGTCGTCGTAGCGGGTGGGCATGACCGCGATGACCCGCTGCATCGGCTCGTCGAGCCACTCCACGTGCGTCTCGGAGGCGATCGCCGCGGTGGCGGCCCAGGCGTCCTCCGGGGTGCCGAAGGCGGCCGCCTCCAGGTCGCCGCTGCCCGAGCGCACCACGCAACACAGGGCCAGCCGGCGGGTCGGGATCATCGCCGCCCCCTCGTTGATCATGGCGCGGACCGGGGTGATGCCGGTCGTGCCGATGATCTCGGTGGAGGTGATGAGCGCGCCGACCCAGTGGGTCATGTCGATGAACTCCTGGCTCGCCACGCCGGGGATGAAGTACTTGTTGCCCCCGGAGATCCCCACGACCTCGTGCGGGAAGACCGGGCCGACGACGATCGCGGTGTCGGCCTCCACGACGTGCCGGTTGATGACGATGGGGGCGTCCACCTCGAGCCGCCCCTCGGACAGCTCGGCGATCCGGGCGGCCGGGACGGTGCCGACGTGGACGAGCATGTCCGGGTCCGCCCACTCGTGGTTGACCACGCGCAGACCGGGGAAGGCCTCCTCCAGGCTCCCGGGGCGACCCTCGCCACCGACGCCGAGCAGCCGGTCGATCTCCTCGGGCTC